>CAZGUV010000007.1:0-45955 GCA_964528735.1 uncultured Candidatus Saccharibacteria bacterium | reverse complement strand
GCATACTGCTGAGCATGGGTCGTGAAGCGTGTATTGGTGATGAGCCATCCCGCATCAATCTGCCTATCCTTTGCCTTCACTAAATCTTGAAAGCGTGCATGCACATATAACATGTCTTTGATTTCTGTTTTAAGACCTGCTGAGTTATGGAATTTTGCTTCGATACCGATGCGTGTACCTTGGATATGCGCGATGATATCGACCTCGTGAGGTACGCACGCGCCGTTGAGTGTCACATCAGTCATGACCGATGTAGCCCCGTGAGCTTTCAAAACTTCGCCAATATACTTTTCAAATGGAAATCCGCTCGGACCGAGAGCCAAGACTGCACGCTTGATTGAGTATCGTGCCGCTGAAATACCTCGCTTACCTTTGAGATAATCAAGCGTATGGTTGAAAATATCTGAAGTAGAAATGCCGTGGCGCACCTGATCACGAATGTAGCCTAAAATTTCTTCGGATTCCTCTGGTCGTACACCAACTTTGCCAAGCGAGCGCAATAATTTATGCTCATCATAGAGTTGTTTGCTCCCATCTGCTTTTATAACCATCATGCGGTCGTTCATAGTGTATGTGATGTTACTCGAAGCGGCTTACCATCTAATGTTGCTCGTATCTCGGTTGCCCTGCCCGCAAATGATGAAAGGAATGTCACTTCAGTCTCTCCATCATCGGTGCATGCTGGACGCTTGAGTCGTTCGAATCGTAGCTCACGCGCACCATCATCAAGCGGGAATGTCTGCACTCGTATCTTGGTACATACATCTTGGTCTGAGAGCGTGCCTGAAATATAGGTGACACCCTTATCTGCCTCGATTGCTAGAGCTACTGAAGCATCCTGTCGTACCCCCGCAAAGAGCGAACTTCCTGTAACAAAAAGGTAAAACGCGCCGACAATCATCAATACCGCAGTGCAATACCAAAGCACAAGCAAAAATCTATCCGCAAAGGTGTGCATTGCATTATTGTATCATTGAAGCATACGCACACTCCCCAATCTCCACAGCACCTCAGCTGACGATACCACTCATGACCAATACGTCCTTGTCATATATGACTGCGACTTGTCCTTTGGCGACATGGTGTGGCTTCTGAAGTGCGACATGCACTGACGTGCTATTCACATCACTCAACGAACCCTTCACGAGGTTTCCGTGATAGCGAACTTGCACATCATACACTCGACTCTTTAGCTCAGGCGCAAATCGAACCACAGAGGTGAGCTTGAGTTCTGTTAATCCACGCTCGAGTTCAGTATCTACAGTAATTGTATTTTTTGTGACATCGACACCGAGTACGTAGTGCGGTTTTGTTGAAGCGATATGAAGTGTAAAACCATGTCTTTGTCCTGTTGTAAATTGCTGAGCGCCTGTATGCGTCCCAATACATGCTCCTGAAGTGTCGAGCACGTCACCATTTTTGAGTGGGACTGCATGTGCAAGAAACTCTGCCATATCAACCATACCCATAAAACACAACCCTTGGCTGTCCTTTTTATCAAACACCGGAAGATTCATTTTTTTTGCGAGTGTCCGAGTCTTCTCCTTAGTGAATCCTCCGACAGGAAACAAGCAGCGCGCGAGTATCTGTGGGTTTACTTGTGAGAGAAAGTAAACCTGATCTTTTGCACTATCAACAGCTTTTTGAAGGCACACGGCATCGCCATAGGTTTTCGTACGAGCATAGTGGCCGGTCGCGATATAGTCTGCTCCGCTTTTTTCTGCATATGCTGCAAGTATTCCAAATTTTATGTGCTGATTGCAGAGGATGTCAGGGTTTGGTGTCCGCCCTTGCGCATAGCCTGTCGTCATAACGTCTACGACATGAGTCTTGTATGCCTCAGCACCGTCGAGCACTTCAAATGGTATGCCGAGTGATGCGGCGACACGCTTTGCGCTTTTTCGGTCATCTTCCTGGGTACAGTCAAGAAAATCTGGCTGCCAGACTTTTATAAAGACCGCTCGTACGTCATAGCCCTCACGCTGAAGCAGCGCAGCAGATACCGCACTGTCTACGCCTCCTGAAAGCGCCATACATACTCGTCCCTTCTTCATGCGGGGATACTAGCATGTTTTAGCACTGAATCTAGCTAGGTAACCTTTTCGGCGTATCGCTCAATCATTGCCCGAGCTGCGTGGAGAAAGAGTGGGAGTATCACGATGGGACAGCCTTGCTCATGTTTCAAATCCGGATCGCCTTCACGGTGCCTCTTCTGGAGCCGATTATAGATTGGGCTATCCTTTTTTTCTGAAAGAAATGTCTCGAGCGCTTTCGTGGTCACAACTACTTGTCCATCATTTCGCTTGAGCAATATCCACTCTGACATCAAATCAGAATTGAGGAGGCTCGAAGACACATCATGCTTCATACCTGCAACCGCTTGAAAACGATGAAATGATACGGTGAGGACATCCCGTACAATTTTACGACGATCTTCTATGCTATATGACTTAAAGCTCGAATCGAAGTGAATCATCTGCTTGTCTATACACTGATACATCGCATCAATGATGTTATCCATGGTAGAAAAGCCTCCATACATAATCCCTCTCAATGCTTTGTATGGCTCCTGCTCTTTACCACGGTGATCAATCGAACCTTGTGCAGTTCTCTCGAGCACATCAAGAAGGACCATGATGTGCTCTCGAGACACTCCTGAATCTTGCGCAATACGAGATGACGCATCCGCGAGCTTGGTCAGAGTAGTGTCGTCTTTTATGAGAAAATCAGAAGCAATTGCCTCACTGGGGTCCTTATATCTAAGCGCATGGAGCAGCTTTTCTCTGCGCGCAGGATCGCGAAACAATATGTATGAAAGTGCGGTAATGGCTGCATAACGTTGTTCTTGCATCCTGACCTTATCTGATTTTTCAAATGCAGGACTATCGAAATATGCAGAGAGCTCCTGCGCAGTGCCCTCATTCAAAATTTTTGTGATAACCCTTCGATGCTCGATGGACTTGCTTATATTCCCGCCTGAGGAAATGAGCAAATCAATGAGCCGTCGTCGTATCGGTTTTTCGTACAACGCATGCTCGCCCTCCCTGCTCATTATTGCTCTGCTGGAGTTGGCGTCTCTCCTTCAAGAAGTACTGTTATCTTTTCTGGGTTTCCAGGAAGTGTTGACCGCCAGAATGGTCGAACTGTTGCGATAGCCTTTTCAATTTCTGGATACTTTCCAAGAAGATCTTTGACACTATCTCGTGGTGAGCCTGCAAGATCCTTTGCGAGCTGTGCTTTATCAATCGTATATGTAAGTGTGTGCTCTCCAGCTACTTGTATCTGTACTGGCTTTTTGCCGTACTGAGCAGAGTCAAACGCTTCAAGTGCAGTCAGCTGCGGTACTTCACCTTTAAATGCGATGCGCTTACTTTGTACCGCTGAACCTGCCTCGGTTGCAAGGGCAGCACCAAGATCTTCTTTGAGCACAAACAACGCCTTTGCCTCCGCGCTCAATGTAAAGAGTACCTGATCACCTTGTGCAGTCTCTGTCACCTCGCCGATGTCTGCCGATGTTGTCTTTTTGATTATGAGACCTGGTCCGCCGTAGCTTTTTCCAGCACGTACTGCCTCAATGAGCTCATCCTCGAGTTCTGATGCGATTTTCTTCTTTTCTGCACTGTCGATACTTTTTCGAGTACCTGAAAAACCTCCAGAGATTGCTGAAACAGTCTCTGCGGTCACCTTGTCATAGAGGTCAGAGTTTTTAAGACCAGGAAGCTTGAAGGTTGCAGATGTTGTATTGAAACTATCACCTCCTTCATCAGCAAATACTTTCACCTCGAGCGTACCGAGCGCTGGGACGACTATCGAATCACGAACTCGGTAAATCTTACCTTCTGCACTTTCGAAACGTGTGTTCTTTATGAGCTTTTGGTCACTTCCATTTGTGTTTGTGATTTTGATGGTACCTGACGCCTTCTCACTGACTGTCTCAGTGACTGTCGGCACCACAGGACGAGTGACTGTCACAGTCCACGCTTCAGCCGTGTATTGAAGCGCACCCTCTTGTGCCTGCGGGTATGCAGTAACCATAGGGTCTTGTGTTGTCTTCACTGATACTGGGGTCACCGTTACGGTTGCTTCAGGAAATACGACCGGAAGGAGCGCCGCGAGTACGAGACATGCGACAGTTGCGATGACAGCATAAATAGCCCATGGCCGCCCTGTTGAGCCCTCATCATCTTGCTCTTCACGAAAGACTTGTCGCACCTCTCGTTTTTGCTGAGGTCGCGCAATGCGAAGATCGCGAATACTTCGTCGTTCTGGTTGCTGTTCAGGTTCGTGCTTGTAATTCTCGTTGTTGTGTTCTGATTCCATACCTTTCTAGTGTATCACAAAATGAAGGCTGTCACATAGGAAGCGCAGTGGCTTTTGTATCGTCAGTGATATGGCCATACACAGCAAGCAAGATGTGCATGTCATGGACTGATGTGTATGAGATACGAGTGGTATCAAAGACAATCTTTTCTGGGACCAATGATGGATTCTGTAAAGCTTTTGAAAGGACGGTGACCCAGAAGTGTTCATGATTTTTGTCAGTAATGAGGAACATTCGAGGTGGAAACATGTTTATACCCTCAGGTTGTTCTTTGAGCACCTGTTTGAGAACGTCTGCACTGTCTTCGATGAGTTTCTCAAGGGCAGTCTTTACATCATCAGTCGTCGCACTTTGTGCATAGAGACTGAGTTGTCCTTCGATAAACTCATGCGTCACGTGCTCTCGCGTACGAACTTTTTCAAGAATAGTCCTACTCCCCACTGGAAGAGTCATCTGATGTGTCATCTGTCGTTTTGCATATAGACTGATCTCGACAGACTCGGGTGCTATTTCACAGAGCGCAAACGTATCTCCTGCACTTGTCTCAGTGCGCCCAAGCATGAGACCAACGAGCTGTGCGTAATTGTAAATATCATAATGAGCTACATCGCGAGCGAGTGGCTCGATAACCGCTTTCATGACACCTCCCGCAAGAGACTCTTGGATGATTGTACATGTGACTTCACGAGCAGTCTTACCGAGCGGTGTATCAGTGTGATACCCGTTGAGTGCCACTCCGGTCAAGTATTCACGAAAGACTGATGACACTCCGACTGAATTTTTTTCGGCATGTGCTTTTTGTGCTGATTCAAGCACTTCTTGAATATGTGCCTTTGTGATCTGCGTGTCATCCTTGAATGCGTAGGTATGCTGAAGTGCTCGTGAACTACATAGCGGCGCATGAACTGTAAACACCAGCGAGTAGTGTCGGATAGAATATTCCCGCTTGAGTAGTTCGAGTATCTCTTGGGCGCGCACTCGTATTGCAACGAGGGTTTTATGAAAATGTCTTGAGTCTGGGAAATGTGCGGAGCGAGTCGCGAGTACTGTGTGATGTTTTGAAAGTGCATTTTTCTCGACGAGCGCAACTGACACCGAATGAAGCGATATATCTATATAGAATGTCTGTGATGAGGGTAGGACCGAAACCATGCACGAAGTATAGCAAGAAAGTTTGCTACGAATTGTACCTCTCCACACCCGTGGCAGTGATGCGTTTTCTCATTCGCTTACGATGAAACTCGATAGCAAAGCGGTGCGCTTCTGCGTTTGCAAGAAGTATCGCTTTTTTATGTGCTTTCGTGAGCTCTGCATTACCTAAGACATCCTTAGGCTGGTGTCGTTCATCTTTGAGCACACTCACAACACGCTCCTGTAGATGTTCGGGGAGAAGCATCTGCAGTGCCTTGCGTTGTGGCTCGCCCCCATCTGCGACAAAGATGTCTGGAAGTGGCCATTCACTATGTTTCAATCGTCGCGTAACGATTTCTTTAAGCTGCCCAACGTCGTCGTTCTTTTGCACTTTGAGGATAAACTTTCGATACCCTTCTTTTGCCACAACCCCATCGACAACAGTAGTGATGACCCCGACGACCTCAGTACCCGCGGTGTGAGATATATCATACGCTTCAACGCGAAATGACCCGCCGTCTGACATACGGACCGCATCTTCTTTGATGAGCGCGACGTCGCGGATGTGCTCAAGGGCAAAGATTGTTTTTTGCACTTTTGCTGCCCGCTCAAATTGTTCGTCAGCAACGAACTTTTTTTGCTCTTTTTTGAGATCACGGAGTATGTCTTTCTTTTTTGCAGAGAGAAACTGTGTGATGTGCTTTACTTGCTTTTTATAGTCATTAGCAGTCATCGTACCCGCACAAACTCCTGGACAGAGTCCAATTTGTGCGTTGAAACAGGGCTTGCCTGAGAGCGGTGTGCATGAGTCTCGGTATGGAAATATTTTTCGTATGATACCAAGCGCGACTTTTAGATTTCTTCCCTCCGGGTATGGGCCAAAGATGGTGCCTTTGGGGTATGGCGAAGAACTCGAAAATAGTTCACGCCCACGTGCAATGAGTACTCGCGGGTATTCCTCCTTGGTCACTACGACATAGTTGTAGCTTTTGTTGTCTCGTTCGCGGACATTGTACGGCGGCTGAAATTTCTTGATGAGCTGTGCCTCAAGCATGAGCGCTTCGAGCACTGAGTCTGTCGTATGCCAATCGAGCGCACGAGCTTTCTCAATCATCGTTACGACGCGTTCTCCACGTGTATCAATGAGGTCTTTGGCGAAATAGCTTTTGACACGACTTTTTAATGATGTCGCCTTACCGATGTAGAGCTTTTTACCTTCCCTATCTTTAAATATGTAGACCCCAGGAGTGTCAGGGAGACGCGCACTGATTACGAAATCTTTTTTCACAGGACTAGTCTGCATTGAGATATAGAAAACCGCAAGCAAGACGGTATACTGGAGCGATGAAGAGTATCGAGCATATAGTGTCTCACCGTGAACGTGTCTTTTTGAAAGACGGACAGTGGGTTGCAAGTCTCGATGGCTCGCACAGTGTGCCTGTTGATAGAAAGCTCGGTGCAATCATACGAATGAGTCTCGGTCTCACAAAAAATGTGAACGCATTGCAAGGAACGATCCCCTATGCAGAGCTTCGAAAGAATCCTGAGTATAGGCGGCACCATTCATATAATTGCCACCGAATTGCACTTGAGATACAAGGCGAGGCACTTGATCTCTATGATGCAGCTCATTCGTATAAGTCAAAGTTGTATGAAAAATTTGAGAGCAACACGCTGACTGTGTGCGACAGTACAAGTATTTATGAGAAGTTACGGTCGGCACAATTTCCACTTTTTTTGCATGCACAGAACGATCGTGAAGGGGTTGCCGATCACTCGACACTTATACTGGGTCCTGATGAGCGAGGGACGTATATATGTTTTGAAAAAGCTGGCTACTACAACCAGCCGTTTCGCCTCGTAAAGCTTGAGGACGTATTGCGACCATATACGCACATGACGCACACGCTCTACCTAGAGCCAGATGGAGCGCACCCGATGCCTCAGAGAGCTCGTTAGAGTATTTTCTTTAGATACGCTCCAGTATGACTCTTCTTGCTGTGTGCGACCTCTTCTGGTGTACCTTTCGCAACAATTTGTCCTCCACCAGTACCACCTTCGGGGCCCATATCGATAAGATAGTCAGCGCACTTGATGAGGTCCAAGTTGTGTTCGATAACGACGACTGAGTTGCCTCGGTCAACCAACTTTTGCAGAATATCAATGAGCTTCGCGACATCGTCATAGTGAAGTCCCACCGTAGGCTCGTCGAGGAGATAGATAGCTTTTGTCGTGTTTGGTCGGTACAGCTCAGACGCAATTTTTACTCGCTGTGCCTCTCCTCCTGAAAGTGTCGTCGCACTCTGTCCGATTTCCAAATAGCCAAGTCCTACATCGAGCAGACTTTGCAAACGGTCTGCAATAGCAGGGATATCTTCAAAGAAGGTACAACCTTCTTCCACAGTCATAGAGAGCACGTCGTGAATATTTTTCTTTTTGTAGGTGACATCGAGCGTCTCTTTCATAAAGCGCTTTCCATTACAGACATCACAAGTCACGTATACCGTCGGCAAGAAGTGCATCTCGACTGCAACGAGTCCATTTCCCTGACACGCTTCACATCGTCCGCCTTTGACGTTGAAACTAAATCTGCCAGGCTTCCATCCACGCGCCTTTGCCTCAGTCGTCATCGCGAAGAGGTCGCGGATATGGTTGAACGCGCCAGTATAAGTCGCTGGGTTACTGCGCGGAGTTCTGCCGATTGGCGACTGATCTATGAGCACCATACGTCCCAAGTATTCACTACCTTCAAACTTCGAGACGTTGTAGAGGTGTGGTGTGCGATAGCGCATCTCGAGTCGTGCGCGCAAGTTTTGGTGCAATATCTCGTAGAGCATCGTCGATTTTCCTGAACCAGAGACACCAGTGATACAGACAAGACGGCCGAGCGGTATATCTATGTTTACATTGTTGAGATTGAACTTTGTTGCACCTTGTATGATGAGTGAACCTTTTGGAGTCTCACGTCGCTTTTCTGGGACTTTGATTTTCTTTTCTCCACGCAAGTACGCAAGCGTAGAAGAGCCACTCGTGTTTTTCTTCGCGGTGAGTAAGTCTTCCAAGTATCCCTGCACAACAACATTTCCCCCATGCACGCCCGCACCAGGACCGATATCCACGATATAGTCTGACGCAAAGATAGTATCTTCGTCGTGTTCTACCACGAGCACCGTGTTGCCCAAGTTACGCAAGTGTCGAAGTGTTTTTATCAAGCGTTCGTTGTCTCTTTGGTGAAGTCCAATCGTCGGCTCATCGAGCACATAGAGCGCGCCTACAAGCCCAGAACCGAGCTGTGATGCGAGACGGATACGCTGTGCTTCACCCCCTGAGAGTGTATTTGCTCGTCTATCGAGCGTGAGGTACTCGATACCGACATCGAGCATAAATTGTATGCGTGCAGTAATTTCCTTTATGACTGGTGCTGAGATTTCTTGTTCCTTTTTTGTGAGCTTGAGAGAGTCGAAAAATGTCTTCGCATCTTCGATAGAAAGTGATGCGACTTCTACGATGTTGAGTCCTTTGTGTGGCCCTGCATCTGGTGCGTTTTTCTTAAAGTTTTTGAGTTTTGTTTCTCCACTCCCTAAAAAGACATTGAGCGACTCGGGGCGAAGGCGTGCGCCATTACAGGTGGTGCATGGCTCAAAATCGAAAAAATTTGCAGTACCAAGTCCTTTACACTCCGGGCACGCTCCGTACGGTGAGTTGAAAGAAAAGAGTCGAGGCTCTACTTCAGGGAATGAAAAGCCATCATGCGGACACATAAACTTCGAAGAGACCATGCGCTCGGTCATGTCTGGCTTCACGATTTTCACGAGCCCATCACTTTCGTGGAGTGCTCGCTCAATTGCTTCTGAAATACGCTCACGCACACCCTTTGGATCATCAGAAAATTCTGAAAGGAAGAATTCATCGATAACGATATCTATGTTGTGTGTATGGGTACGACTGAGCTCTATGCGGTCACGGAGTGAGACAAGCTTGCCATCCACGAGTGCACGCTCAAATCCGCGCCCGAGCATGTCATAGAGAAGCTGGTAGTACTCACCTTTTCTTCCGACGACAACTGGTGCAGCAATAAGAAGCTTCGCTTTGCTCACACCCACACCCATGACCTTTTCACTTTTTTGGTTTTGTACGACGTCTTTTACCAGGTGGAGAATAGTTTCAAGAATTTCTTCATTTGAGAGTTTTTGTATCTCTCTCCCACAGGCGATGCAGTGAGGTTTTCCAACACGGGCAAAGAAGACACGAAGGTAGTCGTAGATTTCAGTGATGGTCGCGACGGTTGAGCGAGGGTTGTTTGAGCGACTCTTTTGGTCGATGGAGATTGCAGGAGAAAGTCCTGAGATTTCATCTACTTCAGGTTTTTGCATCTGTCGCAAGAACTGCCGAGCGTATGACGAGAGCGACTCGATATATTTTCTCTGCCCTTCCGCAAAGATGGTATCAAACGCGAGTGATGATTTGCCTGAGCCAGAGAGTCCTGTGACTACCACCATCTTGTTGCGTGGCATCTCGACGTCTATATTTTTGAGATTGTGCGTTTTTGCGCCTTTTACAACGATTTTTTCCTCAGCCATCGGGGTACTCTATCACAGGTACGAAACGGAATATAGGAGCTCTAATGGACTTCATTTAGACTTTGCGTAATTTGCTTTACATCATTGTTGATGCCCTCGAGAAAAGATGAGATTTTGTTGAGTGTCTCGAGATACTCAGTAGGATTAGTCTCTTTCAAATTTTTCAAATCCTGAGTCAGAGACTGAATGTATGCATTCTCTTCTTCCTGGCTCACTGGTTGACCAAGATGGAGTCTTTTCTTTATATCTAGGATATCCATATATTATGCATTACGAGCCATGAGTGAATCTGGGTCTTGCCCCTCGCCACTTTTATACTGTTCTATTTGCTTTTTTAGAGCACTATTCATATCAAGAAATTTCAATATTTTTGCAAACTTAGATATTGCCATCACTCCTGCAGGAGTAGCCAAAGTCATACCAGCTGCCGATGCTGCGCTCCATTCTCCCGATGCATATCCAAGGGCTGTGATGAAGGCAATAAACGCTGTACCTGCGACTGCTAAAAACTGAGCATCAAACTCGTCTTTCCGCTCTGAGTAAGTCAACTTTCCATCAAGAGCATCGGCTGCTTTCCGCATCATCTGAAGCGATTTTGTACTACGGAGGTCATCTGGATTGTCCTTGACTATTTGAGCAAGTTTCTGAATGTTTAATTCTACAGCGTCACCGATCTGCCCCACCAAGTCAAAAATGTGCCTCTCCTTGAGTTTTATTTCTTGTGCTAATTCTTCAGGTGTCTGCTCGCTTTTGTTTTTAGGAGATATTTCTTCAACCATATCTTTTCATTGTACCTCAGTACAAATATGGGTCAAGAAGACGTATTCGGCTATTGCCCTCGTGCTACTTTAAGCGCTCGTGTCCACCAGAGGAGCTGGTCTATCATTGCATCTGCTGGTTTCTGTAGTTTCGCAAAGAGCGCTGAGACATCTGCCCCACCCATGACAACTGGGAAGTAGTCTGCCCCCGGGATATGAACAGCGTTACGTATCGGAGCCATCTGAAGCTCTACTGCCATGAGGCGAAGCTGTTCGACTGCTCGCGCACCACCGACTGAGCCATAACTTATGAAGCCGACTGGTTTGTTGTTCCACTCTTGGTAGACCCAATCAAGTGCATTTTTAAGCACCCCTGAAGTACTGCGATTGTATTCAGGTGTGACAAGCACGTACGCATCACCTTCGGCAATCTTTTTGGTAAATCGTGCGACAGCCTCGTTCTTATATGGCTCTTGCTTAAAGCTTGGTGTCGCTGGTTCGTTAAAAAATGGCATCTCATACTCTCGAAGGTCGAGGACCTCAACAGTAACTCCTTCGTGCTTTTGTAATTCGCCAGCAATCCATGCTGCCGCCTTGTCCGAAAAGCGCCCCTCTCGGGTACTTCCCGCAACAACTTTTATGTGTGTGGTACTCATGGTTTTAGTATAGGAATTATTTCGCCTCTTGTCTGTGGGGATAACTTTGCCTCGCCCCTTCTCCACGGTACAATACAGCATGCGCTTTTACAGTACGAACAATAAGGATTTACGAGTTAGTTTTGAGCAAGCACTCTTAGCAGGAATGCCCGCGGACTACGGACTCTTTATGATGGACAAGAACAATGTCCCACAGCTCAAGCCTCAGACTATTGCACATATGCGTGGCAAGTCATACGCTGAAATTGCTCGTGAAGTGCTTTCTCCGTACCTTTCAGAAGAATTTGACGAAGCGACACTTAAAACACTTCTTGATGATGCGTACAACCCAGAGCATATTAAGGCACCACTCCAGAAGGTGAACGAAAACACTGACATCTTGTGGCTCACCCAAGGACCGACCTGTAGTTTCAAGGATTTTGCTGCACGATTTTTCGGACGAACACTCAACCATTTTTTGCATAGAAGCGGAAAACGCAGACTTGTTGTCGTTGCAACAAGTGGTGACACGGGCGGAGCTATTGCTGACGCACTCCACAAGCTCGACTCTGTCTTCTGTGTTGTGCTCTACCCCTCTGAGGGCGTGAGTGAAGTACAACGTCGACAGATGACGACACTGGGTGACAATGTATATGCAATCGCAGTACAGGGCGACTTTGATGTATGCCAAGCACTCGCAAAAAGACTACTGAACGACATCTCATACGCAACAACTACATTCAATGACCCGGAATTCATTACATCAGCTAACTCCATTTCACTCGGAAGACTTTTGCCTCAGATTGTATTCCCCTTTTATGCATACAGCCAGATGGATGTAGCCATTGGTGAGCCCGTTGTCCTGAGTATACCGTCTGGAAACTTTGGAGACATGATGGGCTCAATTATCGCAAAACATATGGGACTCCCCGTTGAGAAAATCGTATGTGGTGTGAATGAAAATAAGACATTCAGCGATTTTCTTTTGACTGGCGAATATAATGTTCGTCCTGCAGTGTACTCTCCATCCTCCGCAATGATTGTTTCTCATCCGAGCAATGTCATACGCCTCGTTGACCTGTATGGAGGACACATTTATGACGAACGAGACAACACTGGCAAAGTAGTGAAATCAGGTGTTATAGATATACAGCCAGACATGAACGCACTCCGGCAAGATATCTATTCGTGTTCGGTCAGTAACTCGCAACATTTCGAAACCATAAAGAAATTTTTCTCAGACACAGGGATAATCATAGAACCTCACGGCGCGGTTGGTGTTGAAGCATTGCAGATATATCGTGAACAGTTTGATTCTCGCACACACGCGGTTATTTATGAGACTGCCGACCCTGCAAAATTCCCAGCTGATGTAGTACAGGCCCTTGATAGAGCGCCTGAGACACCAGCACAAATCGAACGCCAGAAAAAACTTCCAGAACGAATCTTTACCATGAGACAGGCATCAATCATGTCTCCACTTTTGGGCAAAACATGCAGCGAAGAGCAGTACGAGGAGCTGACTCAGCTTATAGCCTCGTGGAAGCTTGTCTAAACTACTGAGACAGGCGCTTCCGGATGGATGCAAACACAGCAGTCGGTGTCTTTGCCTTGTATAGCTCAAATCGAGGAATCGATACATCAGCAAGTTTCCGATACCGTTCGATTCTATCTTTCAAAAGCATCCTGTACGAACGACGTAACGCTACTTCGCGTGTTTCGCCTGCGTGCTCTTCGTACATACCATTCCATACGACAGGCTTTGGATTACTCATAAAGCTTTTATACAATTCTTCAACATCAGATGGGACGGTAGCGATATGCACCACAAGCCACTCCTCTTTCATTGTCTTAAGCGTCTTGTGAGGAAGATAGATGACACTCCCTGTTGTATCGAGTGCGCATGGCGCCTTGAGCTCGTTCATTGCCTTTTCTGTTGCTGCATCTTCAAGCGCGAGATAATGCTCCTCAGCCTCAAGATACCGAGCCTCGTATGGGAATCCCATCCATTCGGCAACAGAGTTGATAGATTCCAACTTGAGTTGTCTTCCAATCTCTTCATCAATCTCAAAGCGTGTGACTGCCCCCGCTTTTGCAAGTGACTTACTGACGCGAGTCTTGCCGACATTACTCATTCCAATAAAGGCGATTTTGAGTGTGCCGGATGCAATTGCTGAATCAAATGCGTGTTGAGTGAATTTCATACAACTATGCTTTTGCTCGCTTTCTGACTGCTGATTCGCGTGCCTTTTTTGCCTCTGCCTTTTCATCCTTGTGTGCTACTCCTGCCTTTTCTTCAAGTGCACGTATCTCGTCTCGAATGAGTGTTGCAGTCTCAAAGTCGAGCTTGTCTGCTGCCTCGTGCATTTCTCGGCGCTTCGCCATGAGAAGCTTACGCAAATCTTTTTCTGTATAGGTAGAGACGTCGAGCTGGACCATCTCTTCTATTGCTTTGCCACGCATCTTCGCGATGTCAGCGGTGATATCTTCGATTTTCTTGATGATGGTCTGCGGAGTGATGCCATGCTTGGTGTTGTGTGCAATCTGTATCTTTCGGCGACGCTCAGTCTCCTCTATCGCCCGCGTAAGCGAGCCTGTCGGACGGTCAGCGTACAAGATGACGTGACCGTTTACGTTACGCGCTGCACGACCGATGGTCTGTATGAGAGACGTCTCAGAACGGAGGAATCCTTCCTTATCTGCATCAAGAATACCTACAAGCTCGACTTCAGGAAGATCGAGCCCTTCACGAAGCAAGTTTACACCCACCAACACATCAAACCCTCCTCGACGAAACTCAGTGAGTATCTCTATGCGCTCGACGGTCTTCACATCTGAATGAAGATACTTTGCCCTTATACCGCGTCCTTTCAAAAACTCTGAAAGGTCCTCTGCCATTTTCTTGGTAAGCACCGTGACGAGTGAACGTGCGCCTCGCTCGGTAACTTTCTCTGCTTCTGCAATAAAGTCCTGTACCTGTCCTGCGTAGCTCCCCTGTCCGACAACTGGCTTTACGGTGATGCGTGGATCGGTGAGTCCTGTCGGACGAATAATCTGTTCAACAGGTTTTGGTGAATGCTCCAACTCATACACGCCTGGTGTTGCAGTCGTATAGATGACCTGCCCGATACGCTCCTCAAATTCTTTAAAAGTGAGCGGTCTGTTATCAAGCGCTGAAGGAAGACGAAATCCGTGCTCAATCAATGTTTTCTTTCGAGAACGGTCCCCTGCATACATACCGCCTATTTGAGGGATAGTAACGTGTGACTCATCGATAATGGTAAGGAAATCTGGTTTACCGTCGAGTGTATGCGGGAAATATGAAAGAAGTGTATACGCTGGCTCACCCTCGGCTCGTCTGTCAAAGTGTCGTGAATAGTTCTCAATTCCTGTACAAAATCCAAACTCTTTAATGAGCGCGATATCTTGCTTGGTGCGTCGACGGAGTCTATCTGCCTCAAGGATTTTCTTATCATCCTCAAGCTCCTTCAAGCGATGTTTGAGTTCAACGGTAATATCATGGAGCGCAACGGCTCGCACATCCTCGGGAGTGATGTAGTGCTTTGCAGGAAATACGAAGACTGCCTCGTGGTCTTGTTGGATTACGCGTGTGGTCGCATCGAGCTCAATGATACGCTCAATCGTGCTCGCTGAGTATTCAATTCGGTACAACTTTCGCTCAGACGCTGGAATAAACTCTACAGTGTTTCCGACCGCGCGAAATGTTCCCGGGGAGAGGTCAGCGGTGGTGCGCTCAAAATGCAGTTCAATAAATCGCCGTATCAAATCCGAGCGGCTGAGATGCATGCCACGCTGGAGTTTTAGATTTACTTTTTCATACTCAACAGGCGAACCCAATCCATAGATGCACGATACCGATGCGACAATGATGACATCCTTGCGTGTGAGGAGTGCCTGTGTAGCAGCGTGTCTCAGTCGCTCGATGTCCTCATTCACCATCGCTTCTTTTTCGATGTACGTATCAGATGTTGGTACGTATGCCTCAGGCTGATAGTAGTCATAGTACGAAACAAAATAGTGCACAGCAGCGTCTGGGAAAAAGGTGCGGTACTCTGCGGCGAGCTGCGCTGCAAGTGTTTTGTTGTGCGCGATGACTAGTGTCGGCTTTCCTATCTGCTGAATCACATTTGCAGCGGTAAATGTTTTACCGGTACCTGTTGCACCCATGAGTGTCTGGTGACGCAAACCGCCCTTCACTCCTTTCACAAGCGACTCAATAGCCTGAGGCTGGTCACCTGCAGGAGTATAGTGATCTGAGATACGAAAAGTGGGCATGACAGCCCACTCTATCACGCCGAGGCGTCACTCAAAAGTCTGACGTATTACTTCACATCGAGAAGCTCTACATCAAAGATGAGTGTGCTATTCGGAGGTATAACACCCATGTCTCTACTACCGTAGCCAAGCTCGGGTGGAATAGTAAGTGTGCGTTTACCACCCACTTTCATCCCTGCGACACCGAGATCCCATCCCTCAATAACCATACCTCCACCAAGTGGAAATTCGAACGGAACTCCGCGACTCACTGAACTGTCAAATACGCTGCCGTTGGTGAGTTTGCCTGTGTAGTGAACTGATACGGTCTTTCCACTCACTGCTTCTGCACCTGTGCCTACTACTGAATCAACAATCTGTAATTTTGATGTATCCATGGTTTCTGTAGTTACGATTGCTTGCGGTAGAGCGCGCTGATTTGAGTACCAGGCCGCACCGAAAACACCACACGAGACTAAAAGAATAAGAGCGATAACTAATTTCTCATTCATGCCCAGAGTGTACGTGAGGAGTGTATTCTGCGCAAGGACAATGTGTTACTTTACTGCCTGCAATGCGCTCTTGTTCGCACGCACCAGAACACCAAGTGAGAGCAAAAGTGCAAGAAGCTCTTTGGTCGTGCTATGCGCGAGGCGCGTCTTTTCTTCAAAGGGCAACGTATCGTATGTCTCAGACTCGTACCGACTACGATTTTTGTCTTGAAAAATCTTTGCCTGCTCTGCAATATCAGAAAATAGTGGTGCATGGGTACCGACAAAATAAGGAAGACTCTCTATGTACGCAAAAATGGTAAGTGCTGCGCCTGCGCGAATGCGTTGGTGCTCTACAAAGGCCTTACTATCTCCTGTCAGAGAATGTCGAAACGCTCTCCGCTCGTCATGATTTGAAAATGTATCTTTTATGCCTATGGGCGTACTTAAATAGTCACGCGACATATCAAACACTGACTGCAGAGCACTGTGCACCCGTGCGTCACATGACTCAAGAGTGCGCATCGTCCTCCGTTCAATCCGCTGTGCGATATGACGCGATACTTCTTCCTGGACGACATACTCATACTTACCCGTATCTTTCAACTCTTTCGGGACCGGCTTCTGAGTGAGCGGCAATTTGTACTCGCGCATACAGCTAGTATACGGGATGCGCGTTATGTTAGCACTTTCTTCACTTGCGCAAGAAAGTCCTTTTTTACAACATCAACACTTCGTGATGCATCTATTATATGCGCATGGCGTATACCTTTTAACTCCTTTTTATATCCTGCACGGAGTCGCTCAAAAAAGGCCTCCTTTTCTTTATCAAATCTACTTTCCCCTCCTCGTGCTTCGATACGCTCTTTTGCGACAGACGCAGGTAAATCAAAAAAGAAGTAGTGAGGCTTCAGTGTCGAGACAATATGCTCAGACAGCTCAACAATAAGTGGACGTATCTTTTGTTCTCTCCCATACACTTGATACGCAAACGTTGAAAGCTCAAAACGATTCGAGACGACTATCTTGCCCGCGCGAAGCGCTGGAAGTATAACGCGCTCGAGGAGCTCGTTTCGTGCAGCATAGAACAAAAGAGCCTCTGTCTTTGCGGTATAGGCATGCGCGAGGATGACGCCGCGAATTGCTTCACTTTGTTCTGTACCACCCGGTTCTCGCACGTACACGACATCTTTACCTTTGAGGTATTCTTTCAAGAAATCAATCTGAGTATCTTTGCCTGCGCCGTCCATACCCTCGACAACAATAAAGATACCTTTCTTCTTTTGTGTTCGTGCTTTTTTCATACTTAGACAAAATACTCTGGGACTGGATTCTTTTTTGCGAGTTGTGTTATCTCTTTTTTGACTCGAGCAAGTGTCTTCTTTTCACCACCTGAGTGGAGTGTTTCGAGCATCAATTCTGCAACACGCGCGCATTCCTTTTCCTTGAAACCGCGGGTGGTTATCGCTGGAGTACCGAAACGTATACCAGAAGGCTTCATCGCAGTGCCCGTATCATCAGCGACCATGTTTTTGTTCAAGGTTATACCGACCGAGTCGAGCAATCGCTCTGCAGTGTCACCATCCATAGGATTTTTCAAAGAGCGGAGGTCAGCGAGTATGAGGTGGTTGTCAGTACCACCGCCCATCATGCGAACACCGGCAGCGTCATACACCTGCGCCATCGCCTGTGCATTTTTTATGACTTGCTTTGCGTATGTCTTAAACTTTGGACTCAGTGCCTCACCGAAGCAGACTGCTTTTGCAGCGACCACATTCATGAGTGGACCACCCTGAAGGCCTGGAAACATTGATTTATCAACTGCTTTGCCTATCTTTTCATCATTACTCAAAATCATTCCCCCGCGCGGGCCACGGAGTGTCTTGTGTGTGGTGGTCGTAATCACATCAAAGCCATAGTGGAATGGATTTTTATGTGCCTTTCCAGCTATAAGACCTGCGATATGTGCTGCATCCATAACAGCAAGAGCACCAACCTCATGCGCGATGTCAGCCATTACCTTGTAATCAAGTTCTCGACTGTATGCAGAAAAGCCAGCGAGCAAAATCTTCGGCTTCTTTTCCTTTGCAACTCTTCGCATTTCATCGTAGTCGATTTCCCCCGTGTCTGGGTTTTTCATCTTGTAGCGAACAAAGTTGAAAATTTTGGTGATATAGGTAACCGGATGTCCATGAGTAAGGTGGCCACCGTGACTTAAATCCATGCCAAGCACGGTGTCACCTGGCTGAAGCAGTGCAAAGTACATACCGATATTTGCTGGCGCTCCTGCGTGAGGTTGTACGTTTACAAAATTACAATCAAAAAGTTTTTTTGCACGATCACGAGCGATGTCTTCAACGATGTCAGTATATGTCTGACCTCCGTAATATCGCTTGCCAGGATATCCTTCTGAGTACTTGTTTGTAAACACCGAACTGTTTGCTTCTCGCACTGCTCGCGATACATAATTTTCTGAAGGAATAAGCTCAAGACCTTCTTCTTCCCGAAGCTCTTCCCCCATAATTGTTTTATAGACTGCCTTGTCTTGCTTTTTTATATGAGCGTAGTCGTTTTTCATAGATACAGAATAAGTACTGGTAAGAAATAAAGTATATACGTGTGTCTGCATCTAGATCATACGCTAACTGTAGCACTCGGAGATACTGTGTCTAGCTCTGTACGCGCTCTCGTGACAATTCCACCACATTTTTTAGGAGGCTCGCAACGGTCAAGGGTCCTAGACCGCCTGGTACACGGGCGAAATATGATGCTTTTGATTCGCAGGTAAGTGCAATATCCCCCGCGGTCCCACCCTCACTTTCCGAAGTGCCCCCATCAAGGAGTACTGCACCTTCGCGAATGTGCTCTGGTTGAATCATGTGACGACGCCCGACGCCAGTCACCACTATCTCTGCGTCACGCAAAATCTTTTCTTTGGCAAGGTCGCTTGTCTTTGAGTCGATGATATCAATATACGCACCTCTACGCTTCAAAACAATAGAGACAGGTTGTCCAACTAATTTTCCATAACCTACAATCGCCACTTTTTTGCGGTAGACGTCTATGTTGTATGCATCAAGCGCAAGAAGCACTGCTCCTGCAACTGGCGGGACCAGTGTCGTGATTTCGTTTTCAAAACGCAACCATGTCTTCTCAGAAAGTAAGTCTGCATCCTTTTCGACAGGAATTGTATTCAGGACTCTCTGCCTATCGATGTGTTCAGGAAGTGGCAGTTGCACAATCATTCCATCTGAGACGAGCGCGCTTTGGGCAATCGCATCTATGAGTGCGTCTTCGGTAATTGTGTCGAGATGGCGAATGATGTCTACCTGTATGCCCACTTTTGTGCCTGCGTTTTGCTTCGCTTTGACGTACGTCTCAATGACCGGGTTGACACCAACAACATGAATATGGAGTACAGGTTTGAGTTTTGCGATATCTGTCTTGAGTGCTTTCAGTGTTTTCGAGCGAATGAGTGGTCCATCAATAATCACACAAGCCATACGTCAGTATTGCAGAAAGGAGCCGAATAGCAAATAAAAAGAGCTTGCCGGCACACGCAAGAAAAAAGTGCCGACAAGCCACGCAGCACGCAACTAGGTACTACGCGCCACTTGACCCGTGCCCCTTCACCGCTTACCCGTAGGCAGCTGCATGATGGTGGAGTATCAGTGGCGTCCTTTTCATACTACAAAAATGAAAAGAGTCAATGCGAAATGCTCTTTTCACGAGAATGCTCATGCCGTATACTCTCAGCTATGTCACTTTTGTACAGTAAAAAAACAAAGAACATTATAAAGTGGTTCTGGGCGGTCATTTCAGTAATCATCATTGTAAGTATGGTGGTTGCCTACGCGCCGGGCGTCATGTACTAAGCGCGGTCTAATTATTCGTTTCTCAAGACCTTGATGAAGACATCGTGTGGGATGTCCATTGAAGCGTGCTCCCCGCGACGCTCTTTACCTTTCTTCTGCTTTTCCAAGAGCTTCATCTTTCGCGTAATGTCTCCACCATAGAGATATCCAGTTACATCTTTTCGTGCTGCTGAGATACGCTCTGAGGCAACAATCTTACCGTCAGCGCGCGCTTGAATTTTTACCACAAAGAGTTGCTGAGGAAGGATGTCTTTGAGCTTTTTTACCATTTCTTCACCCTCTTCTCGCGCACGGTGGCGAGGAACAATACGAGTAAACGCAGGGACTGGTTCTTCCACAACCAAGATATCCATACGGAGCACATCAGCTTCCTTCAACTCTCCCATCCCGTATGAGAGCGATGCAAAACCAGAAGTAACGTTTTTCAATCTATCGAAAAAGTTTCGCATCAGCTCTCGAAGTGGCATGGACACGACCATGGACACTCTGCCGTCTGGAAGTGTCTCAGTAGTTTTCAAATCTCCTTCGTGTTGGAAGAGTACCTGCATGATTCCGCTGATGTACTCTGTCGGAGTGTAGATGTTGAGTGTCGCAAAGCGCTCGAAGACTCGCTCTATTTGCCCTTCGTCGGGAAATTGCGTCGGATTGTATATTTTGAGTCTGCCATTGCCATGCTTGAGCTCTACCTCGTACTCAACCGTAGGAAGTGTCACAACAAGTTCGAGTGTAAACTCACGGCGAAGCCGCTCAACAATAATTTCCATGTGGAGCATGCCGAGAAATCCGCAGCGGAATCCGCGCCCCATGATACCTGACGATTCTTCTTCAAATGTAAGCGATGAATCTGAAAGTCTGAGTTTGCCGAGTGCGAGTCGAAGGACCGGAAGCTGATCGGGGTCCTCAGGATACACCGACGCCCAGATAACTGGCGCGGGGAGTCTGTATCCATCGAGTTGTTCCGCTTTTGAGCGCTGTACTTTTATTGTATCACCGACTTGTGCTTTACCTGGCTCTTTAATACCAGTGACAATGTATCCAATCTCGCCTGCTTTGAGTGAATCAACTGGCTTTTCTTTTGGGGTAAAGACACCAACTTCGAGTGCAATAAACTCTGCACCCGTTGCCATAAACATCAACGGGTCTCCCTTCTTAAACGAGCCGTCTACGACACGCGCATGGGTAAGCACTCCGCGATGTTCTGAAAATTGAAAATCAAAAATGAGCGCGCGAGCATCTTTCCCTTCTGAATGCGGGGGTGGCACTTTTTGCACAACTGCGTTGAGCAGTTCTGCAACTCCTTGTCCAGTTTTTCCAGACGTGAGATATATATCTTTTTCTTCACAATCAAGGAGGAGCGCGACTTCACTCTTTACATCGTCTACCCGCGCAGCAGGAGCGTCTACTTTTGAAAGTACTGGGATGATAACTTTACCGAGTTCGCGGGCGGTCGAGAGTGTCGAAAGTGTCTGCGCCTCGACACCCTGCGTCGCATCTACCAAAAGCACCACTCCTTCAACCGCAGTGAGTGCACGAGACACTTCATACGCAAAGTCGACGTGTCCTGGAGTATCGATAAGATTTATCTGGTACTCAGCACCATCAACCGTCCATTTCATTCGCACTGGCTGCATCTTTATAGTGATGCCGCGCTCACGCTCAAGCTCCATCGAGTCGAGGACTTGCTCTTGCATCTTTCTCGCCTCAATCGTACCCGTCACTTCAAGCATACGGTCAGCAAGCGTTGATTTACCGTGGTCAATATGAGCGATAATTGAGAAGTTGCGGATGTGATTCATGTTCAAAAATTATCGCTCATATTGAGGGAGTGGGTCGGAGCACGGGAGTGCTCCGTGGAGGAAGGCAGTGAGCGTAAGCGAACGTTGGAAACCGTGGGTTTCCAAAAAGCGGCTTTGCGCTTTGATAGGTGCAATGATTGAGAAGTTGCGGATGTGGTTCATATCTGTGAGGGCGATGCTACCACAAAGCGGCGCATTCGCATAGGATTAGAGCGGTACGTCTTCGCCTCCGGTAGGTCGTGTTTTCCAGAGTGTTTTTGAGTGAAGTGCTTGCCACACCTCTTGCACCTCACGATTGCCAATAAGATACAAAATCCCCGCACCGAACGTGAGGCCAACAATACCTGCTGTCGTACCAAGAAAAGCAATCTTAAGAAATGTATCAGTAAGAATGTACGGGCTCAGTGCCTGGAGCGTGAGGTAACACGCAAAACCAGTCATGACTGCACCTATCATCCCTTCACGAAGCGCGCGGAGAATGTAGTAGCGGACCGATTTAATTGAATATGAAAATGTAATGACGAGTGCTGCAGCACCGATAATCGAAGCAGTTGCGAAACCGAGCGCAAGCATAGCGACAGCTGCTGGGTCAGTGTCAGCGAGTCGAAGGAGTGAATGAATAAAATACTTTGTCATACCACCTTGCTGGTAAAGGTAGAGAAAACCATGCGCAAGCACTATGGACATGATCGCAGTCGAAACGGTAATGACAAGAGGCACAAGTGTCTTCTCCGCTGCATAGTATCCGCGCACAAAAAGAAGTGTGACCCCTTGCGCTGCAAGTGATATCAAAAAGAGTGCAAGCACCGCGGCAGTGACTCTTGTCTCTGCCCAACCGAATGCACCTGTTCCAAGAATCAGACGAACGATGTGGGCACGCAAGACGATGCAGAGTGCTGTAAACGGAAGCGACCAAAAGATGATGTGCCGCGCAGCAGTCAACATGTGCGTCACGTAACTTTCGGTGTTTTTCTCGCGATACAGTTTCGAAAGTGTGGGAAACGCTGCGACAGAATAACTTGCACCGATGATTGCAAGTGGTGCAGCCTGCAAATTGTACCCGAACGCGAAGAGTGTGATTGCTCCTGTGCCCAATGAGCTCGCCAGTGTTGTTATGACCAAAATACTTATGTGCGACGATGCGAGCGAAAGCGTCCGTGGTACTGACATGCGCAAGGTGTACGCGATATCTTTCAGTGGTACAAGTGACATTCCACCTTTGAGTCCGTGGTGGTAGAAAAATGGAAACTGAATGAGGAAGTGAGCACATGCCCCGAGCACCACTCCGTAACCCATTCCAGCAATGCCAAAAATCGGATACAAAACAATGGCACCGAAAATGGTACCGAGGCTATACATCACCGGCGCAATAGCAAAGAGTGTGTAGCGACCATAAAACTGCACAATACTCGCTGCAATATTTGAAAATCCAAGGATGACCATCTGCACAAGCAGTATCCGCGCAAGTGTAATCAAATCATCTCCACCACCTTCAAGAAAAATATCTGGGTAAAGGTAGTGGACAATCTGCGGCATGAAAAATGCTGTCACTGTCGCGACCGTCACCATAAGCACACCAACTACAAGCAACACGGTGCGCATAAATGCACGCTCGGTACGATTTTCCTGCGCTGATGCAAGTGCGGGTATAAGCACGAATGCAGACGCAAGTGATGCAATAGAAACAAAAAGAACATCAGGGACACGAAATGCAGCATTGTAGACATCGAGTGTCAGACTCGCCCCAAAGAGGTGCGCAAACAATCTGTCACGCATAAGGGCGAGCAAGCTCGATGCGAGTGAAAGTGCGCCAAGCATGTACGCAGTTTCGTGGAGACCCTTTATCTCACTCTGAACCATTTGGATAATACGAGTAATCATAGGTAGTACTTCGTGGCGCACTATAGCATGATATGGCTCAAAATAAAGAACATTTTCAACCAAAATCAAAACACCCGCGGATGCGGGGTTTGATATCTATAAGCCGAATTCTGTTATAGGTAGTTATATATCTGGGATATGTGTCGCCACATACCTCAAGCGGCTCTCCTCGCGTTCTCAAACACAATATTGTATCTGAGAACGCGAGGCACGGCCTTGCATGCAAGTAGGAATTTAGCCGTTGCACTCGTATGTTGCCATACGACTTCCCCAAAGGGGTGCTTATTTTCTCAAATAAGCCGTCTCTGTTCGCATCCCGTGGATTACTCCAGACAGGTATTACCTGCTACCGTACTCCTCTTTCGAGGGCATGTTCGGACTTTCCTCTCCGCTATTCACGGAGCAACTACCCGATAGGGGCAGACTAGCACACTCCTACCATTTTGAAAGGTTATGATGACTGGGCGACCCCATACGCATGTCGCACAGAAACGTCGTGCAAAGCAGACGGCAGTGCAGGAAAAAGAGCGAAGTCAGGAACGCACGATATGGTGTACGCTTGCATCTGTGGCGATTCACTTAAGTACCGATCATAGAATCCCTTCCCTTTACCCAAACGCACACCTGAGGCTGTCAGGGCGAGCGCAGGAACAATCATGCAGAACGAATCAACGGGATGCTCTGGCACCACAAAAAACATTTCGCCGTCACGAACTTCTGGGAACACCCACTCCTTGTGAGGATACTTTTTTACTAATTGATCAATACATGGTATCTCAAGAGATTGTATCGGATGATACGCAAAGACACGCTGAGCCGGTACAAAAAGCGTGTCCTTCTCAATGCATGCAACTGCGTTTGCAACATACGCGCTCATATCATGTGCTTGATACAGGGATTTCACATGACTTCTCATGCGCATTTTCTCTATATGGACAAGGGCTTGCTGAACCCACGTAATATCCATCCCGAGTATTGTTGACTGATCTCCTGCTATCGTGAGATATGGCGTCAATAATGGGTCAGCGATATTAAAGCCCCCCGCGACACTTGCACTATACGCATTGAGTGCGAGCTGTTGTCTCACCTCTTCAGGTATCTCACCAAAAAGTACATGCGCCTCTCCTGTATGAATTGCTTCAAATACTGACTCAACGTCGTATACCACTTGCGACGTATACACGTCGAGACGTTTGCCCATAAATGAGGTGATCCATTCATACGCTTCTCGCTCACTAGCTGCTTTTTCGTAGATACGACCTTCACAGGCAACTACAGTATCAGCTGTAATAATACAAGGATTACCTGATACACGTGCTCGGAGTGTTTCGTTTTTTGCCTGAGCGAGAAGACGCGTGAGTTCACGAGGGTCATGGTGTCTCAATGATTCCTCGTCGAAATGTGCTGGGAGCACTTCTATCACATACCCTGCGTCGTTGAGTATTTTTTTTCTGCGTGGTGATTGTGAGCCAAGAATGATGCGCATATTACTCACCCATTACTCGTAAAAAAGACTCCGGGTCAACAGAGGCACCGTTCACTCGAACCGTGAGGTGCACATGTGGAGCAGACACATATCCTGTATCACCCGAAAGACCGAGCAGGTGCCCCCGTTTTACCAACTGTCCTTCGGAGACTCGAATGCGCGAGAGATGCATATAGAGAGTCATGACACCGAGCCCATGATCAACCACGACTGTTTTTCCATAATTTCTGAATGTCTTCGTGAGGCGCACGACTCCACGATTCATCGAATACACCGGTGTGCCAATTGGTGCTCGATAGTCAGTGCCCTTGTGAGTGATTGTTACGGCACTTCCCGCACGGCTATACCCAAACACATCAGTCACAACAGGACTTTGTACTGGTGGTATGAATGGAACAAACCACAAAGCTTTTTTTTGTGAAAAAAGATTGACGAGCTTTTTGTTTTCTTCAGCGAGTGTAGAGACGAGTTTTGTCTCAGCTTTCACGGTGTTGCCACCGAGCGACTGTGGTATCTCAGGCATTGCGTAGATTGGCTTCTCCTTCGGTAGCACGTGCACCGCCCGCTCAATAACTTCGCCAGTGCTCAGTGTCACGCGCAGTGGACGCTCACCAGTCTTTGCACTCAGTGGTAGACCACGAACCGCCCGCACCGATGTGCCGACTGTATATGAAGGCGTGATGTTACCATCGAAATCTATCATTTTTACATACTCGCCTTTGGGGAGCCCATCAATACGTACTTGAAACACCTCGCCTTGCGTTACTGTGTCGCCCGGGACAATGCTGAGTACCGCTGCAGAAACAGAGGTGGGGAGCAGACACAAGATGGTGAGTGCGAGTCGCATCATGTGCGCATAGTAGCATATTGGCACCACAGAAATGCCGTATACTACGTAGGTATGAGTGAAGCGGACATACCACAACGACCTGAGCGCATCCGCGAACGTATTGAGGAGGCATATACTGCCATACTTTCAAAGCATATTACTCCAGAAAATATTTCGACGTATGGCCAAGATGCCCTGAAACGACTCCAAGAAATACGACAACATGCATACGAAGCGTATGCGCGTGTCCACCCCGACTCGATTCCAACGAAAGAAAATGTATACGCATGGGCTCACCTACAAGGTATTGATGAATGGATTGAGGACGCTGAGGCAATGACCGAAGACACGAGAAATGACATTGACGACGTCATTACTACTCTGCAAAAAGTAGACACAGGGCAACCTCTCACTGAATCACGACTTCAGTTCGACCGCGTGGTGTTGCCGTACCTACTCATGCTCAATCACGTGCTTGGTCATGACTTTGACATCGAGCACGATGAGCAGTCGTTTGTATATATTCATGCACCCGAGCAATCACTCTGGGTGACTATACCAGAACTCGAACGAGTCATAGTCTTTGCAAACGATAGTGCGCATGTACACTTGCACATCCTAAATATGTACGAGCTTGCACATATTGGCTTCACACTTAATGAGCTCCAGCGTATGCCGGCGCTCGAACGCGCAGAATACATACGCACCTCTCCAGAAATCGGATCGATAGTAGGCAGCGCACTCACCACTGAGTCACTGCGTGCATCTCTTGCAGAAGCTCATATACAAAAAATGCCAGAACGATTCCCCAAACGCTTGAGGAATGCTCCAATCAATGAGCTCAGCAGACGCCGAGCACCGTACCGATTGTTTGAAGAAGAAGTCGCACTTGCATGGTCATCACTTGAACCAAAACCTTCAAGTATTCAAGAGTGGTACCATGGGCTTGGAGAAAAGCGCCCTGCACAGTGGCCAAGCAACCCGCAAAAATACTACTCACCGCGAGGACGAGGACGCAACGGATGGATAAGCTGGCCAGCACTCGTCGGGAGTGACGTACCTGAGCCTCTTTCATTTGAAACATTGCGTGAACGAGTCCGCACTGCATGGATAGCAGCGGGAAAACCAACCAACGTACAAAAATGGTACATGGATATAGCTCCAAGTTATCGTAGTGAAGGATGGCCCGGAAACCCTGAGAATTACTATAAGAGTGAGCTCAGGAAAAGTGTGTGGCAGAGCTGGAAACAGCTAGTTGGCGAGCAGACACGCGCAACACAACTTCCTTTTGCAACATTCAAATCAGAAGTAGCAAAAAAATGGATTGAAGCAGGCTCACCCTATCCTATCGATAGATGGTACCGCTCATTAAATCCACGCCCTCAGGGGTGGGATTCCAATCCTCAACAAGTGTACAAATCAGGTCATGCACGCTACAAGAAGGAGCTCAATGGCGATTGGAATGGATGGTCTGACTTAGTTGGAGTTCCAGACGGACGGATTCAAAAATGATTACCGTCGCGCTTTTGAACGGTCGTTCTCTGTAAGTGCTTGTTTTCGAAGTCGTGTGAAGTGTGGAGTTACTTCGAGATACTCATCATCACTCATAGTCTCTAGTCCTCGCTCGATGGTGATTTCCCATGCTGGGAAAAGTGTAATCGCTTCATCAGAACCCGACGCACGAACGTTGGTGAGTTGCTTTCCTTTGAGCGGATTTACCACCATCTCTTCGCCCTTACTGGTGTTGCCCACAACCATACCTTCGTAGACTTCAGTTTGTGGCGTGATGTAGAGCAAGCCACGGTCTTGGAGATTCCAGAGTGCAAATCCGACTGCAGTACCAGTTGCCATAGAAATCATCGAGCCCACTACACGCTTTTGGATAGTGCCTGTAAAGTGTCTAAAGCCGATCACGCGTGATGACATGATGCCCTCACCTTTCGTATCAATCACAAATTGCCCGCGGTATCCCAAGAGTCCTCGAGTCGGTCCTTCAAAAGTAACGCGTGTAGTATTTTCTTTCGTGACCATGTTCGTCAACATAAAGCCACGCATACCGAGTCGTTCGATGATTGCACCTTGGTATTCCATCGGTGTGTCGATAGTGACTTCTTCAAATGGTTCTACTTTCTGACCATTCTCCTCTTTGGTGATTACTTTTGGCTGAGAGACCTGCATTTCATATCCTTCGCGGCGCATCTGCTCAAGGAGGATTGAGATGTGCAATTCACCACGTCCTGACACTTGAAACGCTTCTGGAGATACGAAATCTACCTTGAGACCTACGTTTACTTCGAGTTCTCGTTCGAGTCGGTCTCGAAGCTGGCGTGAAGTAACATACTTTCCATCCTTTCCTGCAAATGGTGAGTTGTTTACCAAGAAGTTGAGGGTAATTGTTGGCTCGTCGATAGTGATTGCCGGCAATGGCTCTACACCTTCTTTATCTGAAATCGTTTCTCCAATAGTGATGTCTGGAATACCTGCGATCATGACAATATCACCCGCAGTTGCTACCTCAGTTTCAACACGGTCAAATCCTTTGAACGCATACATTTTGGTGAGCTTCCCTTTTCGCTCTGCGCCTGATGGGCTCTTCACAATAACTGACGCAGTGTTCTTGAGTTCACCTTGGTAGACGCGCACGACTGCCATACGTCCGACGTAGTTGTCGTATGCAAGGTTAAATGATTGCGCACGAAGCTGTGTACCTTCTGGACTCGCAGAGACTGAAGGGACGTGTTCGAGGATGACATCAAGAAGTGGAGTCAAATCTTTTGAATCGTCTGCAATCTTTCGCTTTGCAATGCCTTGTCGCCCGATTGCATACACCACTGGGAAGCTTGCTTGGTCGTCGTTTGCTCCGAGTTCGTAGAAGAGTTCGAGTACCTGCTCTTCACACAGGTCAGGGTTAGCTGCTGGCTTGTCGATTTTGTTGATGACCACAATCGGCTTCAAACCAAGCTCGAGAGACTTCTTCAACACAAAGCGAGTTTGTGGCATGGGTCCTTCCTGCGCGTCAACAACTAGAAGCACACAATCGATAGAGCGAAGTACGCGCTCCACTTCAGAACCGAAGTCTGCGTGACCCGGCGTGTCCACAATGTTTATCTTCGTGTCCTTGTAGTACAAGGCAGTGTTCTTTGCGTAGATAGTGATGCCACGCTCCTTTTCAAGGGTGTTTGAGTCCATGGACGCATTTGCGTCGTCTACCATACCGGTCTGGCGCAAAAGTGCGTCAGTAAGTGTTGTCTTTCCATGATCCACATGGGCAATAATTGCGATATTTCGTATTTGCATAAAAATGTAGTTTCAATGCCAAAAGACACAGAATGTTGAGCACATTACCTTGTTTTTGACAAAAAAGAAAGGGCTAGCGATCTTTGGTGTACCGATAGACCCTGTGCGTTCCAACAGAGATAGGCTCCCCACCACGACGAAGTAGCCCTGCAAAAAAGTTTGCCACTTTCGGGCTCATCTTATAGTAGCGCTCATTTCTGAGGATAATCGCCTTTTGTTGCTTATTCATCTTCTCAAAATCCGCAGGGCGTGGCGGCCGAGGAAACAAAGGTTGTCCCTTGCTATCAACAAGCCCAGGTGCATCTGACCACATCTTTTCATGGTGGTAATAGACCGCTTTCGAATCGAGCGCAAGCTCTTTCGAAAGTAAGTGCCATGCATCCTTTGGCGTGAGGTGACCAATCTTCTGCTTCAAATCTGCATGTATGACTGAGTATTGTTTCCGCATTTCTTCCCGAATGGGCATGTCGAGCAATCGCTTATCAAATGTCCATGAAAATTGACCCGGCTGCTTTACCACCGCACAAATATCACCATAAGGAAACCCTGCGCCGCGCAACATCGAGCGCGCAATGGTTACAAATGCCACCATCTGATGACCTCGTTCCCGTATGTCTTTGGTGCTTCGCGCTTCTCGAAGCGCATTGTGCGCAAGACATTCAAGTACCCACGGTTGCTCATTGAGCGTCTTCGCTTCATCTGATTTTTCATAGTGTCGTGACATAAAGTCACGGACCGTAGGAAGCTCAAGGCGCGCGAGTAGCTGAGAGATTTCATCAACCGAAGACTCGAATTGAGCTGGATTTTGTCGTTCGAGTTCTTCAATAAGAGAAGTGATGGTTTTTACTCTTCCATTACTCTTGAGCTCTGTATGTGTTGTGTGTGATGCTTTGTGTTCATCAACTTGCTTAACGGTCACATGCAGGAGTGCAAGGAGCGCTCCCGCAACAGGGATTTTGTACTTCCACATCCATGACAAAAAGGATTTAGTATCGTCAGCAAGCGCGAGAATATCTACTGAACCAGACTCGTCTGAAAGAAACTGATCGATTGTTGTGCGACCTGCAGCCGCATGTTTCAGTCGGTCACTCATCGCTCACAGTATACCACTAGTACTCAGAATCTTCGTACTCAGCTTCTTCTTCAGGAGGGAAAAAGACATCATAGAGCGAACTGATGGCATCAGGAAGCGGGATTGATATCACACTTGAAAGTGCGTTTGAATCGTCAGTCCACAACGGACCCGTAAATGATGGCTCGTAATACGGCACATCTGCAAATCGTGGATCATCAAAGAAGGTTGCAGAATTTGCAATAACAACCCACGAAGAGCCACTTCCATAAGTGCCGGCGCCTGCAGCAGATACTTCAAGTGATGCAAGTCCCAACTCCTGCGCAATACGGTGGACTACGGGGGCAAGATCGAGGTAACGATTTGATACATGGATTGCGACAGCGCCATCTGCAGTTACCTGACTCATGTATAGCTCAACAGCCTCCTTTGTGAGCAAATGCATCGGGATAGAATCATCACTAAATGCATCTATCGCAAGCACATCGTATGGTTCTACGCCTGCATCTGCGTCACGATGGAGTGAGATTCTCGCATCACCCATCTTTATTTGTACATCTGGGCAACTATCGAGATACGTAAAGAATGTATTTGCAATCATTACCATGCGTTGATCAATCTCAAAGAATGTAAACGAGTCACCGGCACTGCAATACGCAGCGAGTGTTCCCGTACCAAGCCCGACTACACCGACTCGTACATTTCCGTGTTTTGCCTGCTCCGCTCGGATTGCTCGTCCGACACCACTGTCTACGGTGTAGTACGAAGATGGGATAAGTGCTTCATCGTAGTCCTTTGCTTGCACTCCATGCATTGTGTTTCCATGAGAAAGCGTAAAGCGGTCATCATACTCACGAACCTCTGCGGTGCCGTAAAAGTTTCGAGACGCGTGTACTGCATTGGTATCGTCATCACGTACCGTAGCGCCAAACAAAGTCGCCCACACAAAACATGCAAAAAAGAGTCTGTATGCAATATGGGTGTACCCGGTGGTCGCCTTTTGGAAGAATGCACGTGGAAGAAGAAATACCGCCACGACTGCAGCAATACCGATTGACCAATAAAACTCAGTTATTTTGGTGAGTAGGAGCGGCATCAAGATGCTCGCGATGATGGTGCCGAGCATACCACCAAAAGATATCGCTGCATAATACTGTGCCGATTGAGAATGATGAGGACGCTTGTCGTACAAAAATCCATGGAAAGTCATGCCGACAAATCCGACAAATCCTATCGAGCCAATAAGCTGAAACGCGATTGCGCTATAGCCGCTATCAATCGCATTGATGAGCATCATGGCGAAAAAGATGAGCATCAAAGGCCAAAATGCGACCACACCAGCACCGGCAAATGTCACTATGAATGTAATGAGGTACAGTGCGAGCGGCAAGACCCACAGCATTGGTATCGGCGCAATGATTGTCGTTATATGTGAAGTAGCCGCAATGAGTACAAATGCCGGAAAAGCTGAAAGTATTGTCCAGGTGACGAGTGATTTGAGTGGTACACCTGCTTCCTTTTCTGGCTGGTGCAACTGCTCAGTCTTCATGATACGGCGTGCAAAAAGTGCGTACACACATGCATAGCCGAAGAACAATATCGCCCACATAAACTCCTGAACAGAGAGTGGAATGTACGGCTCAATCACAAATGGGTACGCGAGGAGCGCAAGCAGAGAGCCGATATTAGAAAGTGTATAGAGTGAGTATGGCTCTTTTTCATGCGTAAACGCATACCACTGCTGAAGGAGTGAACTTGTGGTTGCAAGGACGAAAAATGGGAAGCCGACATACAGTGTCATAATAAGGAGTGTGCTCCACACAGGCATAGAGACATCAAAGAGTGAACTTGAAAGTCCTGGAAGAACGCTTGTCCCAAAACGCACATGCAAAATCCATAGCACCGCACCTACACCAACGATGATTGAGTGAATGTATCCTTGAGTCTTTAGAGGATAGCGTCGCAAGATATACACATACATGTATCCAAGAAAGAGGACCGTAGTGAAAAAACTCAAACAAGTCGCCCATACACCAGCGCTTCCTCCCAGATATGGAAGAAGATGTTTACCTGCAATTGGCTCGACCGCAAAGAGTAAGAATGCACTTACGGCTATAAGTGCTCGATAATCGCCGGTGCGCAATGCGCGTTTAGAAAACATGTTCCTCAGTATACCACTGATGGCTTTTGCGCGAATGAAATCTCCACACTAGACAATGAGATCCCTTCCGCCCATATACGGGCGTAAAACTTCAGGAATAGTGACGGTGCCGTCAGCGTTTTGATAATTTTCCAAGATTGCAATCAAAATGCGAGAAATTGCAAAAGCAGTTGCGTCATTCATGTGGACAAGCTTTTTCTCACCTGAGGTACTCTTGTAGAAAGTTTTCAACCGTCGAGCTTGGTAATCAGTCATGTAGTCACTTGTATGAGTTTCTCGATAAGTCCCCTGTGATGGTATCCATGTTTCAATATCATACTGGTCGTAATCTGGTTTACCGGTATCACCCGTGCACACATGCACGACACGGTGCGGGAGCCCAAGTGAGCGCACCAAGTATTCCTGTATACCTACGATGAGCTTTTGCTCGTCTGCACCACTTTCTGCAGTCGTAAACGATTCCATCTCGAGCTTGTCGAACTGGTGTACGCGCAAGATACCCCGCATATCTTTTCCATAGGTACCAGCCTCGCGACGAAATGCAGTTGAGTAGCCAATATATCGCACCGGAAGTTCTGCTTCTTCGATTGTTTCGTCCATGTGATACGGTCCCATCGTGTGTTCGGCACTTCCTACGAATGCTTGGTCGTCTTCGCCCAAAATGTAGCGCTGATCTTCAGGCTCGAGTCTATCCATCTTACGCATCACCTCGCGTCGCATAATAACCGGAGGAAGCATGGGGACGAACGGTTCAGGAGATATAGTGAGTCCCTTCTCTTGTGCAATTTCGCTCAAAACCTTTTCGCTACCTAGTGTTGCAAACACATGATTGATGAGTGCAAATTGCAACAACACTGCGTCACCTTTTAAATAGTAGAAACGGCTTCCTGAGATTTCTGCAGATTTTTCGCAATCAATAATATTGAGCTGTTTACCAATATCGACATGATCTTTAATCTCAAAATTGAAATCTCGTGGTGTACCCCATGTACTCACTACAACGTTCTGCGAGTCATCCGTGCCTACAGGCATCTCAGGAGAAACTATGTTTGGTATTTTTCGGATGAGTGCATCCCATTCAGTAAGTACTGGCTCAAGCGTTGCTTCAGCTGACTTTATTTTTTCCTTCAATGCGGTCATTTCTTTCAAAAGCGCATCCTTCTCCGCACCCGTAAGTGATGCAATGCGGGGTGACGCTTCATTCTGCTTTGCACGAAGTGTATCAACGGTAAGCTGTAATTCTTTGCGAGTATCATCAAGTTCAAGCAACCTCGTGACCATCTGAGGGTCTTTGTTCTTGTTGCGAGTCGAGGAAACCACCGCGTCAACGTTCTGTCTAATGAATTCGATGCTGAGCATAGTGCTTTCTCTTTATGTGAGTAATAACTCGCGCGGATGAACCGCGAAAGGTGCTACGATGGTACTATGAAGCACCCAGTGAGACAACTCGCACTTGAAACACTTCCGCTCCTCAAAGAAATACCCGAACCACCTCAACAGCTCTACATACGAGGCAACTTGCCCGATGAGCAGCTTACCTACCTCGCTGTTGTTGGCTCCCGGAAAGTAACTAGTTACGGAAAAATGGTTGTAGAACACCTGATTGGTGGACTCTCTGGTTATCCTATATGTATAGTCTCTGGACTTGCTCTCGGAGTAGACACCCTCGCGCATAGGCATGCACTCATCGCAGGACTCAACACTATTGCTGTACCTGGTTCTGGACTCGAAGACAATGTTTTGTACCCACAGAGTAACCTCTCGCTTGCACATGAAATACTTGAGCATGGTGGCGCACTCCTCTCAGAGTATGAACCACGCTTTAAAGCAACTGAGTGGTCCTTCCCGCGACGCAACCGCATCATGGCAGGTATGTCTCACGCAACACTGGTCATAGAAGCTGGAGAAAAGTCTGGTACGCTGATTACTGCGCGACTTGCTACTGACTATAACCGTGAACTTCTGGTAGTGCCGGGAAGTATCTTTTCAGAAAATAGTAAAGGTGTGCATCAGTTTCTAAAACTTGGCGCTACTCCCGTCACCACACCCGATGACATACTCGATGCGCTTTCAATTACGAAAAGTGCAGTTGCGCACACATACAACGGAGACGATATCGTGCTGACGAACCTACGTGAACCTCAGAGCTTTGAAGCACTATTGGAGTCGACACTACTTTCTTCCGAAGAACTTTCAGCACGACTCAGCCAACTTGAACTTGATGGGGTCATCAGTATGAGCTCAGGTATAATTATAAAAAAATGACCCGCCAGGCGCCGCAGGTATGCACGGCGCGCTGAACGGGTTTCATGTCACCGGCTATCTGCCGGTGCGCTCCTCATCATGACGATGCCGATAACTGCTATGAGCACGGCCATACCGTAGTACAGCACGAACCCAATGCGTCCATCGACTCCGGACATGTCGCTCACCATTACAGCGAGCAGGTTCTTCGCAGGCACAACACCGAGATTTGGCGCCATACCTACGGCGAGTCCGAGGAGGGCTAAACAAAAGCCCACGAAGAGTTGGAACACCCCGAAACCTCTAACGGGCACGGGCTTAAAATGCTCGGTCATGGTTACCCCCATGGTTAATCGACTGGGACCTCCCCAGCCTTCGAGCAGTGATGTTCTACACCGCTTACAGACGCAACGCAACTTTAGCGATTTTTGTGTTCACTCACGATGTTACCATCGTCAAGTTTTACAATTTTTTCAGCGCGCTTTGCAAATTCTTCTTCGTGCGTCACCATGATGATGGTCTGACCTCGTTTGTGGAGTATGTCGAAAATGTCCATGACACGCAGTGATGATTCGTTGTCGAGGTTTGCTGTTGGCTCATCAGCAAACAAAATGCGTGGACGATGTGCAATCGCACGTGCGATTGATACACGCTGTTGCTGACCTCCTGAGAGCATACTCGGCAGGTTTGGAAGACGATTTTCAAGTCCCACGGCTGCAAGTGCCTCGGTTGCCTGCTCGTATGCCTCCTTACGAGACTTTCCTTGCATGAGTAGCGGGATAGCAACATTTTCAAGAGCAGTGAGCTCAGGGAGCAATGCATAATCCTGGAAGACGTACCCGAGCATGCGAAGACGAAAATCTGTTTTTTCATGATTGGTCATCGTACTCGCCACATGTCCGTCAATGATGATTTCTCCTGAGGTCGGCTCATCCAAGAGTGACATCTGATAGAGAAATGTAGATTTACCTGCACCCGAGCGTCCGATCATTGCAATGTATTCACCATCTGCAACCGAAAGATTGACACTTTTAAGTACCGTGATTTCTCGCTCACCATCTCCAAACTTTTTTACCAAATCTTTGATTGAAATCAGTTCTTTTCTCATACCTATCTTCCTAGAATTGCATTAAGTGTATTTCTGCGAACAATCATCCATGCAGGTACATACCCCGCAACGAACGTAATGAATGTGAGGATTCCGACACGAATCATTGTGCCAAGTGGCTCAGCAACCAAGATACCGTCACTGAATGGGAAGTCGATTGGGTTTTCAGCAAAGTACGGAACAATAAAACCAAACACAATGATGAGTCCGATTGTTGAACCAACTACTGCATAGAAGAGCGACTGGAATACGTATGAGAACTCAATCGCCTTCCCTGAAATACCGATTCCTTTCATGATGCCGATAAACTTTCGTCGAGTCAGCGCGTTGATGAAGATAACAATGAACACGGTGATTGCAGCTACGATAAGTCCAATGACTGAAAACATGTTTCCAAGCATGTTAAAGGTATCTCGAATATCAATGACTGCCTTGGGAAGTCCTTGTTCAAACGTTAGCACCTCAGCGTAACGCCCCGCACCTTGTACAATCAATTCATCTCGGACTCGTTCAGCATTTGCTCCTGGTTTGAGTTCGATTGATACAATCGAGATATCGTCGATACCAGTCAAATCTTTGAACTGCCGCGATGTCATGATGATTGAGCGATCGAGCTCATCAACTTTTCTTCGAACAATTCCCTTTACGGTCATGTCTCGAACCGCACCGCCGACACGTATGCGGACCTTACTTCCAGGATAGACATCATCGAGTGTCTTAAACCCTGGTATTTCAAAACCAAGATATCGAGTGAGCAAGTTCGCTCCAAGTATGACCTGATCATAGTCACCTGGCTCGAGCATTGTCCCCTCCTTAATATATTTTGGGAAATCTGATATTTCAGTCGCAGGATCAATACCAACTATCAAACCATTCGCGAGCTCTCTATCGTTTGGGTCTGTAGCGATTTTGTAATTTGCCTCGACAGAACCACTCGTGATAAATCGTCCCGTCACGCGCTGTGACTCAGGATGATTAAGAGAAAGTTCGATGAGTGACGCTGAGTTTTCGATTGTGGTTCTATCTCCCAGTGGCTTCATTCCAATATCACCGATGTATCCAATACGGTTTGCCTGGATTGAACCTTCAATCATTCCTGACATCACTCCTGAAACAACAACGAGGTTCAAGAATGTCAGGATCATCACAAAGACGATGCCGATAGTGGACCACGGTGAACTGCGTCGAATCTGGCGAACAGCGAGGTACAGTCCGAGTTTAAGCGACGTCGGAATCATATTACTTTATTGGGACAAGCACTATAGTGTCTCCATCGCTGAGACCAGCTGTTACTTCAGCGACATCAGCTTCGTTAATTGTTCCAACATTTACTTCGCGCTCTACGACTCGATTCTGTTCTCCGGTAGGGATTTGTACGTAGTATTTTCCATTTCTCTGGATGAGCGATGTCTTTGGAATTGTAATGACATTTGAAACGGCCTTTGTCTGAATCTGGATATCTCCACCCATACCTGACTTAACACGCGGATCAGCTTCGGTGAGTGAAAGGACGATTTTGTAGGTGGTAATACCATCACGCTTTGTCGCTGCTGGGTCTATTGAGCTGACTGTCGCTTTGAATATCTGGTCTGAACCATACGCATCAAGTGTTACATCTGCTGAGTCTCCTACTTTAATCTTTGCGATGTAAACTTCTGGTACATACGCCTCTACCTGCAAGCGTGATGCACTGATGAGGGTGACGGTGCCTGATGTGCCTGAAACTATCTGCCCAGTTTTCACATCAACACTGGTGACTGTGCCTGAAAACGGTGCAACGATAACTCGCTTACTCGACTGCGCATACGCATTATTGAGAGCTGCTTGTGCAGCGCGGACTTGTGCAGATTGTGCACGAATCTCTTCTTCGCTCGCACCTGCCTTTTTCTGCGCGAGTTGATTCTCAGCAGTCTTGACTGCGGTTCGTGCATTGTTATACGCAGTACTTGCGGTTGTGAGTGACGTCAGATACGCAGACGTGTTTGCACGAGCACTCGCTACCGTGAGGTTGTAGCCTTCGATGGTAGATGCTGGCAAACTAGTAAATGAACCGAGCTTGCCGACCGCTTGGGCAAGCGTATCAAGATAAGTACGTACCATTTGTATCTTTGCTTTGGTCTCAGCAACATCAGTATCAGATGGTGTGATGATTGTTCGAAGTGCGAGCGCTTGGAGTTCTGCCTCAAGTGCGTAACGCTGTGCCTCGAGACTTACACGGACACCTGAGTCTGTTGGCTGAAAGAATTGCGGATTCGATGTTCGAGGGTTGTTGAAGAATTGGTCTGTTTTTGTTCGAACTGAATCATCAAGTTTTATGTATGACTCATTGAGAGAATCGACAAGGACCGCTTGTGCCTGAGCGAGTTGTGACTGTGCAGTCGCCAATTGGCTTTCAACGATTGCAATATCTTCAACGCGTGGTCCACGCTTTATCTCATCAAGACGTGCCTCAGCAGCTTCAAGGAGTGCTCGCTGGTTTGCAATGTTTGCTGCAGCATCACCCTGAGAAAGTGATGCGATGACTCGTCCTGCCACAACCTTATCGCCAACTTTTACATTGACTGTCGATACCTTACCAGCTCCTTCAAATCCGAGCGTAACTGTCTGCGCCGGTTCTACTGAACCTTGCACTGAAACGACTGACTCAGCACCCCCAGCTTTCACCACTACCGTTTCAAGTGGCTTTTCTTTTGCACCGAGCATGCCGTAGCCCATATAGAGTGCGCCAGCAAGGAGAACCCATACAAAGTATTTTCCATACTTTTGCGCGTATAGTTTTCTGAAACTATCAGTACCGTTCTGTACACCTCGTTCAGTAAGATGAAAAGCGGGCTTGAGTGGCCCTGAAGATTCTTTAACTTTCGTATATGTCTTGTGCGCAATGTCCTTTGTTTTTTTAATCATGAACCGTATTTAAGCATTATTTACACAAAAAAGAAAGGTTGAAATCGTGTCGACACCGAAGGCTTGCAAACAGGTGTCATTTGACAACACCCTCCCCCTCTGTGGTACTACTCACCCATGAAGCTCGTAATTGTAGAGTCGCCATCAAAGGCAAAAACTATCGAAAAATACCTCGGCGAGGGCTACACTGTGCGTGCATCAGTCGGACATATTCGTGACCTTCCTAAGACAAATAAACAGGCGATTGATATACCAGGAGGGTTTATTCCGAAGTACGTCATTTCAGAAGGAAAAGACAAGGTCATCAGCGAATTAAAATCTCTCGCAAAAAAGTCTTCAGACGTTATTCTCGCGACTGACCCCGACCGTGAAGGTGAAGCGATTGCATGGCACTTGAGTGAGGTGCTCGATTTAAAAAAGGCAAAGCGTATCGTTTTCCACGAAATTACAAAAGACGCAATTAATGAGGCAATCAAGCACCCCCGCCCTGTAGATACCCAGCTCCGCGAAGCACAGGAAGCACGACGCGTGCTCGATAGACTCGTGGGATATGACCTCTCAGGTATTATCTGGAAAAAAGTGCGCTATGGTCTTTCTGCTGGGCGCGTCCAATCACCCGCTCTTCGCATCATCATGGAGCGTGAGCGTGAGATACGAGCATTTATTCCAAAGGATTTTTGGGTCATCACTGCACAGTTTGTTTCAGACACACATCGCTTTGAAGCAACATGCACCGAAGAGCCTGATACAAAACAACGCACTGACGAGATACTCGCTCACGCGCATTCCTCATCATGGAAAATCGAATCTGTTGAAGAAAAAGAGCAGAAGCGTTCGCCCCGTGCGCCGTTTACCACCTCAACACTCCAACAGACCGCATCAACACGCTTGGGATTTTCTCCATCACGCACCATGGGCATTGCACAAAAACTCTACGAAGCAGGTTTTATCACCTATATGCGTACTGACTCGACAAACCTTGCAAAGAGTGCGCACACTGCAATAGTTGACCAAGTTATTTCTGAATACGGCAAGGAGTACGCGGAGTCGCGCGTGTACGCAACTAAAAGTAAATCAGCACAAGAAGCGCACGAAGCAGTCCGCCCCACCGATATTCGCAAAATGTCCGCAGGTGCAACCGATGAACAGAAAAAGCTGTACGAACTTATCCGTACTCGCACACTTGCCTCACAAATGGCAGATGCACGCGTGATGCGCACGACAATTACAGTGCAAGCATCAGATCGTGTTGTGCCGCTGTTTTCTGCAACAGGTTCACGTGTTGTCTTTGATGGATGGCTCAAAGAAGACACTGCGGCACGTGGTGATGATACTGAGCTCCCCAAAGTAACTGACGGCGCACCAGCGACACTTGAGTCGATTCACGACGAGCACAAGCAGACACAACCACCAAACAGATACAGTGAAGCTGGGCTCATCAAAGAGCTCGAAAAACGCGGTATAGGACGACCATCGACCTATGCGTCAATCATGAAGACACTCAACGATCGTGAGTATGTCATCAAAGAAGGAAAAACTCTTAAACCAACTGACACCGGTGACGTCGTGTCTTCATTCCTTGAAACACACTTTCCGACATACATCTCAGATACATTCACCGCTGAAATGGAAGATGAGCTGGACCAAATTGCTGATGGAAGTCGTGAGTACACAAAGACACTGAAAGATTTCTACGCACCGTTTGCTAAAGCAGTAAAGGAAAAGGATGACATCCCGAAACAAACCGGGCTCGGTGATGTGCCAGCAGAATTTCTCTGCCCAACATGTAATGGACCTATGGAGTTTAAACTCTCTCGCACAGGTCGCTTCATGAGTTGCAAGCGTTTCCCTGACTGTAATGGCGCACGAAAAGCTGATGGGAACATTATCGAACCACCAAAAGAACTCGATGAAATGTGCCCGACCTGTAACAAACACAAACTCACTGAACGCGAAGGACGCTACGGCAAATTTGTTGCGTGTGGAAACTATCCAAAATGTAAGTACATAAAACGTGATTCGCTTGCAAACACTTCAGGGGTTAAATGTCCGCATTGTGGCACCGGCGAGATGTGCGAACGACGTGGCAGATTTGGCATTTTCTATTCATGTTCAAACTACCCCGACTGTAAGCATGCAATTAAAACAAAACCGACTGGAAACCTCTGCAAGCTCTGTGGATCACTTATGATGGAAGGCACAAAAACGATACCAGAGAGGTGCTCAGTGAAAACATGCCCCAACCATAACCCGCACAAGCTTGGGAAATAATATGTGAGGCATTCGCGCTGCTGCGCATGCGAACTAGTTTTCGTGAGTCGGAGCGATGTTGCGCGTCTCGCACAACCGCGAGACAGACTCGCGAGCATTTTTTCTGACGAGAAAAAATGACTTGTGAGCGAAACGGCGATGATGCTCATTCAAGACATGCCGAATGCCAAAACGACACGATTCCCTGCAATCCTCCGACAATAAGTTGCAGTAATCCGTACCTAGTGTAAGTATAGATGATATGAACTCTGAAGCACCGCGAGTTGAAGACATCATCGGAATGCTCGAGAACCCTTCTGAGCATGACTCTGACCTCATCAGGAGAGCGTATGAACGCTCAAAAGAAGCCCACGCTCCCCACACCCGATACTCAGGAGAGCCATTCTTCATACACCCCGCGACTGTAGCACTGTACCTCAGTGAGATGGGAATGGACGCAAAGACAATTGCGGCAGGACTTCTCCATGACTCTATCGAAGATGCGGGCATACCTAAGGAAGAAATTGTGACGCATTTTGGCATGGACGTGTATCTTTTGATTGAAGGAGTCACAAAACTCGGACACGTCCGCTACCGTGGACTCGAACGACATGCCGAGTCACTTAGAAAATTATTCGCCGCAACCGCGCAAGATGTTCGAGTCATCATCATCAAACTTGCAGACCGTCTCCATAACGCACGCACACTAATGCACGTGCCCGAGCACAAGCGCGAGCGCATCGCACTTGAGACACTTGAAGTATATGCCCCGATTGCCGACAGACTTGGTATGAGTGTCATGAAAAAAGATTTGGAGGATGCGGCGTTTCCTCACGCATACCCACAGGTATACCAAAAAGTACTCGCACTCTTTACCGAACGGACCACCGGCACAGCAGAAAACTTGAAGCGGCTTGAGGCAGATATCGCTGATGCGATGTCAATCGGAGAAGTTACAAACTTTAGAATACGTTCTCGAAAAAAAGGTTTGTATAGTCTATACAAAAAACTAGTTCGAAAGGAATGGGACATTGACAGCATCTACGACATCACCGCACTTCGTGTCATTGTTGCGGATGTTGCTGCATGCTATCAGGCCCTTGGAGTCATCCACGGCACATACCGACCACTCCCGGGCAAACTCAAGGACTACATCGCGTTTCCAAAACCAAACGGCTATCAAAGTATTCACACCACCGTGCATGCTGAAAATACCATTATTGAAATTCAGATTCGAACAGAAGAAATGCACAAGTACGCTGAGTACGGTCTCGCAGCTCACTTGAGCTATAAGGACACTCGTACAAAAAAGAAAAAGGGTGCGTCAATGCAGTGGGTCGAGCAATTCTTCCCCGAACGACTAACAGTAAGCCCTGAGGAGCATGTCAAAGCTGAAGAAGCGACTGGTGAGCACCACGTACCACGATGGATAAAGAGTATTGCAACAGTGCCTGACCACGAACACGATGAGTACATTGAGACACTAAAGAACGATTTTTTCAGTCATCGAATTTTCTTGTTTACGCCCCGAGGTGACGTCGTTGACCTTCCCTCTGGTGCAACCCCTATCGATTTTGCTTACGCAATTCACTCAGCGCTTGGTGACCATATCGCAGGAGCGAAGGTAAATGGAAAACTGATAGCGATTGAAAGCCAGCTCCACAACGGAGACATTGTGGAAATCATAACAAAAGATTCTGCACACCCGAACAAGAAATGGCTTGAATTGGTAAAAACCTCGATGGCACGCAAGCATATCCGCACCGCAATTTCACCTCAAAGCATGACTGCAAAAGTCGAAGAAAAAACACCTGCAAAAAAAGCTAGCACAAACAAAAAACAAGGGAGCGCTAAACGGTAAAGCCTTTTACTGAGTAGAGATCTTCATCGGTATTTCCCAATGCTGCATCATCCACCGCAGGTGTAAATGACGCATCATCGTTTTGCATCACGAGTGTATCTACACCATGCTCTTGCCCTGAACCTTGAACTGCTGGCGCCTGGTTTTCACTCTGAGCTGTACTCTGGGCTGAGGTAGGAGTTTCTTCCGCGGCTGGCATTGCAGATGCCTGTGCTTCTCGTTCACGCTTATTTTTATCAATAAGAGTCAAGATGATTTGCAAATCATCTTGCGAGAAGAAGTCGATGTGGACCTTGCCTCCATTCTCTCGCGGCTCAATCTGCACTCGTGTACCGAGTGATTCTGAGAGCTGCTTCTCGAGATTAAGAAGTTCTGCGGGAAGCTCTTGCTTTCGTGCACGCTCAACTGCAATTCGTCGCGCGATTCTCTCTGTCTCACGGACTGTAAGTTTTTTATGAACAATCTCCTTAAACAGAGTCTCCTGCTCCTCAGGACGGTCAGCAAGCATCAAAAGTGTTCGCGCATGTCCTTCACTCATTTCATTATGCAAGAGCGATGTCTGCATTGATTCAGGGAGTGCGAGAAGACGGATTGAGTTTGAAACATACTCACGACTCTTGCCCACCTTCTTCGCAACATCAACATGCTTGAGGCTAAACTTTTCAACCAACTCCTTAAATGCTTTTGCACGATCGATAGGATTCAAATCTTCACGCTGAAGGTTTTCGATGATGGCGAGCTCGAGCTTCATTTTGTCTGACTCCTCTGCGGCTCGAATAATCACCGGTACTTGCGAGACACCAGCGAGACGCGCAGCGCGAAGGCGTCGTTCACCAGCAATCAACTCATAGCCGACACCAAGTCCACCATCTTCCTTTGTTATCTCTCGTCGTGTGACCGTCAAGGGCTGGAGCACACCGTACTGTCGGATAGATTCTGCAAGATCAGCGAGCGCCGCTTCATCAAACACCTTACGTGGCTGAAAAGGGTTTGGGACGATTCGATGTACCTCAACCCAAAAAATTGCGTTGCTGTAATATGGTGATGACGGTTGCTGTGGTTCCATAGGTGAAATGAGTATAACAGATGAATAAAAAGGTTTGAAACTGACTAGGAGACAGTGTGTTCGTCCAGATATTACCAACCCCCCGCTTCACGCATTAAGGCTCATAGGAACCAAATGCCACCACGGAGGGGTAGGCACAAAGTGCCTATGAACGAACACGCCTGCGCACGATAATACTGATGTGTGTACGAGTAGTAAAGGAAAAAATGTGGACAAATTTTTCCATAAAGTATTTTTATGAAGTGCGCAACCTGCATTCAAAAAATACGGCTTATTATTTAGATTTTCTAAGCACTGCTTTACTGAGTGGTTGATATATATCCTCGGTAAGATGTACCGTAATGTCTCTCTCAGTGATAACTTTTTTTGTAAAAGTTACTGGTGCATCAGAAATTTTCACCAGTGGGCACTGCTCATCACCTTCTCCCATCACTACACCTGCTGCAGCAGCAAGCGCATCAGCACAATTCGCACTGCTGTATGCAAAGCGACGTTTGAAAATATCTTTTTTGCCTATGTAACTACGTACAGGTAAAAATCCTGCCATCCCGATAGTGGCGCTTACGACTCCCTTTCTTCCAGGAAGTGGCATACTGTCGACAATAAGTACACCGCACTCCCGTACCTTAAACTTTTTTTTCAGCGCTTTGTGTATATCACGTGCTGACTTCCAGGGGTCCTGAGGAGGAAGTATCAGATCACCATTTCCATTTGACTCGTCGATGCCCGCATCTGCCGTGTAGATGCCTTGTGTGTATGTCAGGCTTGGTTTTTTATCTGTGAGAATGTGTTTTGTGAGTTTTCGCACTTCACGCATCCGCGTATCTGAATCAGCACCTCGAAGAGTCCTGCGTTCAGCGAGAGAAACTATCTTCGATGTCACGACGAGCACATCTCCATTTTTGAGCTTGTTGATATGCTCAAAGAGAAAATGCTCCAGCGACTCTCCTTTCATACATACACGGGTATGGATTGGGGTAACTATCATGACTGGGGCTCCTGTGGTGGTGCAAAAAATTTCATCGCTACATACGAAAGCGGCGTATAGAGAAAGCCCATCACTACCTTGAACAGCCACCACGAGATGATGATATTAATGAGCGTGTTTGTCTCATATACTCCAGCGAATGCAACAACCATAAAGACTACGGTGTCGATACATTGTGACCACATATTTGAAAGCAGCGAGCGCAACCAAAACAAACGCTTTCCCCATCTCTCTTTCAAAAGAAAGAACGAATAGACGTCCTGATATTCTGCGATTGCAAAGGCAACAAGCGATGCGATAGCAATACGGATTGATGTCCCAAATATCTGGTCATAGCCCGCATGCACCCATTCCGCGCGTGATGACCACGGGAGCATGATTGAAAGTATCGAGTAGAGCGTGAACAGTGCGACACTGATAATGCCAGCACGAACAAAAAGTTTTGCAGTTTTTTTGCCGTACAGTTCACCAATAACATCGGTCATCAAAAATACGACAGGAAATGAAAAAACACTGACCGAGAGTGTTGTATCGAATACAAACGGCATGAGTTTAATCCCCAGCGTGTTTGCAGCAAATAATGACGTAAGGTATACCGTGAGCGCCGTTGAAAGCCGGAGTACAACAGGATATGAATAGGTGTGCATAGAGAAGTCTTAATTGAAATAAGGCAAATAAGAGGACATCACGATGCACTAAATCATAGTGCAAAAGTATAGCAGGTAGTGGTCGTTTGGTCTTCTGGAAATTTGGCTAAAACATTGTATGATGCGCAAACGCTGGGGAAAACCTCAGTAATAGTGTGAGTATAAGTTAAGACCTAAAGCAATGCCGGAATGGCGGAATGGTAGACGCACACGACTCAAAATCGTGTATCGCAAGGTGTGAGGGTTCAAGTCCCTCTTCCGGCACAAAAAAGTTAGAGAAAACGCAGGGCGTTTTAGAG
>CAZGUV010000006.1:13006-50566 GCA_964528735.1 uncultured Candidatus Saccharibacteria bacterium | reverse complement strand
CCTATGGTACGAACAACGAGTTTGGTTTTGACTACCTTCGTGACAACTTGGTATATGACGCACAAGAAGTACGTCAGCGACTTCATCACTTTGCAATTGTTGATGAAATCGACTCTATCTTGATCGATGAAGCTCGTACACCACTCATCATCTCAGCGCCGGCGAATGATTCAGATAAGCTTTACCGTACCTTTGCTGACATTGCGGTCTCGATGGAAAAGGACGTTGACTTTAAGGTTGACGAAAAGCTCCGTGCAGTTTCAATGACTCCTGATGGAATAACGAAAGCAGAATCAGCGCTCGGTATCGATAACATTTATACCGATAAGGGTATTAAGTACGTACACCACCTAGAGACTGCTGTTCGTGCAAAGGCACTATTCCACAAAGACCAAGAATACGTCGTCAAAGGCGATGAGATTGTGATTGTCGATGAGTTCACTGGTCGCATGCAGCCAGGACGACGCTGGTCAGAAGGACTCCACCAAGCGATTGAAGCAAAGGAAGGTGTGACAATTCAGAAAGAGTCTCGCACCTACGCATCTATCACATTCCAAAACTATTTCCGTCAGTACGAAAAACTTGCGGGCATGGCGGGTACAGCAGTCACTTCTTCTGAAGAGTTCTACAAAGTATACGGTCTCAACACAGTAGCAATTCCAACAAATATTCCACCGAAGCGAATTGATAGAAATGACTTAATATTTAAGACAGAGGCAGGAAAATGGAAGGCAATCACTCGCAAGGTGAAAGAATTGCATGAGAAAGGTCAGCCAGTCTTGATCGGTACGGTGTCAGTCGAAAAAAACGAAGAACTCTCAGGCTACCTCACATCTGCTGGTGTGCCACACGAAGTATTGAATGCAAAAAATCACGAGCGAGAAGGTGCGATTATTGCTGAGGCAGGAAAGCGAGGAGCAGTGACTGTTGCGACAAACATGGCAGGTCGTGGAGTGGACATCAAGCTTGGAGGAAACCCAGCAACGCCAGAAAGTTATGAGGAAATAAAACAACTTGGTGGTCTCTTCGTGCTCGGTACAGAACGACACGAAGCACGACGAATCGATAACCAGCTCCGTGGGCGTGCGGGACGACAAGGAGATCCTGGAGAGACACAGTTCTTTGTGTCAGTTGATGATTCACTCATGCGCATCTTCGGTGGTGATCGCGTGCAAGGAGTGATGAACATGTTGAGTATTCCTGACGATGAGGCGATACAAAACAGTATGATTACTCGCTCACTCGAGTCTGCACAAACAAAGATTGAAGGATTCCACTTCGATTCACGAAAACAGGTGCTTTCATACGATGACGTTATGAATAGTCAGCGACAGGCAATCTACAAGCGCCGCAGTGCAATCGTCTCACACGGAAACGAAGCGATTGATGCAGAGCTCATGCGACTTACCGAGATTCACCCTGAACTTCCTGCGGTCGTCTCTGCAAAAAAGGAATCGCTCGGACTTGAGACGTTTTATCCTGTCGCGCGACGAGTGATGCTCCAAACAATAGACCTACTCTGGGTCGATCACCTCGAAGTGATGGACTACACACGACAAAACGTAAATCTTCGTGCGTACGGACAGCGTGATCCGCTCGTTGAGTACAAAAAAGAAGGTACACGACTCTTCAAAGATATGGAAGCTTCGTACGCACAACATGTTGCAACACTCTTGGCACAACTCCAGCCAGAAATGTTTCAGCGCATTGAAACAGTACAAATGAAAGAAGTAAAAGAGGGAGCAGATTTTGCATCTGCTGACCGTGGTTCTATTGTTGGTAAAAAGGCACCCGGAAGAAACGACATTGTCAAAATCACCAACGGTACTGAGGTACGGGAAATGAAGTATAAAAAGGCGGAAGAATTGCTCTCACAAGGTTGGAGAATCGTAGAGTAGGCAAAACGCACCCCAAGCACTCATCAGTGCAAAAAGGCTTAAACTATGCTAGTAATGTCTGATGCTAGTTGACGAAATCACTCTAGAGGCACGAGCAGGACGCGGGGGTAACGGTACCGTGGCCTGGATACGTGAACACGCCCGTCCGTGGGGAGGTCCAGGTGGTGGCGATGGAGGACGTGGAGGGGATATATACATCAAAGGTGTCCGTGATATCGGGCGGCTCTACAAATACAAGCACAACCCAGTATTCAAAGCGCAAAACGGGGCAGTGGGAGGTGGTTGGAATAAGGCAGGTAAAGATGGCGCTGACTGTATTATCGAACTCCCTATCGGTTCTTTTGTAACAGTTGAAGAAACTGAGACCACATACGACATCATGAATGAAGACAAGATTCTCATTCTGCGTGGGGGAAAAGGGGGACTCGGTAATACCAATTTCAAAAGTTCTACAAACCGCTCACCCGAGGAATCAACTCCTGGAAGAGATGGAGAGTCATCACGATTGCATGTCGAACTCCGTCTGATTGCAGACGCCGGACTCATTGGGCTTCCCAATGCAGGTAAATCGTCACTCCTGAATGCGCTCACCAACGCAAAGGCAAAGGTGGGTAATTACGAATTCACGACTCTTGAGCCAAATCTCGGCGCGCTGTATGGGTATGTCCTCGCTGATATCCCAGGTCTTATCGAAGGCGCATCAGAAGGAAAGGGGCTTGGTGACAAGTTTCTCAAACACATTGAGCGCACTTCGTTGTTGCTCCACTGTATCTCGCTTGAAAATGAGGATATCGCTGCGACTCGCTCGGTGATTTTGCGTGAGCTCGGAGCTTTCAATTACGCACTCCTTGAGAAACAGGAGATTATCATTCTCACGAAGACAGACATGGTTGATGAAGCGACCCTTAAAAAACAACTTCGTATCGCAAAAAAGTGGGGTAAGCCGGTACTCACCGTTTCAGTCCTTGACGATGATGCGGTAAAGACAGTCAGCGATGAGCTTATTCGTGCATTGCGCGAGGCGTCACGAGCCTAGATTGTGGTACACTATGTGTGATGAAGCACATACTTTCAGCTCTCATTATATCCACTATTAGTATATGCGCGGGGTACTTTTTGGGTGCAGGATTTCAGTTTAAGGCACATGACCCAGTGACAATCCCAGAATTGTCGCAGCCTCGTTCTCATGCAAGCTATGTAAACAACCGACTCGGGTTCTCATTCTCAGTATCTCCATTATGGGAGAACTATTTCTTTGTTGAGCGCATGACTGATCGCGCATTTGTTGTTGATGTCTACATACAAGTAGAGGACACATCAAAGCTCGCACTTTTTACTGAATCCGAACAGCGTCACGGAGGAGTGCTTGTTGAAAGCGTACTTCACATGACCGAGGAAGAGCTCGCTGCTGAGCGGACTGCCTGCGAAAAGGTTGACGATGAGGGGATATGTTACTACCCAGAAGCATACGCGTGGAAGGATGGATTTGTGCTTGCAACAGAGATGCCCCAGCTCCATGCGGGATGGGACTACTGCTCTGAACCACTCATGAAAGATGAGATAGTGTGTCGTGTCCGAGCGTCAGATGTGATTGATGGCAAGAGTGTTATAGGCCGCACGCTCTTCTTTAATGCGCTGTAGTTTTACGGTTGTGAGCGCTCTGTTTTTGCGTATACTTACGCCATGTCCGACTATATCCTGACCGTAGGCATGGAGGTCCATGTCGAACTTAAGACACAGACCAAGATGTTCTGTGGGTGTGCAAATAACGCTGACGAAAAGCGGCCAAACGTAAACATTTGTCCAGTGTGTATGGCGCACCCTGGCGTTTTGCCAGTGCCAAACAAAGAAGCAATTCGCTCAGTGCTTACCGTTGGTTCTGCGATTGGAGCACAGCTCGCAGATTACAGTGAATTTGATAGAAAAAGCTATTTTTATCCTGACCTTCCGAAAGGGTATCAGCTCAGTCAGTATGAGTATCCGTTTGTGAAAGGTGGGACTGTCGGCGGTGTAGCGATTACGCGTATCCACCTCGAAGAAGATACAGCGCGCAGTCAGCATGACCCGAAGACACAAAAAACATTGATTGATTACAATCGCGCAGGAGTCCCGCTCATGGAGTTGGTCACCGAACCAGTCATCCATAGCGGTGAACAAGCAGCAGCATTTGCAAAAGAGCTTCAGATTTTACTCCGCACACTCGGAGTATCTCATGCAAACATGGAAAAGGGTGAGATGCGCGTTGAGGCGAATATTTCAGTGAGTAAGGACCCAAACAAACTCGGGACAAAAGTAGAGGTGAAAAATCTCAACTCGTTCAGCTCTGCACAGAAAGCAATTGAGTATGAAATGAAGCGTCACATTGAGACCCTTGAAAAGGGCGGGACCATAGTCCAAGAAACTCGAGGATGGGATGAAAACAAGCTCGTCACCTTTAGTCAGAGAAAAAAGGAAGGTTCTGCGGACTACCGCTATTTCCCAGACCCAGATTTGCGAAAGTTTAAGCTCAGTGCAGATAAGGAGTTAAACAAAGATGCCATCAAAGCATCGCTCCCTGAGCTCCCCGAGCAGATTCGCGCTCGCTACACATCGTACGGAATATCTTCAGCAGATGCAGATTTCTATCTCTTAGATGAGACTGATCGAGCGCTCCTTGAAGCAACAATACAGATTGTTGGCGATGCACACGCAAAGCTCGCTAGTAATTACATTGTCACTGATCTTGCAGCGCTTGGCGATGTCAACCTTGATGTCACTGCGTTTGCAAAACTCATAATGATGATTGCGGAGGACAAACTTTCTTCACGGGCAGCAAAGGATATACTTCCGATTCTTGCAAAAGAAGGTGGAGACCCAGAGGTGATTGCAAAGGAAAAAGGACTGATGCAGGTATCAGACGAGGGAGCACTCAAGAAAGTCGTTGAGGAGATAGTACGGGCAAACCCAAACGTTGTTGCGGACATAAAAGCAGGCAAAACTCAGCTTATGCAGTTCTTTGTCGGACAGTCCATGAAAGCGCTCAAGGGAGCCGGAAACCCTCAGCTATTGCAGAAAATTGTGAAGGATGTCGTAGATAGTATCTAGTGTCTTTTGTGGAGACCCATGTCCTACAAAAATGGCTTATACACAGGTAAAAGGTGCCTCTGCGCTGTCTTTTATTGTACTATAGCCACATGGTCAATGAAACAGAAGTGACGATAGAGCGAGCTGTGCAACTCACTGGTTTCACACGTCATCACCTCGAGCGACTCGTCAAGGCTGGAGTTATACGAAGCAAAGAAAGCGATGGAGAACGAGTGCTGGATGTCGCGTCACTTGAGGCGTACTCAGAAAAACGCGCACAGAAACGCGCGCAGAAAAAGGACATTGTCGCAGACCAAGAAGAATCTATCGTGACTGATGGAGCAAAATACGTATCGGTCAATCGTGCTTCACGTCTTTCAGGATATACGCAAGAGTATATTGAAAATCTCGGCACTGACGGCACCATCCAGACAAAGTTTCTTGGTGAGCGTTTGTATGTAGACATCGAATCATTGTTTGCACATCGCCGAGCAGTGCATGCGCAGCAAGCGAAATGGTACGAAGAACAAGCACGCTCAACAAAAGCAAAGAAAGAAGAGCCAGTCATTGTGCATCGGGTGAGTATTTACAGTAAGGACGAAGCACCTCTTTTCCCTGTGCTCTCAAGTAAGCACGATACGCCTGCACCAGTAAGTGCAGAAACCGAGCGCATGCAAACAGGTTCACGCCTCAAGACTGTTGTCGCTGAGCGTCCTCGAAAGAGCACACCGTCACCATTCACTATGCGCTCTCCTGAGCGTCCCCAAGCAGTCATCGTCAAAGAGTCAGTAAAGACTCGTGCGAAAGCTGTAGACGTCGAGCCTCCACGAATAGTCAAAACACCAAAGAAGCAATCGAAAGGGCTTCTCAATCTGTTTTCGATACCAGTTACACTCGTCACAATGGTCGCAAGTGTGTACATGTTGTTTATTATGGCAACTGCAGGAACACAAAGTGCTCGAGCAGCTTTCGGAGTGGGTGATATCTTGGGTCTCACCGAGACGACAATCCCGTACTATCGCAAATAAATCTATCCACATAGAAATACTCATCGGTGCGTAAACAAGGTATACTTTTTCTATGGCCTTTACGCCCGAAGATGTTGCCGACAACGACATACCTGCAACGCCGTACTTCACGGTATCAGAGTATGTAAAGCGCGTGCGTGCACTCGCACTTGCGCTCCTTCTTGTTGGTTCAGCATTAGTGGTCGTCGATCCTGACTTTGGTTTGTATACAGTAAACCAAGTCCAAGCAGGGGCAGTTGCAATTTCAGGAGTGCTCGATTCAGTGACTGGAGCATACCTTGCAGGACTTGCGTCATTAGCATTATAGGTTTTAAGAAATATATATGGTACGAGTAGGTATAAACGGTTTTGGACGTATTGGTAGAGCATTTCTCCACGCATCACGTCATTACAATGATGTAGAGGTGGTTGCGGTCAACGATTTGGGTGATGTAGAAAATCTCGCGTACCTTTTGAAGTACGACTCTGTCTATGGTCGCGCACCGTTTCCGGTACTCTTTGAAGAAGGCACCCTCATTGTCGATGGAAAGCGCATCGCAGTCTCGAAAGAAAAGGACCCTGCACAAATAAAGTGGGGAGCACTTGGTGTTGATGTCGTTGTTGAGTCAACAGGATTTTTCACTGAATACGCAAAAGCGAAGGCACACTTACAAGGTGGTGCCAAACGAGTCGTCATCTCAGCACCTGCGAAAGGCGAAGCGGCTGATGGAGTGACAGTACTCATGGGAGTAAACGAACATGACCTCACCAAGACTCAGGTGACTTCAAATGCATCATGTACTACGAACTGTACGAGCCCAGTCGTTGCTATTCTCGATGCAGCACTCGGTATCGAAAAGGCACTTTTAAATACGACACATGCCTACACTGCGACACAGATGATTGTTGACGGTCCTGGTGGTAAGTCAGACATGCGCCGAGGGCGCGCAGCAGCGATTAACCTCGTTCCATCTTCGACCGGTGCAGCAAAGGCGACCGCCGAGGTACACACGCAAATCCAAGGACGGTTTGACGGTATCGCGATTCGCGTGCCTGTCCCAGCGGGTTCAATGGCTGACATAACGTTTATTGCAAAACGAGAGACGACCGCTGAGGAAGTAAACAACATCCTCCGACTCGCAGCAAAAGACCCTCGATGGGAAGGTATCTTTACTGCAACAGACGAACTCCTCACTTCGACGGACATTGTTGGCGACCCACACGCATCAATCGCAGACCTCACTATGACTCGCGTCATAGGCAACCTCGTGAAAGTTCTCGCATGGTATGACAACGAAATGGGCTATACCAACTCACTCGTTCGTCATGTCATCGCGGTAGGAAAAGTCCTCTAGTGTTTGATATACTGCTCGTATGAAAGTATATCTTGCGTCCGACCACGCGGGCTTCGAACTTAAAAAAATCCTTGCAGACTTTCTCGCCTCTGAATCATTTGAGGTTGTTGATTGTGGACCTGCTGTCTATGACGCTGCAGATGATTATCCACCTCTTATCGCTTCAGCAGCGCGACAGCTCAGTGTTGACGCTGCAGGAGGGAAAGATAGTAAGGCGATAGTGCTCGGCGCATCAGGACAAGGTGAAGCGATTGTTGCAAACCGCTTTCCACAGGTGCGTTGTGCAGTCTACTATGGGGCACCACACGGAGAACAGGTTGATATGTCGGGCAAGTCTCTCTCAATGGTGCAATCAACACGTGCTCACAATGATGCGAATTGCCTCTCGCTCGGCGCGCGATTTCTCGATGCAGAAGTTGCGAAAAAGGTAGTACTCGAATGGCTTCGCGAACCATTTACTAACGAATCACGACATGAACGACGTATCAAAGCAATCGAATCAGTACGCTAACCGCATCACTCCAGCGATACTTGAAGCTGCGGAGGATGTATTTTTCAGACAGTTTGAACTGTACCAACATTTTGCTCCTCAGCTTCATATTGATATCTGCGATGGGCAGTTTGTGCAGTCGCTGAGTATTCCGTACACCATGCCTGGTGCATTCCCACAAAACTTTTTCCACCAGCTCGACTTGAAGTCTATAGAAACAGAAGTGCATCTTATGGTCACTGATCCGCACAATATCGGATGCGACTTCATACGCGCGGGCGCGAAGCGCATCGTTGCACAGTGGGAAAGCTTTCTCTCTATCGAAGAAGTACGAGGCGTCGTCGATTCGTGGGATTCACGCCATGCAACAGTCGGTATTTCAGCACTTATTGGTACTGACCTTGAGCCAATGCTTGCGTATGTCGAGTCAGACAAGCGCATTGCATCCATACAACTCATGAGTATTGACCCCATTGGTGCACAAGGGAGACCGTTTGATACTCGCGTACTCCAGCGAATCAAAGCTGTTCGGGCACGCCTTCCGACGATTGAAATCACCATTGATGGAAGTATGAATGACCAAAGTATTCCGACAGTCTTTCGAACAGGAGCGACTCGAGTCGTGGTCGGGTCTGCAGTGAGTCGTCACGAGTACCCGCCAGAAGCGTATGAGACGCTCTGCGCGCATGTTGCGAAAGCACTTAAATACTAAATATATATGCAGTATCTGACGACACAGGAAAAAGCGCATCATATCTTGCGACTTGAACGAGGTGAGGTGGTGCACGACACTATTGTTTCTTTTTGTAAGGAGCACAATATTGCTACAGGGTGGTTTACTGCACTTGGTGCGATAGAGGCAATAGAGCTTGGCTACTACTCACTTGCAGAGCGTGCATATCATTTCAAAAAATACGATGCAGCACATGAAGTTGTAACAATGGTAGGGAATGCAGTGCGTGTGGATGGAGAGCCATTCCTTCATATTCATACGACTATTTCAGATGACACTAATGCTACATACGGCGGGCACCTCAAATCCGCGCAAGTTGCGGTCACGCTCGAGGTGCATCTCATCGAGCTCGATGCGTCGCTTGAACGAACGCTTGATTCAACTATAGGACTCAAGCTAATCGACTGTCCTCACAGAGTGTAGAGCAGTGCATTTTCTGCGGTATACTTTTCAAATGGAACTTCTGACGCAAGAAAAAGAACAATTTCTCACGAAGATGGCGACGACCATCCGTGAAGATATTATTATGATGCTCTTGAATGCCGGCTCAGGACACACCGCGGGGCCACTTGATATGGCTGATATTTTCGCGCTCCTGTACTTCCATATCATGAAACATGACCCAAAAAATCCTTCATGGAGTGAACGCGATATGCTCGTACTTTCAAACGGTCATATTTGCCCAGTACAATATGCAACGATGGCGCGTGTAGGGTATTTCCCCGTAGAAGAACTTCAGACTCTTCGAAAATTTGGCTCTCGTTTGCAAGGTCATCCGCATCGTGAATGGCTTCCTGGAATTGAAGCGAGCTCAGGACCTCTCGGTTCTGGACTTGCACAGTCTGTCGGTATGGCGCTCGCTGATCGAGTAGATCATGCACACCTGAGTCAAAAATTTATCTATTGTCTGACTGGTGATGGCGAACTAAACTGCGGAGTAATTTGGGAGGCGGCGATGCTTGCAGGGAAAGAGCGATTGCATAATCTGATTGTCATCATCGATAGAAATGGAATCCAGATTGACGGCTACGTACACGACATCATGCCCCTTGAGCCTCTGCGAGAAAAATGGGAATCATTTGGCTGGCATGTGCAAGATGCCGATGGGCACTCATTCCGTGAGATGTATGACGCGATAGGGCGTGCACAAGCGACGATTACGCAGCCATCAGTCATCATCGCACACACGATAGCGGGTAAGGGCGTTCCTCAGTTTGAGCGTGATTACCATTGGCACGGTATGCCTCCAAACAAAGAGCAAGCAGATATTGCACTTCGAGCGCTGCGCTCGCTTGGAGGACAGGTAGAAGCAACTCACCATGATTAGTTACGATGATTTTACAAAGGTAGACATTCGCTCAGGTGTTATTACAGCTGTAGAAGATTTTCCTGAAGCTCGAAAACCGGCGTATAAGCTCACCATAGATTTTGGGGAACTTGGCATGAAGCGAAGTTCAGCACAAATCACGAAGCACTACACAAAGGAATCGCTTATCGGGATGCGTGTCATGGCAGTCGTGAATTTTCCTCCCAAGCAGGTCGCAAACTTTATGTCTGAAGTGCTCACCCTTGGATTCCCAGATGCAAACGGGGAAGTGGTCCTCGTCCATGCGCAACAGGACGTACCTCTCGGTGGTAAGTTATTTTAAAAGCGCGATACAATACCTTTATGTTAAATACTTCTCTACATCTCAACGAAAAAATCTTTTCTGAAAAGCCTGATATGGCAGCGACTCGCATCGGTTTTGGTGATGGACTCCTCGAAGCGGCAAAGGCAGATGAGCGTATCGTCGGACTCTGTGCTGACTTGACTGAGAGTACTCAGATGCACAAGTTTCGTGACGCATTTCCTACGCGATTTGTTGAGATTGGTGTCGCCGAGCAAAACCTTGCAGCGGTTGCCTCAGGAATGGCAGCAATGGGTAAGATTTCTTTCATTTCATCCTACGCGATGTTTTCTCCAGGGAGAAACTGGGAGCAGATTCGCACGACTGCAGCGTACAACGGTATGCCAGTAAAAATAGTCGGCTCTCATGCGGGTATTTCAGTCGGTCCTGACGGTGGGACACACCAAGCAATCGAAGACATCGCGCTCATGCGCGTGATTCCTCGTATGACCGTCGTCTATCCATGTGACAGCCACCAAGCACGACTTGCGACACTCGCACTCGCAAAAGATGACAAGCTTCCAGGGTACATCCGTCTTGCTCGCGAAAAAACTACAGTCATCACCACACCTGAGACGCCGTTTGAGCTCGGCAAAGCACAGGAGCTCTGGCGCTCACCGTCACCACAAGTTGCGCTCATCGCAACGGGCACACTTGTATACAATGCACTCGTCTCTGCTCAAAAGCTTGAAGCGCAGGGAATTGGCTCAGTCGTTTTAAATATTCATACAATCAAACCGCTCGATGAATCAGCCGTTATCGCAGTCGCAAAAGAGTGTGGTGCAGTAGTAACTATCGAAGAGCACCAGATAGCAGGGGGACTCGGTGGAGCTGTTGCAGAAGTGCTTGCGCGCAATCATCCGACCCGACAAGCGTTCATCGGTGTGCACGATGATTTTGGACAGTCAGGAACAATGGCAGAGCTATGGAAATACTATAAATTGGATAGTGACTCAATCACCTCAGCGGCCCTTGCACTGAGTCGTCCATAAGTATCGCACGGTCAAGTTCGCGTGCGGCAAACTCCAATTCTCCTATCAGATGTGTGCGCATGTCTGCGTCCAGTATGCCGTGTTCATGTGTGAGGCGACCAAGCGCAGCGATTAAAAGGGGAGCGACAGGCTTCCATTTTTTTGCGAGACGGGTACGGAGCTCAGGTGGCTTCTTGTTTATCACAAGCGCGTTATCAAGAAAGTCAGATACTTTTATCGCGAGTGCTCGCTCGTCACGAGTCAGATGCAAAATATAGTGCTGGTAGCGAGTAGTCTTGTGGTCAAGATTTGATTTCTTCTTTGTGAGCAATAGGACTATATCTCGTACGTCTTTCCCAAAGAGTGCGTCAAACCGCTCGCGACGATTTACGAGTGTACCCCTTTCGGTGCGCATAATTTTTGCAAGGGATTTCGGGTGGTCCTCGATAGCGTCGTGCAAAAGTGCAGCGATGACACAGTCAGCACTCGTTCCTCGGGTCGCATGAATAACACGCAGGGTAACGCGCAGTATGTGGTGCGTGTATGGTCCGTCAGAGCGCTCTGCCTGTCGTGCATGGAGACGCATCGCGAGGTGGTACGCAGTGCGTATGCGGTCATGCTCCTCGGTGGTGAAGTCACACGTGTCGATGGCTTCAAAAAGTTCCTTCGAAAGCTCTCTGATTTCTGAACCATACGGTACATCGCGCTCTTGGGGGAGCTCGCCACGCTTCATCTAGGGTAGTGTAGCACGCTTATCTCTAGACCGAGACAACGACAGGAATGACGATAGGGCGCTTGTTTGTTTGCTGGAAGAGGAATTGCTCGACTGCTTCTGCGACTTCATTCTTGATAGCCTCAGCGTCGATAGGGTAGCTTCGTTGTGCGATGCGCTCTGCATGCTTTTTGATGATGAGTCGGGTCTGCTGGAGCAAGTCCTGTGATTCACGGAGATAGATAAATCCTCGAGAAATGATGTCAGGTGATTTGCGGAGTCGTCCCGTTTTTTGGTCAAGGGTTGCGACAACAACGAAGATACCATCAGTTGCGAGCGTCTTTCGGTCACGCAAGACGGTGGTCTGAATATCAGAGACCGTATGTCCTTCGACAACACGAGTATTTGCGGGTGCTTTTACATCGAGCTTCACGATGCGCTCACCCTCGTCTCTGATTTCGATAATCGAACTGTTGTCAGGAATGACGATGTTCTCCTTTGCGATACCGATACTCTCGCGCATCAAATCACCGTGGTTTCTGAGTTTGTAGTGATAGCCGTGTTGCGGGATGAAGAACTTCGGGCGAACGTGCTGGTGAATCCAGCGGTATTCCTCACGGTAACCATGACCTGAAGCATGCACATCAGATGACTGGTAGGTGATGAGAAATGCGCCTTGGCGAGAGAGGTTGTCTTTCAAGCGTTGCACTGATCGTTCGTTTCCAGGGATAACTGATGAAGAAAGGACAATCGTGTCATCAGTGCGAAGTTTGATGTATTTGTGTGACTTATTTGCCATACGCATAAGTGATGCGTATTCGTCACCCTGCGCACCAGTAACAAGTACCACAATCTTGTCAGGTGGGTAGTTCTCGATCTCTTCAACAGGGATGAGCGTACCTTTCTGCGCTTTGAGCATACCGAGCTCTTCCGCGATCAAGATGTTTGTTTTCATTGAGCGACCATCGACGACAACTTTTCGTCCATTACGCTCAGCAATTTCTACAATCTTGATGACACGCTCGAGCTGAGAAGCAAAGGTACCGATGAAAATACGCTTGAGTGTCTTATCACCAATGATTTCTTCGAATGTTTTGAACACTCGATTTTCAGGGATAGACCATCCTGGTATTTCACAGTTTGTTGAGTCCATCATGAGAGCGAGCGGCCGCTCTTTTTCAAAGATTTTAAATTCAGCCTCTTCCTCTGCGTGTACAACACCACCTTCGTGGGTGAGTTTGATGTCACCAGTCAAGACAACATTTCCTACAGGAGTCTTGATGACGACACCCATAGAGTCAGGGATGGTGTGAGTCACGCCAAAGAATTGGATGGTGAGCTCTCCCATCTTGAGCGCCGTGTTCTTTTCTACTTCACGCACATCCATCGGATCGAGGTGAGGGAATTCTTCGTGTCGCTTCTTTATCATCGCTGCGGTAAGTCTGCGTGTGTAGATAGCCGGGTTTCCGATTGAGGTGATGATGTACGGGATTCCACCGATGTGGTCCAAGTGACCGTGTGTAATCACCATACCGCGAATGCGCTCTTTGTTGTCTTCGAGATATCCGGTGTTTGGGAGGATGTAGTCAATTCCCGGTGTATCGTCTTCAGGGAAGGCAAGACCACAGTCGACAACGATAATATCGTTTTCGTATTCAATCGCGGTCATGTTTCGTCCGATTTCTTCTACTCCACCAAGTGGAATAATGCGCACGGTACGTGGCGCAAGGGGAGGGATAGTGTTTCCTTCACGAGCTGGTCGTGTCGGGACATGGTTTACCATCTTGACTTCTTTTCGTCGTCCACCGCCACCGCGTGAGTGCCCTCCGCCGTGTGGTCGGCTACCTCCGCCATCGCGGTGAGGTCGTGGACTACTATGTCCACCGTGCCCGCCTGAGCGATGCCCGCCTCCGTGTCCACCACGGTGTCCGCCACTTTGACCGGCGGTGAAAGTTCTCCGTGGTCTCCATGGTTGTTTACTGCCTTGTCCTGATTGTGTTGAATCATTCATACTGTATATATTCTAATTTTGTAAATGTATAATTTGTAACTTTTATTGTGCGAAAATGTGCCAGACACGTTCCGTCTCTACATACCACGATGCAACATCACTCAATCGTTCGTATGGCTCAAGGATTGAAGGGAGTTCTCCCATGTGTATGCGCGGTGAGACGAGATAGGTATATCGCGGAGCGTAGAGGAATATAGCAGGCACATCTTCTCGCAAGAGTGCGTCAAATTCTTTATAGCTTGCTTCGCGGACAGTTTCATCGCTCGTTGTTCTCGCTTTTTCGAGGATTGCATCTGCGTTTTTGCTCTGGTATTGCGCGAGGTTAAGACCAGGGTCATTCTTTTGTGATGAGTGCCAAAACGCAAAGAGGTCTGGTTCACGCCCGGTGATTTCTCCGAAGAGAAGGATATCAAACGCGCGCGGTCGAAGGATTGTCTGGTTCAAGTCTCCAGTCTCAAAGAGTTCAATCTTTACTTTTACACCAATCTGCTTCCATGTATCAGCTACATGCTGTGCTACCAGTTTGAGCTCCTGTGTATTCGCTGTCGCGATGCTGACTGAGAGCTCTTGGCTATCTTTGGTGCGGACTGTTCGTCCTTCTTCGATTTTCCATCCTGCTGCGTCAAGTAATTCACTGGCTGCCTCTAGGTCTCCACTATCAGATGTGTCATCTGCAGTCGGGAATGGGCCAGTCAGCGCGAGTGCCTGAGTACCAAAGACTTCCTCGATAAGTGATGGGCGATCTATTGCTTCTTCAAGTGCGCGGCGCACCTTGAGGTCACTGAGTGCTTGGTTTCGTGATTGGTTCAAAAAGAGTCCAAACACGCGAGGGAGCGTACTATCCTTGCGGACTTCTTGCGCTGGAGCAAGTTTTTTCATGCTCTCCGCAGAGAGTCCACCAAGTGTGTCGATGTCACCCGCCTCAAAAGCTTCGAGCGCATCTTCTTCAGAGTGGAAGAATGAGATAAATATCTCAGAAATGTACGCAGGTCGTGGCTTGTAGTCAGCAAATGCAGAAAGTGAGTAGAGATACGGGATGCCTTGGTCATTGTTTGTCACGGCGACGAATTGGTACGGTCCACTTCCGATGGGTGCAATGTTTTTATTACTAAATGCGAATTCTTCTGAGGTGAGTCCTTTCCAGTGATGTTTCGGGAGTATTCCGAGTGTCGTGTTGTGGAGGAATGGCGCATACGGTTTCTCAAGCTTAAAGACAATAGTGCGTGAGTCAGTACCTGCCTCAGCGACAACTCCTTCCCATTCTGCACGCCGTGGGCTTTTTACAATCGGGTCGCGTGTGCGTTCGATAGTAAAGAGAATATCCTCAGGAGTCACGCGTGTTCCGTCATGAAAGACTGCGTCTTCTCGTATTTTGAATGTGTACACTCTTCCGTCATCAGAAATGGTATATGACTCAGCCAAATCTTCGACGACATGTCCTTCACTCGTAGCACGCATCAAGCCACTGTAGATGATTGAGGTCAGAGTTCGGTCAGTCTCTGATGTTGCGAGCACTGGATTGACGAAGCGAGGTGAGCCAATCATTCCTTCGGTCACTGATCCACCACGAGTCGGCACTTCGATAGTGAGTGCGTAGTTCGTCGCTCGAATCATGAGAAAGAGGGAAATAAGCGCAATCGTCGTGAGTGTTCCCGCGAGTAGTTTCTCAAACGATGAGCAACTATTCCAAAATGAAATAACTCGTTCAGTGAGTGTGGGGCGAACAGGTGCACCGACTGAGTTGTCAGGTGACTGTTCTTGAGTCTCCTCGTGCTGAGGATGCTCTACATGTTCAGTATCCATAGGTTTCAAAATAAATAATCAAATAACAAAAAAACAGAACGCGCCAACGGCAGAGGTACAGTCAAGTGAGCACGAACTTAGAACTGAAAAGGTTGCCTATCGAAGCATAAGACCCGCAAGAGCGGTGAGCGCGAAAAGTACTGCAAGTACGATAGTTGCCTGGAAGAGTACTTTTTCTGCGCCACGGCGCGTGTGAAATCCTGAGCTGAAGTTATCAGCCCCAAATGCACCTCCTAAGCTCGAGCCGGTTTTCTGCAAGAGAATAGCGGCGATGAGAGCTAGCGAGAGGATTATCTGAATATACGGAAGAAAACCTCCTATCACGTTCATTGAAAGGTACTCTATCAGAAAACGTATAACCCTGCAAGCGCTCACTTATTCATATATTCATAGAACACTCCAGGCAGACGCCTCAAGCAAGTCTGCACGTCGCAAGCTCCAGGTCGGCGCCCCAGGCTAGCCGACACGTCGCGATTGTGTCGTATGGGGGTTACCCCACAACACAATCGCTCCAGTAATTTATCCCTTGCACAAAATTACTGGAGCATTTATACTTCTGACCTCAGTGGTGTGAATATCCGTACCTCTGTGGTACAGTCACAGCACGTTTTATTTGTTAACAAACTCGTATGGCAAAAAAGTCACCTATAACACCAGTCGGAAAGCGCATTCTTGTGAAGCAAGAAGTCGCTGAAGAAAAGACAAAGAGTGGTCTTATTATTCCAGATGCAGGAAACAAAGACAGACCAGAGCGCGGAGAAGTCGTTGCTATTGGTGAGCCGCTTTCAGGTGTATCAGTTGGCGATACGGTCTATTTCGGAGGATACGACAATCAAGAAATCGAAGTTGACGATGTGAAGTACCTCATGATCAAGCACGACAACATTTCAGGTGTATTGAAGAAATAATTATTCATCATCATTTTCTACTATGGCAAAAAAAGTACTCTTTAGAGACGCAGCACGAGCAAAGATAAAGGCAGGAGCAGATGTAGTCGCAGAAGCAGTTCGCGTGACACATGGTCCGCGCGGACGAAATGTCGCGATTGACCGCAGTTATGGTGGACCACGTATCACCAACGACGGTGTCTCTATCGCAAAGGAAATCACTCTTGCAGACAAGTTCGAAAACATCGGCGTCGAAGTCTTGAAAGAAGTTGCAGGTAAGACAAACGATATGGCAGGAGATGGTACGACTACAGCGGTCGTGCTCGCGCATGCAATCATCACCGAAGGCTTCAAGCGCGTCGCGATGGGAGCAAACGCAGTGATGGTACGTCGTGGTATCGAGGCAGCTGCAAAAGATGCAGTCGCCGAGCTCAAGTCTATGGCGAAGCCAGTCAAAGGAAAGGATGAAGTCAGAAATGTCGCATCTGTTTCAGCAGAGAGTGCAGAGCTCGGTAAGACTATCGCAGACACGATTGAAAAGGTGGGTATGAGTGGTGTCGTGACCGTCGAAGAGTCGCAGTCATTTGGTATCGAGTCAGAAATCACCGAAGGTCTCGAGTTTGATAAGGGCTACGTATCAGCGTACATGGTCACCAACGCAGAGCGTATGGAGGCAGAGTACAAAGATGCAGTCGTGCTCATTACTGACAAAAAGATTTCTTCTATTCAGGAAATTGTTCCACTCCTTGAAAAGCTCATGCAAAGTGGCAAGAAGGAGCTCGTCATCATCGCAGAGGATATTGACGGTGAGGCACTCACTACACTCGTCTTAAACAAGCTCCGAGGCACACTTTCAGTCTTGGGTGTAAAGGCGCCGGGCTATGGCGACAGAAAGAAGGAGATGCTCCAGGACATCGCTATCATGACAGGTGGTACCGTCATCACCGAAGAAGTAGGACTCAAACTCGCTGACGCTGAGGTAAACATGCTTGGTCGCGCAGGACGAGTGATTGCAAGTAAGGACAAAACCATCATCGTCTCGGGTAAAGGAAAGAAGTCAGACATTGAGCACCGTGTATCACAGCTCAAAGGTCAGCTCGAGAAGACTGATTCAAAGTTTGATAAAGAAAAATTGCAGGAGCGCATTGCGAAGCTTGCAGGTGGTGTTGCAGTCATCCGTGTCGGTGCATCGACTGAGACCGAGATGAAATATCTCAAAGATAAGATTGAAGATGCAGTTAATGCGACAAAGGCTGCGATTGAAGAGGGTATTGTTCCTGGAGGTGGTTCTGCACTTGCAAAAGTAGGTGCGAAGCTCGCAAAGAGTAAGCATGCGCACGGTCACGACGAGTTTTCTGTCGGATATCGCATCCTTGCATCAGCACTTTCAGCGCCACTCATCCAGATTGCAACAAACGCGGGTCGTGATGATGCGCAGGTCATTCTCAGAGATGTTGTCGAGAAGGGCGCAGCGTTTGGATTTGACGCGGTCTCTGATGATGCAGAAGCAAAGATTGTAGACATGCTCGCAGCGGGAATCATTGACCCAGTCAAGGTAGAACGCGCAGCAGTACAAAACGCAGCATCAGCAGCAGCGGTACTTTTAACTACAGAGGCAGCAATTGCTGACGAGCCAGAAGAAAAGCACAACCACGCACCAGCAGCACCGGGCATGGGTGGTATGGGCGGCATGGACTACTAATAGTCCTGTTGGATTACTACAACTTTCACACAAATCCCGCGCAGTCTTCGACTGCGCGGGATTTGCTTTTGCGCGCCACATTACATAGACTTTTTATGCTGTAACTAGAAGCGCCAGCAACAGAGAGGACGTGTTATGGTAGCAGCAGCAATCGTGCGTGCGACGATCACCAGTTTCAACGGCAGCTACGGCTTCATCAGGCTTCAAGGTGGCATCACCGCGAAGATCGACATGAAGACGAAGCGGGGCAACGCCGACGCGTTGCCTGGTTCTGACGTGACGACCATCGTCAAGAAGGTCCGCGGTCACGGATACCAAGCCGCATTCTGGCAGGTCTGCCGCAGCACGAAGCATTGAGCTTCCTCACACCCTCAGGGGTGATATGCGACGCGGAGGGTCCCCGATTCTCCGCGTCATTTTTATTTTGCAGACGTTTGCCTATGGTATAATTACGCAATGCGAATGTATCGAATACTCGGTGCGACAATCATCGCGCTCACGTGTGCGCAGTACGCTTCAGCGGCGACATGGTGTGCACGTCCTGATTGTTTTGTAAATAAAAACGTCGCAGTACCACCATCATGTGTTGTGCGCTGTGACTCAAAGCCGCTCGGCTCAGGACTCGTGCCACTCGGAGATGACGAGTTGAAGCTTACCTGTGCTATTGCTGAGACTGAGTTCCCATTCTGTCCATCGACAACAACGCAGACGACTCAAACAACGCAGACAACTCAGACAAATCAGACTCAACAAAACTTTGACTCACTCCTCCAGCAAACTACCGCACAAACCGAGCAAGCATTCCAAAGTGCGTACACACAATTCCTATCTGACCTCAACACGCAAGTCACGACCACGAACACATCGAGCAATATTCAGACCACCACGATTAGCGAAATATCATGGCGTGATTTATTTCGTACTGGTGTCCGCTCCTCAACACAAGTGACTACCGCAAACAATCAGCAAGCGACGACTCCCAAAATCTGTACCGACGTATTCACCAAAAACTTCAGACTCGGTGCGGTGAACGAAGAAGTAAAACTCGTACAAAAGTTTCTAAATGCGAACACAGATACACAGATTGCAGCGACTGGTGCACAGTCAAAGGGGAAGGAGACGACGAGCTACAATGCACTTACTCGTGACGCGGTAAGCAAGTTTCAGCTGAAGTATGCAGACGATGTCTTAAAGCCAGTGAGCGAGCCGAAGCCGACAGGATTCTGGGGTCCGTTTACTCGCAAGAAGGCAAACGAGCTCGTCTGCACAGGCACTATTAAAATCGAATAATTTTTTCTGACATGAATCCTCATTTTATTGCACAAAAGCGCGCAAATATTTTTAAGACATGGATGTTGATGTCAGTCTTTTTGGTGGGCATCATCGGGCTTGGCTATGTGCTAGCGGGCTATACCGGCAATCCTGCTTTTCTCTATGGTGGCGTTGCGGTGAGTGTCATGATGAATCTCTTCGCGTATTTCAACTCTGCGTCAATGGCGCTCCGTTCGTCAGGTGCGGTCCCCGCTGACGAGGTGCAGTACAAAGCGCTTCACGACATGGTCGCGCGACTCGCACAACAGATGCAGCTACCAAAGCCGAAGGTCTATGTGATAAACGACTCAGCACCAAATGCGTTTGCAACAGGGAGAAATCCACAAAACGCTGCAGTCGCCGCGACGACAGGTATCATCGAGCGACTTACTCCTCAAGAGCTCGAAGGCGTGATGGCACATGAGCTTGCGCACGTACAAAATAGAGACATCTTAGTGATGACTGTCGCGGTGGTGCTCGCAGGTGTCGTCTCTATCATCGCTGACATGTTTATGCGTATGAGTCTCTTTGGGGGAAACAGACGCCAAGATGGTAATGGTGGACCGCTTGTCTTGCTCGGTACGGTGATGGCGCTCATCATCGCACCACTCGCTGCTCAGCTCATCCAGCTCGCGATTTCGCGTAAGCGCGAGTATGTTGCCGACGCGACTGCTGCGCTCGTCACCCAAAATCCTGAAGGTCTTGCCTCAGCACTCGAAAAAATCGCGTCATACAAAGCACCGATGCATTCGGCCTCACATGCGACCGCACATCTTTTCATCAGCAATCCATTTGGTTCGTACGAGGTAGGGAAGTCATTTGCAGGACTCTTTGCGACACATCCACCGATTGAGCACCGCATCTTTGTGCTCCGCAATCCTTCACAAGCATGACATACGAAGGTCGCACATGGATAGACATTCATGCGACACAAAGTGATGCGGTAGTAACCAGTGAGTCACCACGCACCTACGCCATCTCACATATCAGAAATGTGACCTACAAGACTGAAGAGTTTGTAGACTACACAACTGAGTGGCTCAGTGACTCATACGAGCTCGACGATCTCGAAAAGGTCTGGTTCATCGAAAACAACTACGCGCTATTTCAGTCGCACATCATGATTACGTTTCAGTTTGCGGGCAGCCGCTTCCTCACCGTCTCAGCAGAGGTGCGAAAAGAAAATGCATTTGATTTTAAGATATGGGAAGTACTCTATAAGTCATTCCATATCTTCTATATCACCGCGACGGAGTATGACATCGTCTACTTACGGACCAATGTGCGCAAGAGCCCTACCTATCGCTACGAGCTCGCACTCACGAAAGACGAACAGCAGAGACTCTTCACGACGATGTGCGCGTCTATTCACGACACCTACGACAACAATCCTATCTATAAGATTTTCCGTACCGATTGCGTAAACACGATGCTCACAAACTTTCTGCAAGCGAACATCACGGTCAGAAAGTATTTTTGGGACTGGTCACCGACCCGCGTCTTGTATCGAAGCGGGCTCATAAAAGGTGAGTGGAAGAGTCTTGCTGAAGTGTATGAGAAAACCTTGATAAATGAGCGCGTCAAAGACCAAAAACAGGACAATAACTACTCGATTTCAATAAGTTCGTGACAGACCCAAAGTAGGGTATATACTGGAGCTATTACAATAGTAACTTACACCTATGGTTGCAAAAGGAGACACATTCTACGTTCGCAGTTTTACCACCCAAAATACTCCACGCATTCGCATCCGCGAAGTATTGCGCAGTGAAGTCGAGGGAGACCTCACCACGGGTGTAGTCTTGTACTCATACGGCGATGAGGAGCAACTCTACGCATGTTCAGGTAACGCATTCCAAAACGCGCAGACTCGCAGTGGTCAGAAGCGCTTCATCACTCCGTCAGAAAAAGAAGAATCAGAGCGAACAGGGAAGTAGGTTTGTAGTTGTGTGTTGAATCGAAATAGTTAAAACAGCAATGAAGATGACAACAGAGTTCTATGCAACATTTGGGATTTTATCTCAGCTTTGCAGCAGAATAAAAGTTTCATTAGAAGAGTTTGAAAAATTGCCTAAAAATCCTGCATTAAAATATTTCGTCTGGCTCGAAACAGCATATTTGTATTTTATACTTGTCGATATTTCAAAATTACTAGGTCTTTCGAGAGCAGATAGGAGTGGTCTAAAGCAGTTTGTAGATTTGTTGCCGAGTACAACAAAAAAGAATGACTTTGAAACGCAGATTAAAGGGTTTTTAAGTGACCCAATTTGTCAAAAAATATCTTTAAATCGAGACAAGTTCATATGCCATCTTGATACTGACTATATGAATATACCTTTTTCGCGGGTTGAAATTGATGTGATGATAAAAAAATTTACAGATTTTTGTAATTTGAATCACATGCAAGTAAGCGCTGAAGTAATTCAGAACTTTGAATCAATGGTTTCAACCAAAAGTGATATTGAACGTTTTACGATAAGTGACTTACGTGCTGAGCTGGGCAACTTCAGCTCGCTGGTACAGGCTATTGAAAAGTTACTGTTTGAAATCAATTTACATTACTACAGTCTACCTGAGAGTAAGATATAAATAATATGCCCACCTACCAACCCCGCACACCTGATAACAAATGCGTCTTCTGCGAAATAGCGGCAGGGCGACTTGAGACTGCAGGGAATTTTTGGGAGGACAGCGAGTTTATGGCATTTCTCTCTATCGACCCAAACACCGAAGGCTTTACGTGCGTCATACCAAAAGCGCACTTTGGGAGTGATGTGTTGAAGATGCCTGATGATGTGCTGAGCCGGTTTGTACTCTCGGCGAAAAAAGTGGCGGGCGTTCTTGAAAAGCACTTCGCCGATGTCGGACGCGTCGGACTTATCATGGAAGGCACGGGGATAGACCATGCGCATATAAAACTTGTACCGATGCATGGCACCGAGCACATGAAGCGAGGGGAGTGGAAGCAGATGCCGTCGGGGCAAGAGCACTGGTTTCAAAAGTATGAAGGATGGATTTCTTCTGCTGGCGGACCGCTCGCACGGCCTGAGGCACTCAGGGCACTCGCAGAGCAACTCAAGCAGTCGCTAGAATAGATTTGCGACTTATGGCAAAAGTATAGCGTCAGAGCCTTGCTATCCACGCCCTGAGCGTATGCTATGGCTTTTTCCTCTGGTTGGGGTATGCTTTTGGTATACAAGTTAACAAACAATCATGGATAAAGTTGAAGGATACTGCGTTAAGTGCAAGGCAAAGTCAGTCATGAAAGATACGTCAAAGGTAGAGATGAAGCCTGGTCGCTTCGCTATGAAGGGAACATGCAGTAAGTGCGGTACCGGAATGTACAAGATTCTCGGCAAAAAAGATTTGTAATCAAAAACCCCGCCGAAAGGCGGGTTTTTTAGTACCCGCAAAAATGATGGTACTATTTGTAGACGTATGCATCAGGCACACAAGCGACACCTCACGCAATTTACGAAGTTTTGCATTGTAAACGGCGGTACGTTTTTGGCGGACCTTGCGACAGTGCGTCTCGGCATCATCCTCGCGTTCTCATCGTTTTATGTTGGTATCGCATCGTTTATGGTGCAGTCAGTCATTTCGTACTTTCTCCTCCATCTGTGGGTGTTCAAGGACCATACCTCTATCCACTCTCGTGCGACGGTGCTCTACGCAGTGCTTGTTTTCGTACAGGCAATCATGGTGGGCTACGGTATCTCATATCTGCTCGAACACACTCCACTCATCCCTGAGGTTGCACGCACGATGATAGGTGTCGGAGTCGCCCTCGTCGGCTATCTCGCGTGTCATTTCTACATTTTCCCTCGAGGACAGGGGAAGTAGAGACCCCTATGCCGAGGTGATAGGGGTGGTATACTAGCTCTATGGAAACGGTACAGCGAACAGTGTTACCCGTTATCGGTGGATTTCTCGGCGCATTTGTCACTATGATGATTTTTGAGTATACGAACTCACTCCTTTTTCCATTTCCTGACACGATGGACCTCGCAAATATTGATCAGCTCAGAGAGTTTACTGCTGCGTACGCTCCCCATATCTTTGTACTCGTATGGTGTGGATGGGTCTGTGGGTCAGTCATCGCCGGATATATCACGACCTTTTTCTCACACGAGCATGTCTACCGTCGAAGTGCTTTCGTCGGCGTACTCCTCACACTCATGGGAATCGCAAACCATCTCATGCTCGAACATCCACTGTGGTTTAATGTAATCGGTTTACCAGTATTTATTATCGGCACGTACGTAGGTCACAGACTTGCGCGTGCTTCATCACCATCACTATGAACACGCGAGCACTTATTTTCAGTATCACCTTCGGTCTTTGTGTCGGCGCACTCGTCTACACATATATGATGAAGCCTGCCTCACCGAGTGTGGGCGGGGTCTCAGGAGCGCCCATGTCATTTTTTGTCACTAGTGCAAATCCAGGTAAGAGCGGTGACCTCGGCGGACTTGCGGGCGCAGATGCGTACTGTACATCACTCGCGCAATCAGTCGGCGCGTCAGGCACTTGGTCAGCGTACTTGAGTGCTCCTGCGACTGAGACAAGTCCTGCAGTACATGCACGTGACCGTATCGGTTCAGGTCCTTGGTACAACGCGCGTGGAGTACTCATCGCACAGTCAGTCGAGAATTTGCACGGTATCAATAATCTCACCAAAGAAACCGCACTCAACGAAAAAGGAGAAGTGGTCCTCGGTCGTGGCGATACGACCAACATGCACGATATCTTGACTGGCTCTACATCTGACGGACGCCTTTCAGAAGGCGCAGAAGATACAACATGCAATGGATGGACCTCATCAGATACAGGTTCGGCACTGGTCGGGCACCATGACCGCGTCGGACGTGACGAATCAGCACCGATGAAATCATGGAACTCAGCGCATGGTTCACGAGGGTGCTCACCTGATAATCTCAAGTCGACTGGAGGCGCAGGACTCTTCTACTGCTTCGCACGCACTGAGTAATCATGGAGCGAATCGTCTACCGCATCATCGCAGAGTCTATTTTTGTACTCCACGCACTCTCGATACTCATCATCGCTTTTGGGTGGGCGATACCAGCGCTCTTTTCGCTCCACATTGTGCTTTTATTTGGAGGATTGTTTTTGCAGATTGTACTCGGTAATTGTTTTCTCAGCCGGTGGGAGTTTTGGTTTCGAAAAAAAGTAGACCCAACTATTTCCTACGACAGCGCGTACATAAATCACTACCTCAGACTCATCTTCGGCGACTCACTCCGTCCACAATTTATGCGAGTCGCCGTACCCACTGCATTTGCGCTCCTCGCCCTTATTCAAGCCACGCCGTTCGTTCTGCAATTCCTCAGAAACGCATAGTACCTGCGCGTGGTAGAATAAATAGATGAGAAAAGTAGTCGTTATTACCGGTGGGACAGATGGGCTCGGGGCAACACTCGCAAAGCACCTCGCGTCTCAGTACAACGTCGTTATTCTAGGGAAAAATGCTGACAAGGCGCGTCATGTTGCTGAATCAATCGGGTGTACATACGTTGTCGCTGATGTGCGCGACGCACATTCGCTCAAGCGCGCTGCTGAGGAGATTAAAGAACGATTTCATCGAGTGGACAGACTCGTGAACAACGCGGGCGTGTGGATTCAAGGGAGACTCCTTGATAATGATGTCGAACAGATTGAAGAAGTGATACAAGTAAATACACTCGGCGTGATTTACAGTACACAGGCATTTCTCCCACTTATGACCGCAGGTACGCTCATCGTCAATGTCATCTCGCACGCTGGGCTTACTGCAAAAGCAGAACGCACTATCTACAACACTTCGAAGTGGGCAATCACTGGTTTTACAAAATCTCTTGAGCTTGAGCTCGCGCCACTGCACATTCGCGTCGCTGGTTTCTTTCCGGGCGCATTTCAGACCGCGCTCTTTGAAAAAGCAGGAAATCCGCGCGACATGAGCAAAGCCCTCAAGGTGGAAACGGTCGCATCATCACTCGCTGATATTATTCAAGCGCCCGACTCAGTACTCATCACCGATACCATCATCCGTTCGACGGAGTACTAAGACGCTCGATCATGCACTACATCGATCTCACGGCGCCCTTTTCAGGCACGATGCCAGTCTTTCCTGGTGATCCGCTCGCGTCGCTCACGCCGACGCTTACCGTGGCGCACGATGGATGCGCAGATCACACACTTACCACTGGCATGCATGTGGGTACACACATCGACGCGCCTGCGCACATGCTTGAGGGCGCATCACTCATCGATGCATTTCCACTTGAGCTGACTCATACACGAGGTGTCGTCATCGATGCACGCACCGCACGAGTACTCGATAGGGAATTATTTATGCACGCATCCATTGAGTCTCGCATGAGTGTCGTCATAGCTTCAGGATGGAGTGCACACTTCAAGACAGGCACCGAATATGATTTTGAGACGATGCCGCTCCTGACGGAAGACGGAGCGCGCTATCTCGTCGAAAAGCAGATTTCAGTATTGATACTCGATACGCCGACCCCTGATGTGGCGCCTTTCCCGCAGCACAAGATACTTTTGAGCGCAGGGATATATATCGTCGAAAATGCATACATGACTGAACAGCTCATCGGTGTTGGCGCCTTTGAGACAATCATCGCGCCGCTTCGACTCGCTGCAGATGCATCACCGATACGAATATATGCGCGCGTGCATGGAGCAGAGACACACATTCCACTCGGAAGGTACAAGCACTACAAAGGGCATGAATATCGTGTCACTGACATCGCACGTCATAGTGAGACACTCGAATACATGGCTGTGTATTCAAACGGTGAGAGTACGTGGGTGCGTCCGCTCTCGATGTTTAGTGAACACGTCAACGTCGGAGGAACGAAAATACCACGCTTTACCTATATCGGGGAATAGTCCGCAAGAGTGTTCAAAAAGCGCGATACAATGTGCCCATGAGCACCACCGATTCACTGTCTCGACTCATAGCGCGCCTCCATGAAAGTGGTGCGTCGTATGAAACAATCGTCGGTGATTTGGTGAAGGATGGATTTTCCGTGCATGCGATTCAGCGCGCTTATATTTACGCATCAGAGCCAAAAGGTTTTCGCAGAGGAGTGCTTTTATTTTTGGCGCGCATTCGTCAGGTAGTATTTCCCATCATCATTATCGGTATCGCGCTTTTTTCGGTCGCGAGCATTCTTGCCACCGCAGAAGAACCGCCGACCATCTACCCGCTCTATGTCTCAGAGAGTAATCCACGCGAACCGCGCACTTTTTCGTATGGTTCTGATCCTGCGTTTGCCGACACGCAATATTTTCTTGGAGTAAAACGTGACCTCATCCAGCAAAAGGCGAGTTTCGTGAGTGCAAACCTTGAGACGATGCTCCTCCAGGTCTTCAAAGAAGGGGAGCAAGTGCTCGAAGTACCGATTGCAACCAAAGGACGTCCAGGTTCGTGGTGGGAGACACCAGCAGGAATCTATGCAATCGAATACAAAAACGAAAAGCACCGTTCGGGTATCAGCGGAGTCTATCAGCCGTGGAGCTTACGTTTTCAAGGAAACTTTTATATCCATGGGTGGCCCTACCATGCAAATGGCGAGCGAGTGTCGACCGCGTATTCTGGAGGATGTATTCGGCTTGAGGATGAGTACGCACAACAAGTCTACGAACTCACTGAGCTCGGCATGCCCGTTATCGTCTTTGAGCGAGAAAAGACGCATGAGCAAAAATCATTCTCACGCGCACAACCTCAGATAGATGCGAGCGCTTTTCTTGTGACTGACCTCTCGACAGGCTTCGTGTTTGCGGAGCGTAACCGCGATGAGAAAATTTCAGCGCAATCACTGACGAAAGTTATGACCGCACTCGTTGCAGCAGAGTACATAAATCTCGATGCAACAGTCACGGTCCCGCAGAGTGCTCTTGTCGAGACCGAACGACCGCGTCTTGAGGCGGGCTCGAAAGTTCGTATTTATGACCTGCTCTTTCCACTCTTGCGTGAGTCCTCAAACGAAGCAGCGATGGTCCTCTCGTCGATGCTCGGGCATGAACGATTTGTTTCAATAATGAACAAAAAAGCGCAGTCACTCGGTATGCGTTCGACACATTTTGTCGATGCACTGGGGACGAGTGGTGAAAATGTAACGACGCCCGCTGATCTGTACCAGCTCATGCTCTACATCGAGGGCAATCGGAGTTTTGTACTGAATATCGCTTCAGGAAAGGTGCGCACATCAGCATACGGGACGAGCAAGTTTGTCGATGAGGAAGACACCGGCGCTCCAGTGGATGAAAGTACGCGAGCCATCCGAAGCAAAGTAGATGAAAAAACAAACGGCATGTATCTCGTCGAGGTGACGGTAGGAGGAGAAAAGCGCACTATCTCGGTCTCACTCTTCCAGAGTGCCGATGATACAAAAGATATTGAAGCGCTATCACGTTTTATCACTGAGTCGTATGAATAAAACTCTTGCTGGCATCGGTGGAATCTTTTGTGCTCTGTATGCGCAGTATGCTTGCGCACAGCAAGCGTCGATACGTCATGCAGATTTTGTGGTGACCGATGTAGGTGGCGTACCGGTAGTCCTCCAAGAGCGCACCGTCGATGATGTCACGATAAGTACACCAGACGATGCAACTGCAGTGATACTCGGCGACATTGGTACGTTTTGGACCGCAGATAAGCGACTTGCGTATGTACGACAACGGGGCAATGCGTATGAATTAGTCTACAACGGAGAAGTAGTTGTTGAGAGTCCGTACCGCATCGAACAGCTCGGGCAGATTACCTCAACACTCGCGTACTGCGAGATTATAGATGACGGTACACCAGTCAAATCGGTCGCGCACATGGGAGATATTTCGTACGAATTTCCTGAGGACGTGTGCAGTCGGAGCTCATTGTCGGGCAATGAGCTCATTTCATTTGGAAAGTACGTGTATGTAAATGGCAAACGTACCTCACTCGGAAATCAGCACGGCACTATTCTCGATGCGTTTAAATATAAAAGCTCGATAGTCTACATCCCTACGTTCACCACACCATTCGAGACTCGTCTCATGGTCGGTCCGACAAAAATCGCGAGTGCTCCGGGTATTGAGGGTGCCATCATCGAAGCTGCGATACAAGGAGGAAAGCTTGCGTACTCGATACACAAGCCAGATGCGGGATGGGCGGTCGTGTGGGGTGGAGAAGTGGTGAGTCGCTGGCATGCGTACATCACCGGCTTTTTACAACACGCAAAAAAATTGACATATACCGCGATGACACCGCGTGGAGCGATGCTCTTTCATGGAAACAAGGCGTATGGCGTCGGGTACGATGAGATACGTTTTGCATACGAAACTCCAAAAGGAAATATTCTCTACGTCACGAGTAAGACTTCGCAGGAATTTGATAAGACGAAGCGCACGGTGCTCCAAGATGTCCTGTGGTTCAATAGTACGAAGCTCCTTGAGTCACTCTACGGACAAAATATCTTTGCGAAAGTCGTCGTTATAGATGGTACCTATCCGCTCATTGTCATCGAAGACATGGATGGGAATCCGCAGTATGTGTGGTATCAGGGACATGTAGGACTCAGAGGTCAAAAGGTAGTTGCAGTCGCTCAAGATGGTGACTCGATAGCGATGCTCGTGAGGTATACCGATGACTCGCAGGAAATTGTATACATGCAGGTCGAGCAAGACGAGTAAACTTGCGCGAGGCTTCCTTCGGTGTACACTACGTTTATGAATAGAGATGCGCTCTCGCTCGCAGCAAAAGAACACGGTACGCCTTTATATGTCTACGACAAAGAAGACCTCCGGAATCGTGCGCGTACCCTCACATCGCTCGTTTTTCCCAATGGTTCGACGATTCGCTATGCCGCAAAGGCAAATAGTGTCCCCGAAATTATCGCGCTCTTTCATGAGGAGGGTTTGCATTTTGATGCAAGCTCGAGCTATGAGGCAGAGGAACTTATTGCACGCGGCATTCCACCGGCACATATTTCGCTATCAAGTCAGCAGCCCGCGCACAACCTCGAAGCGCTCCTCACTGCAGGCGTTCGCTATGTAGTGACCTCACTCCACCAGCTCGAGATTTTTTTGAAGACTCCACATCGTCCTGGTTCTGTCGCACTTCGTGTAAACGCAGGGCTCGGTGCAGGAGGTACAAACAGAACGACGACAGGAGGTACGACCTCAAGCTTCGGACTTTGGCATGAGTATGTACCTGAAGCACTCGCGATGGGATACAAAGCTGGCGTTATGATTGACCGATTGCACATGCACATCGGTTCGGGTGCAGATCCTGCAATCTGGGGTAAGGCGATGGACGTTGCGCTTGATGTGGTGAAAAAAATGCCACAAGTAGAAACGATTGATATCGGCGGAGGATACAAAGTGCACCGCTACGCAGACGAGCAGGAGACAGACATCCATGCAGTTGCTGAGGTCTTTGCAGACAAGCTCTCACAATTTGCAAACGAAACAGGACGAAAATTGCACCTCGAGATTGAGCCAGGCACATGGCTTGTCGCGCACTCAGGTACGCTCCTTTCTGAGGTGGTGGATATGGTAGACACCGGACGAGCGGGCTTTAACTTTTTGAGACTCAACACGGGCATGAATGATATTTTGCGCCCATCGCTCTACGGTGCACAACACATGATAGAAGTATTCTCTGATGAAGAAGATAAAGAATTGTACGTTGTTGTAGGACACAACTGCGAGTCAGGAGACATTTTGACTCCAGAAAAGGGAAATCCAGAAATCATCGAACCACGACTATTGAATAAAGCAGAGATTGGAGACATCGTTGCGATTCGTGATGTCGGTGCGTACTGTCAGAGTATGTCAGCAAAAGGCTACAACGCATTTCCACTCACCAAGCACGTACTCATCTAGTGCACAGTAGTTTGCTTTTCCTCTGTTGCATGTATGCAATGAGGGGTACAATAGAGTCATGCTGACCTATTTGAAGCGCATCAAAAAAGGAACTCCCTTCAAGGAAGTTGCTGCTTCAGAAAAAGATGTATGGATTTCCGCAACTGATATCTCAGAGACTGATATCGCCGAACTCGTCGAGCGCCGCGGACTCGATGAGGCACTCTTGCGTGATGCTCAAGATTTGTTCGAAGTGCCGCGTGTCGAGTACGAAGAGGGGGTGACGTACTTCTTTACTCGGTATCCGATTCAAGAAGGTGGCGAAGATACGACTGCGCCAATCCTTATCGCGCTCAAAGATGGATTTATCCTTACCGTCGTACACCACGAACCAGTCTTTCTTACACAGTTGAGAAATGGTACCGGTGATGTCCTCACAACAAACGAGACTCGATTTTTCATCGATATCATGCGCTCAGTCGAGATGCTCTACAGCCGCGCGCTCACCAGTGTGAGAAAAGAAGTGCACCGCGCTCGAGTAAAAATCAGCAACATCACAAACCGCGAGATTGAGCGATTTGTCGGACTCGAAGGTGTCGTCAACGACTTTACTGCAGCGCTCATCCCGACATCGACTGCTTTGCAGAGTGTGCTTTCAGGAAAGTGGCTCAGATTGGGGGAAGAAGATTCTGAAACTGTCGAAGATTTGGTTATCGCGACACAGCAGACGGTCGAGAGTGCAAAGAGTGTCGGACGGACAATCACGAACATTCGCTCAGCATACTCAATCATCCTTTCAAACAGATTGAACACTATCGTTGAGGTGTTGACCGGCATGACGGTGGTCTTGACCATACCGATGGTCGTCGCGTCACTCTACGGTATGAATGTCCCACTCCCGTTTCAAGAAAGTCGTGCGACGTTTACCTTCATCATTATCTTTATTGTCGCTGGTATGTCGCTTATGTGGTACGCCATCAAGCGCGACAAGCTCTTTTAGCCTCACATTCGCTCCTGTGCTAGAGTTCTTGCCATGCAGGGGAGTGACTATATCAATGCAAAAAACCGCTTTTTCATCGAGGCAGTTTCGACATGGGCGAACGAGCGGGGTGCCGAGTGCACGAGACATTTTGGTGACTGGCTCATCATGCTCACCCATAACGGAGTAACAAAATATCTTGAGTGGTACGACATGGGGCTCAACAGTAGTACGAACTACCTTATCGCAAAAGATAAGTGTGGTACGGCGTGGATACTGCATCGGCACAATGTTCGGGCAGTCGAACATTTTCTTCTCCTTCGTCCTGATTCGCAAGGATGGACCACTCAACAAGAGCATGCGTCTCACGAGTTTCTCGCTCGTGTCGGATTTCCTGTCGTGCTCAAGCCAAATACCGGCACTAATGGCAGTGATGTTTATAAGGCGCAGACTCAACACGAATATGATGACAAACTCCGCGCGCTTTTTGAGACAGAGCGAGCAGTCGCACTCTCACCATTTGTTGAAGTAAAAAAGGAGTTTCGTACTACAGTCCTCGATGGCGAAGTCGTCCTGATGTATGCGAAGGTGCAGGACAGTCGAGAAGATTTTCGATTCAACCTCAGTCATGGCGCGCGAGTCGAATCTGTTTCAGATGATGAGCGAGCGCGTGTTGCGCCACTTGCATTAGCGGCGATGTCTGCGATGGGGATGCGGTTTGCAAATGTTGATATCGTCGAAGACAAGGGCGGCTCATTGCAGGTGCTGGAGATAAATGGAGGTGTCGCCTTCGAAAAATACTCGGAGGTGAGCGCAGAGCACCGCGCTCGTGCGTATACGGTCTATGCTCGTGCACTTGATGCACTCTTTGGTATACTGCGCACATGAAAAATGCGATACTCGGAGCTCTCTTACTCATTACCTGTGGCGCCATTGGTCTCGTGGTGTTTGGTTCGAATCCACAACAAGATCAGTACGATGCCTTTGAGCGGGTAGAAGCCGACCATGGCGATACAGAAGACGGATATGTGGTTGAGTCTGAAGCGCAAAGCGCTGATGAGTGTGCGAGTATGGAATCATACGATGAGGAGCGAGGCGTGTGCTACTTTGAGTGTGATGATGATGCGCAGTGTGATGCACTCCAGCAAGAGGTAGATGCCGAACTCGAGGGGCTTGGAAACGACTACGTCGCAAGTGGCGAGACATTTCATGAACCAGAAGCAGGTGATGCACCTGATGTGATTGCGTCGTATGACGTGAGCGCAGGTGAACACATTACGCTCGCAAGTGGCGAGGCGACCGCTCGGCACCAGGAAGTATGGAAATTATTTTCACGTATTTCACCCGACGCGTTTACCGATGCGTATGTTCGTACCTTCGAACTTTCTGACAATCCTTCAGATGACACACTCGCGTATGTTCATGACGAAGATGGTGATGGGTACTGGGCAGTCGGTGTGAACTTGGGCACCTTTGGTAGTGATGGGAAGCGTGAGGATATATTGACACTCGTCCATGAGTTTACGCACATCGTGACGCTGAATCAGACACAAGTAGTGCATGGAGCGACCTGTATTACGTACGATACAGGAGATGGTTGTGCGACCGCACAAAGTTACCTCTATACCTTTGTAAAAAAGTTTTGGCCTGAGTCAGATCGAACAGTTGCACTTAGTGACACGAACAATCTCTACGAACGTGCTCCAGAAAAGTATCCGACTGAATACGCAGCGACATCACCAGTCGAAGATATTGCAGAATCTTTCGCGTTGTTTGTGCTCGATGGTGGCAAGGACAATGCAGGTACTATCGCAGGAGAGAAAATCGCCTTCTTTGAGAGCTACCCTGAGCTTGTCGCTCTGAAGCAGAGTATTCGAAAAGGTCTCGGTACTATCCTCCTTGAGCGCAAGAGGGCAACACAGGGAGAGTAGTTGCAATCGTCCTCACTCGCCGTACACTTATGACTATGCACCGGTTTGAAGGACTTTCACCTCGCCACCTCGTCTGGGTCATCATTGGACTCATTGGCTTTTCAATACTCTTTCTTTCATTTCTTCCGTTTGTATTTAAAGAATCGACACTTCCTTTTGCGCTCATTCATCGTGAGCATGAAGCGACGGCATATATAGACGGTACACCATTTCGCGTACACCTACTCACAACTGAGTTTCAGCGGGTGAAAGGCTTGAGCGGTAAGCAAACACTCGATGCAAATGAAGGTATGTTTTTCGTGTTTGAAAAAGATGGTGAGTGGGGTATCTGGATGAAGGACATGCTTTTCCCAATAGATATCTTTTGGATTGCCGAAGACGGCTCGATTGTAGATATGGAAACATACGTGAATCCCGATACGTACCCACAAGTATTCACCAATGATGTCCCTGCACGCTACGTGCTTGAGGTGCTCTCGGGAACTGCCGAGGCGTACAACATCACCGTAGGGAGCAAGGTAACGTTTTAAGAAAGCGAGAATACTCCTTCACGCTCGAGCTCGACAGGTCCTTCGAGCATGACGTGATTGTTGTCACGCCACTCAATCATCAAGTCACCACCAGGAAGTGTTACTCGTGCTGAGCGTTTAGAGAGTTCACGTCGCACCGATGCGACAAGTGCAGCACACGCTCCTGTGCCACACGCGAGTGTCATACCTGCACCACGCTCCCACACGCGCTGCACGAGGTGTGTCGGAGATTGTATCTGTACAAAAGAAATATTCGCTCGGTCCGGAAAGAGGGGATGGTGCTCAAGGAGTGGGCCGATTGTCTCGAGCGGGACTGCCGCGACATCATCGACAAAAAATACTGCGTGCGGATTCCCCATGTTGACGCACACTGCAGGCGGTAGTGGGTAGGTGGGGAGTGAGATATCGACTGAGCGTGTGTTGACTTCATCACGCAGAGGGATTTCTTGAGCTTTGAGTCTTGGTTCTCCCATGTCCACTCGATAGTGCCATGCGTCTTTTTGTTCACAGACAAGTATTCCGGCAACTGTTTCTATCGTAAATGCATCACGATGCGTCTGTCTTGCGAGATACCACGCAACACAGCGCGTACCATTCCCACATGCACGCGCTTCAGAGCCATCACTATTATAAATCTGTACAAAACGCTCCGTGCCATCAGTGCGTGCGCTGCGGAGCACCATCATCTGATCAAACGAAAGCCCATCCGTTGCGTGGATGCGTTTTATTTCGTCTGAATCTATGATTGCATCGGTGTCATTCATCTCCACAACAAGTATCTTGTTTCCAAGTCCGTTCATCTGGAAAAAATGTCTACCGTGAAGTGTCATGCACTCATTGTCCCAGTCAGTGGTGGTAAGTCAAGAAGACTCCCATTTCGTTGCTGTAAAGCGCTCGTTTTGGAGGGTCTGTTTCTATACAAAAAATGACCCCAAAATGCTCTAAAAAATGGCGATTTTCATCTGTGGATAATTTGACAAACACGCTTGGCTCATTCCACAAAAATAATTTTTTGAGTGTAAAAAATACCCAATACAAGAGCCGTAAAAAAGTAAGTCCGCTAGACAGGATTTACCGAATGTTATGCGATAGTAAAGATGTGGATTACTGAATTAGCGTCGAGCAGGTTTCCACTCTATGATGAGTCAACGCTTCGAGAAGGAAATTGCCAACGAGAAGCCCCTTTAACCAGTTTAATATCAACGTGCGTATGACACCAGAAAGCGCTCTTAGAGCGGCGGCAGCATCAATCGCTATCAAGGAGACCGATAATCAGAGATATCAGAAATTCGTACCGAAAATTAAGAAGCGTGATGGGCGTGTCGTTACACTTGAATTTGGAATCATAGCCAACGCTATTTTCAAGGCGATGGTTGCAGCACAAGAGGGGTCAGAAGAAGAGGCAATCATGGTTGCACACAAGGTCGCAAGTGATTTGGTGCGCACTGCACGAAAGCACAAAGACTTTGTACCGACTGTCGAGGGTATCCAAGACGAAGTCGAGCGACAACTCATCCTTTCAGACTACGTAAACACTTCAAAGGCATACATCCTCTACCGAGCACAGCGTGCAGAACGACGTGCAGAGGCAGTTGTCGAAGTTCCTGAGCACGTGAAGAAGCTCGTCGCAGAGAGTAAGCAGTACTTCAAGAACAATCCACTCGGAGAATTCGTATTCCTCCGCACCTATGCGCGATGGATAGAGAAGGAGCAGCGCCGAGAAACATGGATTGAGTCAGTCGACCGCTACATGAGCTTCATGAAAGAGAATTTGAAGGACAAGCTCACTGAAAAAGAGTACGCAGAAGTACGCATGGCGATTTTGAAACAAGATGTGATGCCAAGTATGCGCGCGATGCAGTTCTCAGGTGACCCAGCACGACGATGTAACGTCTGTGTATACAACTGTTCATATATTGCACCAAGTAAAATCGGTGACTTCGCAGAAATCATGTACCTCTCTATGTGTGGTACGGGAGTAGGATTCTCAGTTGAGAGTGAAAACATCCAGCAACTTCCAATCGTCCAGCGACAAACAGGTGAGAAGTTGAAGACACATGTTGTCGTCGACTCAAAAGAAGGATGGTGTGACGCGCTCACCCACGGACTCACTGCATGGTACGGCGGAAAAGATGTTGAGTTTGATTACTCAGCGATTCGTCCAGCAGGAGCACGTCTGAAGGTGATGGGAGGAAAGGCATCAGGACCAGACCCACTCAAGTCACTCCTTTCATTTGCACGAGCAACGATTATGGCTCGACAGGGTAAGCGCCTCACGAACCTCCAAGCGCACGATATCATCTGTAAAGTAGGTGAGTGTGTAGTCGCAGGTGGTGTACGCCGCTCAGCGATGATCTCACTCTCTGACCTCGACGATGCAGAACTCCGAGATTCAAAGAAGGGTCAGTTCTTCTTGACTGACATGCAGCGCTCAATGGCAAACAACTCAGCAGTCTATATGGACAAGCCATCATCAGAGCAGTTCCTCGATGAGTGGGCAGCACTCGTCAAGAGTAAGTCAGGTGAGCGCGGTATCTTTAACCGAGGCTCTCTTGCAAAGTCTCTTCCAAAGCGCCGACTCGCATACTTGCGAAAGAAGTACAACGGCGGCATCGGACAGCTTGGCACAAACCCATGTGGTGAGATTATCTTGCAGAGTAAGCAGTTTTGTAACCTCTCAGAAGTCATCGCACGTTCTACCGACACTGAGGCAACACTCTTGAAGAAGGTAAAGATTGCGACTATCCTCGGCACCTACCAGTCAACACTGGTGAACTTCAAGTACCTCTCAAAGGAGTGGACAGAAAACTGTTCAGAAGAGCGGCTCCTCGGAGTCTCTATCACTGGTCAGTGGGATTCTCCTGCAGTACGAAACGCTTCGACTATGACCAAGATGCGAGACCTCTCAGTAAAGACAAACGCACAGTACGCAAAGCGCTTCGGAGTAAACGCATCGACTGCGATTACTGCGGTCAAGCCATCAGGTACCGTATCAAAGACCTTTGATACTGCATCAGGTATGCACCCACGATTTGCACCGTACTACATCCAGCGCATCCGTATCTCAGCGACAGACTCACTCTTCCGCATGCTCAAGGATCAGGGCGTTACATTCCACCCAGAAGTAGGGCAGACCGCAGAGAACGCACACACCTACGTGATTGAGTTCCCAGTGAAGGCGCCAGACAACGCAAAGTTCAAGAACGACTTCTCAGCGATTGAGCAGCTCGAGTACTGGAAGATGGTAAAGACCAGCTTCACTGAGCACAACCCATCTATCACCGTTTCAGTTGGTGATGACGAGTGGCTCTCAGTTGCAAACTGGCTCTACTCAAACTGGGATATCGTCGGCGGACTTTCATTCTTGCCACGCACTGACTTCGTGTACCGATTGGCACCGATGGAGGAGTGTACGAAGGAGCAGTATGAAGCGCTTGCGAAGCAGTATGAGAAGATAGACTACTCGAAGATTGTGGTCTATGAGAAGAAGGATAATACTGACGTCAAAAAGGAACTTGCTTGTGCCGGTGGTACTTGCGAGATAGAGCTTTAAAAAACGCGCAATTTCATTGTCGGACATCGTCGGGGGGGACGCCCCCGACCAACACACACCCCCCCTTACCCCCAACAAAAACAACCCCCAC
>CAZGUV010000006.1:4642-12996 GCA_964528735.1 uncultured Candidatus Saccharibacteria bacterium | reverse complement strand
CGTCGGGCGAAACTCACCGTACCAGCAGTACGCCTCGTTTCGCCCAACTCGTTCCTCCGCGAACTTGCATCGTTTTTTGAAAGCTGAAATATGAAACTTAAAACAATACAGATAGTAAATTATAGAAGCATAGAAGATGTAATACTTGATGTAAATGAGGTAAGTGGTAGTTGCACTTTTTCATTAATAGGTGAAAACGAAGCAGGGAAGAGTAATATTTTGAATGCAATTGCATTGTTCGATGACGACGAAAAAATTTTAACACTAGCTGAAGATTTCAATGATAAAAAGAAAGAAATCTCAGTAACTTTTACATACACATGGGAAGATAGCGATGCTTTATTCTTTGAGACGGAACTAAAAAGGATAGGTCTGCCCATAGATACTTTCAAAAAAAATAATATACAAAGCTTCTCTGTGCGTTCTTTTTGGTCTAAAGAGACTGCGTTCAAAAGAAACTATACGGAATCAATATCAGTTACAAATACTGATTTGCAAGGTTATAAGTTTGAAGCTGGAAAGATTGTTGCTACTGAAGATTCAGAGTCGTTCATGTCTTTCAGTTCAATCTTTAGTTTGTTTGAAAAAGGTTATTTATGGAGAAAAACACATAAAGTTCATTTTTGGAAGGCAGATCCAAAATATCTAATTCAAGACAACATCAATTTAGATACTTTAATTGCTGCAGCAGATATAAGTAAAATATCAGCACCTCTAGCTAATTGTTTGAAATTAATTGGCATTAGGTACGGTACCGAGCTGGCAGATCTAAAAACAAGTTCATCAGAGAGGAATAATATTTCTGAAAAATTGAGTGATGCGACAACAGAACATCTAAAAAGGGTGTGGCCAATTCATCCAATTAAAGTAAAGTTCACAATTGACCCAGCAAACATAAATTTTTTTATAGAGGATTTAGATGTGAAGCATAATGTAAAAACAACATCTCAACGAAGTGATGGACTGAGGCAGTTTCTATCTTTCATACTTACTGTATCTGCTGAAATACATAACGAATCCTTCGCACATTCGTTACTTTTACTTGATGAACCAGAAATACACCTTCATCCGCAGGGGCAGGTATATTTCATGAATGAATTGATTAGGATTGGAAGTACAATGAATAATATAATCTTTTATGCGACACACTCAAATTACATGATTGATAGAACAGAGTTAGGCCGTTCAATTAAAGTTTCAAAAATTGGAAATAGCAAAACGAACACGTCACCCTTTTTGGGTAAGAAGACTTCTTATGCGAGAGTAAATTACGAAGTATTTAACATACTAACTTCTGATTTCCATAATGAACTGTATGGTTCATTACAAGCAAGAGAAGATATAGACAGCATTAAAGATTTTGATATTTTTTTGCAACAAAAAACAACCGAAAGAAAAACGTGGGTAAAAGAAAATAAAGACAAAACTAAATCACCACTCGTTGTGACACCCTCTACTTATATTAGGCATAAGATTCATCACCCAGAAAATGGAAGTAACAATGATTATACTGAGTTAGATTTAAAAAATTCAATAGAATTTCTTCTGAAGCTTTTTTGAATAATGGGTGCAGTCAATATATTTTTGCTATGATTGGGCTATGGACACACCTAAGGGAGATGGAGGAGGTAAAAAAAGAGATGTACTGAGTCAGCTCGGGGACTATCGTCTTGAGGATGACCCGCATGTGCAAGTGGCGGCAAATTACTTGGCGCACATACAGAGAAATTTCGATACTATCTTCGGGCGTATTCCACTCACTGAGCACCAGCGAGATGTATTTTTGAAAGTTATACATGCAATACAATCAAGTCAGCGTGAACGGTATGAGACGAGATGGCCATTTCCTGTCCAGAAGGACAATTCAGTAGGGGCACAACAGCCCGTGAGTGAATCACAGGCACTTTCAGAAGCAGTGCCTCGTGTAGTCGGATGGATTATCGAGGCATGCTCTTCGCTCAATCCTACACTCCCGACACATGAACTCATGGATGCATTTACCGAGTACAACGAAAGCGGAGCTTTTATAGAGGAATACAAACCAAAGAGCTGATTATACAAAAAATACGGCGCAGGGTCGGGGGACCACTGCGCCGGTATGATGTCTGTGCACCTACTCAGTCTCTGATGCGTCGCTCGGTGCACTCGCGTCGAGTTCGAAGACCAAGTCGAGGTGGTCGTCTTCGTCTGGATTGTTTGGGTCGTGCATCAAGAGGGAAACATGTTTCCCGTCTTCATGCAGTACCAATTCCAGATGAAGGAGTACCTCTCCTGGTTTTTCGTACATCGCGAGATGGTGCACCATCGCCGCAGCAATCTCTAGTAGTTCCTGTCCGTCCAGCATGATGTGCTGAGAGGAAGGGTCGAGTCGTGCCATCCTGGAACATCTCCCTCGTCTGAGCCCCACATGGGCACCGCCTGGCGAGGAACAAAACGGTGCGGGCACACTATCGCAGTCGCTCCTGTTTTGCAAACCACAAAACAAAACCGTCGTAAGAAGCGCTTGAAGTGAATACAGATCAACACCCCCTTTAGTATGTTGTTCTGAATGTTGTTGGCCATGACACACTGACGTTTCCATTATTGTCTGTTGTGTAGACGAGATAATAGTAGGTCGTGTTTGGTTGCAAGTTTTGCAACGAAGCACTGTGTGACATTCGGTAGATGCCGTCACTTGATGAGGCAGTTCCACTCACGTCTACCGAGTTCTCACGTTCATACGTGATGAGTGGAGACGTACTGTAGTACACGACTGCTCGAGCGTTCTCATTTGTAGTCCATGACACGGTCGCGGATGTACTTGAGACTTGAACAGTTGGTGTACTAATGATTGGCGCAGCGAGTGGTGAAGATGACGGTGCACCTCCGGCCATAAGCTGATTAAGCGCAGCAAGCGTTACAGGTCCGACTCGGCCAATAGCTGATATGCCGTGGCGAATCTGGAATTTACGTACTGCTTCTGCAGTGAGTGCTCCATAGTATCCAGTCACTAACCCTTGCGGATAGAGCAATGAGTCAGTTGCGAGATACTGCTGAAGATCACGCACATCATCTCCTTGAACGCCGATATAGAGCTGACGGTACAAGCTCGCAGCAGAAGATACATGAGGCATCGCTAGCGTAACCGCAGCGACTGCCAGAGTTGCACCAATGCTACTGACAAGAACCGGACGATATATGGCAGATAGAAAAGAGTTCATATATGTTGTTGTATTACCTAATAACAATCACTATGCGGTGCCGAATATGTATACTATTAGGCACTCACAGTGATACTAGTAAAGACGAATAGGTATCGAACGCCCTTACTGGACTATTTTTTTAATTGTGTTGTCGTTTTTTTCTGAAAAATAATTTTTTCAGGAATTTTCACCAAGATTCGAAAATGAATGAGTATGTAAAAATTATGGCGTAGGGGTCGCGAGGACTCCTACGCCTTGTGTCAGCACTCAGGTGAAACGATCGACGGCGAATTGCATCTTGACCGCTGGCGGAGCATTTCCTGCCTCCGGATCGAATACCTTCACCGTGAAGATTCGAAATGTCGGATCGAGTCCCGCGGTAATCGTGTAGTTAACCGTTTCGGGAGACCCAGCTTTTTCGACGGCTTGCGTAGCTTTTCTGCAAAGCTCCAGCACTTCTTCACCATTGAGCGTGACGACTTTTGTCTTCATGTTGAGTGACGCCATGGCGTGACTCCTCCCCTAGACACCAATACCCAAACGCGGGCAGTATTCGGCTAGGAACGAACACTCCAGTCACCCTATGCGATTTCCACTAAAAACGCAAAAGCATCTCTATTTCTACGGTATACTTATGTGATGAACTTTAAATATATCCTCATCGCGGTCATCGTCATTGCGAGCTGCGTCGGGCTTGGAGTTTTGTTTTCTAATCGCGCGGAATTTTCTTCATACCGCCAATTTCACCTACGTGACGCACGTTTTGAGCTGACTACCGAAGAGAGTATCGACGGAAGACGCGTCATGATACCGCAGAGGATTTTAAATGATTTGGTCCACGAGCGATTTCAAAAGTTTGTGTATAACAAAGGTTCGGTAAGCATCGAATTTTGTCGCGAAGAGCACCTTGGGATGTATATCGTACGCGCGGTAGAATTTGCGCACAGTTACGAACGATACTATGACCTTGATGGATATGAGTTTTACGATGAGGACAAGGGCGACCAGCCAGTCAACCGTTGGCGGAATCTTCCATTTACGCCGTTTATGCATCCATACGATCCAAAACCAAAAAAGGGATGCACCGAACTTCATAAATGGGAAGCAGAAAAAGCAGAGGAACCTGCAGCAAGCTAGTTAGGTTTTAAAAAGCAAAAGGGATAGATTGGATAATTTCTTTCCATCTCGTGCTATACTGCAGACGATGGAATCACTGTTCGCTTCCATATTTTCATTGCTTTCAACAATCGCACTTGTTGCAGCGGCGCCGTTTGCCGCGGTACCTCTTGATGCGTCTAAGTTTTCTGACGAACAGTTTAATGCAGGGATTGCCCCTATCGTTTCAGCGCACCACAGCTTTGGTGTTTCAGCGGATCAGGCGGGGACACTCTTTTTTACCGAATATACGCGTGGGCGTATCGTCCGAGTCAATATACAGCAGGGTACGACAACACCGCTTACCGTGAGTGCGCAAAAGGCGTATGCGTTGACGACAAATGCAGAAAACACGCACTACATGACACTTGATGGTGACGCAAAGACAGGCGCACTCAGGAGCATCACAGCGCAGGGAGTAGTGAAAGAAGTGGTCAGCAATCTCACGCGCCCTCGCGGGGTGAGTATTGGAAGTGATGGAAAAGTATATGTAGCTATCGAGGGAGACAACAAGTTGCTTCGTTTTGATCCTGCGTCACAGAAATCTGAAGATGCGCTCACTGGTGTTCAGGCACCGCAAGCAGTGATTGAAAAGGCGGGAGTGTTGTATTGGCTTGAGCGAGGCACATTTAGTCCTCATGGAGAGCCACTCACTGCAGGAAAGATTCGCATGAAAGAAACGACAGGTATTACACGAACACTTGTTGATGGTATTTGGTATGCAAGAAGTATGATGATGAGACCAGATGGCACTATCGTATTTGTGAGTGGGGCAAACCGAAGCAGTCAAGGAAACTCAGGATACATTGCGACCTACAACCCCCATACACATGAGATTGCGCTCGTGCGTGGCGGGCTCGATTTCCCAGAGGCTACTGTGCTTGTCGGCACAACACTCTATGCAACACTCTCGCGTGACAACTTGCTTGTCGCCGTGACAAACGAAACAGGAAAACTCTGGCCAGGGGTTTCGATGAGTATGATCTACGAAGGTGCGGTGCTTGCCGAAGAAGATGAGGGCACTGATCCGTTCTTTATTGCGATTGAAGGAGCTGACACTCCACTCACTGGTGGTATAAAAGATGGTCCAGCAGGAATCGTCAGGGGATGGTTTAAGCTGACTATCGCTGATGTAGATATTGATAGAAAGGAAATACCAGCGGGCACACTTGATACGCCAACGTCAGGAGTGTTCAAGACTCCACTCACTTCATGCAAGCGAGAGTCAGGTGCATCATGCCCGATTATGATTATCCCTGAGCGAAAGCGAGTGAATGCACGCTGGCCGGTCACACTTGATGCGAAAAAGCGCGAGATACCACAAAAATCATTTATCGAGTCTCCAAGTGCATACTGGTTTTATATTGACACACACCCTTCGCGCGATTCACTGACTCGCACATCAGCGCAGATGTCACCATCGTTGCAGAGACATGTACAACGACACTTTGAGGGACTCTACCAGCGAAAGCCGAAGACATTTGAAGAGATGGTCGCATGGTTTGCGAATGTGCGCACCAATTCGCTTGACTGCAAAGCAATATCAAACACATTTCTCAGCACCGACGAATGGCAAAAAGGGATTATCGGTAAAAGTGATGAGGTGATTGTTAAAATGCTCTATAAAGGACTCCTCGGTATCGATGGTGATGCAGTCAGTCTGTCACGAACACTCGATATGCGAAAAAAGGGTGCTTCATGGGAAAGTGTCGCGGACGACCTCATGAAAACGACACAGTATCAAAACTTGTGTGTGAAAGATTGGTACTAGCGGACACGAAAGTGTCTGTACCAGATAAGAGGGAGCACCACAAGGAATCCAAGAGCAAACGATGATGCGACTACAAAGGTGAACGCTGTAAAAGTGCCACCAATAAAATTCGGGAGTACGAAACGCATTTGAAGGGCAAATCCTTGCGCGTCATTTGCAAACGTCAAAATATAAAGCACCGCAGCAACGAGCCGTATGATTTGTCCTGCAAAAAATATGATAATACTCGCGACGAGTCCCGTGTAGAGAACAGTAATCGGGAGAGACGCTCTGATACGCTTTGTAAATGCGAGCGTCTGTCGGTAACTGATTGCGATTAGTATGAGTGCGACAAGTAGGATGGTGAGGTCTGCACTATTTCGGATGAGTGGTGCATAGAGATTTAGTGCAGCGACACACACAGAAGCAACACTGAGGAGTACTATATCTGGTACAAATTTTTTCATGAGTACTATTTTCGAACAAATCGGAGCATGACACCTCGATTCAGGTAAAACATATCGAGCTTAGTATATGAGTACGCGTTGATTGAGAAGGTGAGTGGTTTGTCTCCATTTGCGCCGATGACGAGGTAGACCATGTGTGGTTCAGCACCTTCTACAAACTGTGGAGGGACTTTTGTACCCTCAAAGAGTGTGTATGGAGCGCGATCGACAACCTCTCCGTCATACCATTCAATCACCTCACTATCGGTAAACTCCCGAGTGTAGAGTGCGTCGTCAGTGCTCTGCCAGGTACCGAGAATACCTCCCGCGATAACTTCGATCTCCTTTTTCTCTCGAATTTGCTTTTCACTCATCCCCTGAGGGTGTGTTAGTACATATCTATGGAATGATGGCCACGCAAACAAAATAGCAACACCCAAGAAGAGTACAAACAAATAGATATAGACAATGTATTCACGCTTCCGAGCATGCTTCTTCATAGGGTAAGTCTACCGACTGGGATGCGTATTGGAAAGCATGCGAGTGTGCACAACTCAGTGGCGATAGGAGGGTGTGCATACTGGGCACCTCCGTTTTTTTCTTTGCTATACTTATTGCATGAACGAAGAACAGTACGAGCTTCTTAAAAAAACCTATACGCTTGCAAGCGAAAACAATCGCATGCTTCATGCTCAGCGCCGAAATGCCTTTATTGGTGGGCTGATTAAGATTGCTATTTATGCAGCGCTCGTTATCGTGCCATTGTGGTACATGCTTCCGTATCTGCAACAAGCAATCGGTATGCTCAACACTGCGCAGGAACGTATGAGTGAAGTGCAGGGCGCAATGAATAAGATACAAGGCGCATCAAACCAAGTTGGCGGTCAGTTTCAAGATATGAGTAAGTTTCTTGAAGATTTCCAAAAGAGCATGCCGTCTGTGCGCTAGTATGGACACTCCTAAGACTTCGCACTTCGATGTCGGACCTTCGCCGCGCGATGTGCGCAAGCAACGATACGCTGCGTTTAAGGAACTCTTTGGACTCGAACCATCATTTGCAGATATTGTGAGTGAAAAGCGAGATGGCAGTATTCCATTGATTCGACAAGTGCTCATTTGGGCGCGGATGTATGCAGGAAGAGAGATGAGTAACCCACGCAAGACTGTTGATGTAGGCAAGATATTTAACCGTGACCACACCACCGTCATTCATGCAGTCAAAAAACTTCGTGCGATGGCATATTCGGGGGATAAGCGCGTGAGCAATGAAGGGCTTGAACTGTTACTTGAAACAGCGTACGCACTCGAAGAGACTGGTGTTGTTTCAGAGTCATTAAAAGAGCGCATTACTGCACTGCGGGAGCGCGAAGGTCAGATAATTCGCACCTCTTCTCAAAAATAAAAATTGTGCTACTATCTCACGACCCGCTCAGATAGCTCAGTTGGTAGAGCATTCCCCTGAAGAGGGAAGGGTCCCCAGTTCGAGCCTGGGTCTGAGCACCACAAAAGAAAAACCGCCTCTGGCGGATTTTTCTGTGGTGCGAAGACAGAACAGTGCCTGCGCACTGTTCGTCCAGGCTCGAACAGCGGAGGCATGTTTTGTATTCAAAACAGCCGAGCTCGGGCAGGAGCCACTTAGTATTTTGCAAGGAGCGAAGCAAAATACTTAGTGAGCTGCGCCGAGCCTTTACTTGCTCTAAAATGAGTCGCACCACAAGAGTACTTCCATTTTGTAACGTCAGATTACTGACTAACAGAAATAGGTCGCACCACAAAAGAAAAACCGCCTCTGGCGGATTTTTCTGTGGTGCGAAGACAGAA
>CAZGUV010000006.1:0-4542 GCA_964528735.1 uncultured Candidatus Saccharibacteria bacterium | reverse complement strand
CAGTGCCTGCTCTGCCAAGCCCGAATCTCGGGTTCTCCTTGCAATAGGTGTGGTGAAAGGTATGCTTGCTTATATGTACTCACTCGTCATTAAAGTTCTGTGTGTTCTCGTAGCGCTCTACCTTATTGGATGGTATGTAAAAGTGTATGAGCCTGAACTCTACCAGCAGTTTAATGCAATTCTAACCGGAGGCGTCAGTAGTGAAGCTCCCCAAATTCCTTCAGTAACTGGGCAGGAGGCACACAAAGAAGTAGTGGTACCACCTGCGTCACTTCCATATCCTGCGTTTAGCTGGGTCATGACTGAAGCACTTCCTGATGAGTCGCTTTCGATGCCTCGTACAACTATTGCACTCAAGGTCAATAATCAAGTGATTACTGCAGGAACTTTTCCTGGGCTTTGTACAGTTATTGAGCGTCCAGAATCTCCAAACGAACTTACCGGAGTGTTGTGTTGGTTTGCCGGAGCAGGAGACGAGATAGGAGTATTTGAGGAAGGGAATCGACTTGTGTTGAAGCGTGGAGAAATAGCAGAGCCATCAGCTGAGTCACCAGGATTTCGCGGGAACTTCACCGACATAGCAGTCATCCAGTAATATGGTACAAGCAGAAGCTATTGCGCAACTACTCACCAATTATGCAGCGAACATTCTGAGCGAACCCGAGCGCTCATTCATGCACAGATATACATCACTCCTGCACGATGCACCCGATACTTTTTGGAAGCGCACGCAATATGCTCCGGGTCATATTACTGCTTCCGCATGGGTGATGAATAAAGAACGAACGCACGTATTACTCATCCATCACAAAGGTGCGAATATGTGGTTTCAGCCAGGAGGGCATGTCGAAGCGGAAGACGACACGCTCTTTGATGCAGTGCTCCGTGAAGTAGCGGAAGAAACAGGATTTGCCGGTAGTATCCCAAAACATGAGCTCTTTGATATTGATATACACCCTATCGCTGCGCGACCAGAGCGAGGGGAGTCAGCACACGAACATTTTGATATGAGGGTGTGTGTAGAGGTGCCATACGAGACACGCACGAGTGCAGATGAGGGAATACTTGGAGTGAAATGGTGTTCTCTTGATGAGATACAATCCATAAACAACACACAGTCAGTTATCCGGATGGTAGCGAAATCTCGCGCTATGCACTAGTGCTGTACCGAACTTACGCGCATCACGCTACAATATCCGCATGAGGCGCTCGCTCTACGCATCAAGCATTTTTTCTATTGTGGGATTTTCATGTCTCATGATTGGAATCGCACATGTGAGTATTGGGTATGCGGCGACGACTCCTGCAGCGTGCGGGAAAGACACGATGACCTTTGGGTGCAATGCATATATCTACGGCGATACGAACTCTGCGGGCTCATACGCAGGCAGGGCAGATACGGTTGCGGTAGATGCACAAGAAATGGCAAAAAACCCTGCGCTCGCCCAGCGCCTCAATCAAAATGGACCATTTCCACTTTTTTACACAAACGCATTTTGTGAGCGACGGTTCGGGAGTGGGTGCCCAGGCCCGTATCTTCGTTCATCTGATGTCTCACGCAATTATTCAGAGCAAATCCAAGATCCAAACAGTGCGGCATTTTTCCAAAACTTTCAAATGCAATTAGCGTGGGTGAAACAAGTCCAAGGCAAAGTGATTGAAATCGACAATATGGATGAATACATCCGCCAAGGGCATAAAGGTGCAATCGTAAAACTTATCCAGCTCGCGGCAAACTCAGGAATCAATGTGCTTGCAAAAAATGTTCGCGATGCAGACATCCTGCGCATACCAAATGTTGTCGGTGCAGTTGTTGAAGCGGGGTCAGGAAATGCAGCCGATTACCATGCTGCTTTTCAATCAGTCGGCAAGCCTTGCGCGGGAGTGCTTATGATAAATGCGCGCAGTACCGCAGGAAATCAATACACCTCACATACTCAGTGTGACCATCCTGCGCGAGGAAATAGAAGTGAGTATACAAAATGTAGCTGTACAAAAAATCCCGCAGGTATGCAAATCGCGGGGACACCAGTTGCAGGGCAAAATGTCGATATTCCTGCGGCAGCACTTCAGCAGGCATATAATTCTCCTCCGCAATCAAATCCGTTTACCCAACAGCAGAGTCAGCCGACTGGGGTAACCAGTGGTCAGCCGGGCGGTGGTCAGAGTACGCCGCAGCAGACACCGCAGCAGTACCAACCACAACCTCAGTTTACTCAAATCCCGCCGACAAACTTGAATCAGCAACCAACTTCAGTCAAAGACAAAGCATCTACTGATACGGCAGAAAAAGAAAAAAGGGAAACACTCGCGTTTGAAAAAGCTCCGAAGGATAAAGGTACATCCGAAGGAAGAGAGGGAGAGGAGACAGAGTTTTACGACCCCCTCGGTGGTAAGAAAAATGCATCAAAAAATCCTCCGGCACAGGACAAGCTTTTGCCACGACCATTTGGAGACGCACGCATGCGTTGTATGCCTACAGCTATACGTGCAGGGGCGCGCCCGACTATTGCATGGTCATGCGGAAAGCGGGCGACGAGTGGTACTGGTATCGGATTTGATACACGTAATTATTTACTCGGCTCAACTCGCGTCAAGCCACAGCGCACGACGCTCTACGCAGTGAAATGTTACGAAGAAGGGGTTTTGATTGGTAGTGCGCAGTGCATCATCCGCGTACAGACAGAAAAATCAGCAGATGAATCATTTAGTACCAAGCCAGTCAGCACAACAGGAAATGAGCGTCAGCGAAGTTTGTGCTTCCTAACGTTTTGTATCTAGAGAAATTGCGCGAGCAATTCGTAAGTCTCTTTGTAGTCTTTGACTGGCTGAGTCGGAAGGGTACCAACAACAGTGTAATCATTTCCTCCGGGGAAAAGAGCGTCACCAAAATAAATACAATCTTCAGTGTTCCACCCTTTGAGCATGCAAAGCTCTTTTGCATTGAATCCTTTATTTTTGCCTTTCTCATACATATCGAGATTAGTAGTACCGCCGATTGATATCTCGATATTGAAATCACGCCCGAGCATGTCTACTTCAGACGCAAGATCGTGTAAGACACGCTTGCGTACTGAAAAATCAGGATCAAAGCGTTCCTTTATTTCAATCTGCTCATGATGACCAATAAAACTAAATGCTACTTGGCACCCGCGGTCCTCAATGAGGTCATTTTCATTTGAGACGGGAGGGTTTGTGTGCGCTCGGACTTTTTTAATAAAGTCATAGAGTGCTTCTTTTTGTGCGGTGGTGAGAAGTCGCTTCCAGAGTTCAGTGCCATCAGTATCAAACGCATAATTACCATTTTGGGCAAGTGTGAAATACGTGCCTTTTGAACGCTCGGTAAAACGTCCCCAAATATCAGTCTGCTTTGAGCCTGATACGACCACCATGTCATGATTTTTCGCTACTTGTATGAATAGCTCCTCGTGCTCAGGGGTGATGGGAGACTTGCTTCGCGTAAGGGTATTGTCGACATCAAAAAAGAGGTGTTTCGCGTGTGTGTTCATGGCACTATTCTACGTTGATATCTCTTTTTCACAAAGGTGCGTGGTGAGGTATTATGCTCCTATGAAATTTACGACGGTACCAGTGATTCTCGCAGGAGGTTCCGGTACGCGTTTGTGGCCTTCTTCTCGAGCAGAATATCCCAAACAATTTTTGAATCTGAATTCGAAGCACTCACTATTTCAAGAGACATTACTCCGCATTCCAAAATCAATAAAATCTGAACCAATAGTCGTGGTCCATCATGCATACGCAGAGAGAATCAAGGACCATGCAGATGCATGCAAACGAACAGTCACTATCATTGCAGAAAATAAGGCGCGCGGCACCGCTGCGGCGATAGCGCTTGCGGCGCATCATGCACTGCAACGTACTGAGAAAGGAGTCATGCCGATTGTGTGCGTTATGCCAGCTGACCACGTCATCCAAGATACGAAAGCATTCGGTCGTGCTCTGACTCAGGCGACACACGAAGCACAATCAGGGGGGATTATTACCTTTGGCATTATCCCGACCTACCCTGAGACAGGATATGGGTACATTCATGCGGGTGAACATACCTCTGAACATGTACGTTCGGTACAGGCATTCGTCGAGAAGCCAAATACCGAGCGTGCGGAGCAGTATGTGCTCGGAGGTCAACATTTCTGGAATAGTGGCATGTTTGTTGCACGCGCCGACGAGCTCCTCAAAGAAATCGAGCGACACGCACCTTCGGTCTATGCGTGGGCAGAGTCAGCACTTCCTCGCAAGCATTCAGTTATCATTCCGCTCAGACGAGTCAGCAATGAACCAGTGCTTGGATCGATTGACACTTTAGTCATGGAAAAGACGAGTGTCGCAAAAGTCATCCCCGTTTCGATGGGATGGAATGATATTGGTTCATGGAGTGCGCTTCACGACACGTCAATCAAAGATAGTAATGGAAATGTGTTGTGTGGTGATGTCATGGTACGCGATGTGTCCAATTCCTACATTCGCTCAGAGTCACGATTGGTAACGGTCATCGGACTTTCTCATGTGGTCGTTGTAGAA
>CAZGUV010000005.1:46508-58546 GCA_964528735.1 uncultured Candidatus Saccharibacteria bacterium | reverse complement strand
TATTTACACACATATATATCATATATGATATATATGTGTGGAATTGTTGGATATACAGGTCAGCAGGAAGCTGCACCATTACTCGTCACTGGCCTCAAGCTTCTTGAGTACAGGGGTTATGACTCAGCGGGGCTCGTTGTGATGAACGCAGGAAAGCCACAGCGCGTTCGCTCATTAGGCTATGTGGAGAACCTCGAGCGAGCTCTCAGCGACAATGGCGTGCGAGGTACTGTTGGAATTGCACATACCCGATGGGCAACACACGGTGTTCCTCATGAAAAAAACGCACATCCTCATTCAGACGCAACCCAGACATTCTTTGTGGTTCATAATGGAATTATTGAGAATTATGAAGCAATACGAAACTATGTAGGTGATCAAGTCCACTACACCTCTGAAACCGACACGGAAGTGATTGCCCATCTGCTTTCATTTGAATATGCACGTACCCATTCTGTCGAGGAAGCGTTTAAGCTTGTCTGTGCACGAATACGAGGCTCATATGGTCTTGCGGTGGTATCATCTCATGAACCTGAAAAAATATTTTTTGCACGGTATGCGAGCCCTTTGCTTTTGGGCCGTGGGGAAACGGGTATGTTTGTCTGCTCGGACATTGCACCTCTTATAGGTAACTGCACGCACGTTGTGTATCTCAACGACGGAGAGTGGGGGTATGTAAGTCCATCAGGCATGCGGATATATACTAAAGGTGGGGAAGAGGTATCCCCAGATGAGCATGTTGTCCCAGAGTCGATAGATGCAGAGACAAAGGGCTCGTATGCGCACTACATGCAAAAAGAGATGCTCGAAGCTCCGCGTGTTATTCAGTCTGCGCTCGCTGGGAGATTAAAAGCAGGTCAAACAAACCCCCATTTGCGAGAATTGGATTCCTGTGGTGCATGGAGTAGTTGTGCACACCTGCGGATTATTGCGTGCGGTACGTCATATCACGCTGCTCTCTATGGAAAATATATTATTGAGTCAGTATCACATATTCCCGTCACCGTCGAGATAGCATCGGAGTTTCGGTACAAGACATATCTACCGGTTACGGGTGAGATTGTCATTGCAATTTCACAGTCGGGTGAGACTGCCGATACTCGAGCTGGTGTGCTTCTTGCAAAAAGTCGAGGCATTCCTACCATTGGGCTTGTTAACGTCGCACTCTCAACAATTGCTCGAGAAGTCGATACGTGCATACTACTTAATGCTGGTCCAGAGAGAAGTGTCGCTTCAACAAAGGCTTGTATTAGCCAGTCGGTAGTCTGTGCACTTCTCGCACTTACAAGAATCGCTGATGAATCAATAGCCGAAGAGTTGCGAAATGCGCTCCTTGAACTATCGACGCATGCGTCAATGACACTCAGTATGCTTTCTAAAATCGATGGGACAGTCAGAGCACTCGCACAAGCAGATAATATTTTCTGTCTTGGACGAGGCGGTTTATACGCGGTTGCGCTCGAAGCAGCGCTCAAATTAAAAGAAGTTGCATATATTCACGCCGAAGGGTACCCGGGCGGAGAATTGAAACATGGGTCGCTTGCGCTTATAGACGCACGAGTCCCAACACTTGCATTCGTATCACGCAATGAGCTGCTTCGAGACAAATTGCTCTCAAACATTGCCGAGGTGCGTTCAAGAGGAGGCGCGGTCGTAGAAGTTTCAAATAGCGTATCTGAGCAGAGTACATATATACAAACACCAACAGTTTCTGTTTTCGTTGAGCCGATTATACATTTCGTTGCGGCGCATATGATTACTTATGCAATAGGATGTGCGCGAGGTACTCCAATTGATAAACCTCGAAATCTTGCAAAAGCAGTAACTGTTGAGTAGCAAACAAAAAAGCCGCAGAGCGGCCTTTTTGTGTACCGTACGTACGGTTTACTTTACTGCATCCTTAAGTGCCTTTGCTGCGCGGAATTTTGGAACACGCATAGCAGGAACTTTGATGACCTCACCAGTGCGAGGGTTTCGTCCTGTGCGACCTGCTCGCATTTTCGCCTGGAAGATACCGAGACCAGCGATAGAAACTTCGTCGCCCTTCTTTAGTGCTCCAGTGATTTTAGTAAGGATGGTTTCGACTGCACGCTCTGCATCTGCACGTGTTGTGTTGAGTGCGTCGCGTACTGCGTCGATGATATCTGCTTTGTTCATCATGATGTTGTTAGATGATAAAAATGGCTTCCTGTGGATGTACAGGATGGTCATGCGCATACGAGTGTAAACTCGTGACCTGCCAACACCATTATATAGAGCCATATTTTGAGCGCAAGCCTTGGAGAATGTGGCGCTTCTTGCTAGTATTTCTTGATGATAATTGGAATATCAGGCTCAAGGGGAAGTTTTTCTGAACAAGCTGCTCAATTTTGGATTGATAAAAATGGCTTAAAACAAGCGGAAATTAAGTATTTGGTAACGTTTGAGCCTCTATTCGCAGCTCTCGATCTTGGGGAGGTGGAAGTCGGTATATTCCCTGTATTTAACAGTACTATGGGTCTCGTGAAGCCTGCAATGCAGTCTTTGGCGCGTCACCATGCAGAAATTGAGGACTTTTTTGATATAGATATCGCGATGTGTCTCCTCACTCAAAAAGGCGTATCAAAAGATTCGATTGATACAGTGGTATCGCAACAGCCAGCACTAGACCAATGTCCAGCATATATTGCGCGAGAGTTCCCCCATGCACGTATTGTTGCGATTGAAGATACAGCAAAAGCAGCCTCAGATGTTGCTTCGGGCGTGTATGGGCAGCACGCTGCAGCGATTGCACCCAAAACATGTGCAGCGTTGTACAGCCTCGATCTTCTTGAAGAGGGAATTAACGATCTTAAGCGAAACTTCACTAGCTTTCTTGCGGTAAGAAAGACACGAGCATAATAAAAGCCCGGTAGTAACCGGGCTTTTAGCTTATCGAGCAAATTCAACTGCGCGCACCTCTCTAATTACATTAACCTTAATTTCTCCAGGATATTTGAGTTCGCTTTCTATTGCTGTCGCAATCTCGCGCGCCATATGATGTGCCTCTAGGTCGCCAACATCACCTGGTTTAACCATAACTCGTATCTCGCGGCCAGCTTGAATTGCAAACGCCTTCTCAACTCCAGGGTATCGCTTCGCAATCCCTTCAAGTTCTTCAAGACGCTTAATGTATTGCTCGATGGAGTCTCTACGTGCTCCGGGTCGTCCACCTGAGATTGCATCTGCAACCTGAACAATGAATGATTCAGGAGAAGTATATGGGTACTCCTCGTGGTGACTTTCCATCGATTTGATTATTCTGTCATCAACGTTGAACTTTTGGAGGATGCGACGTCCGATATCAACATGAGTTCCAGCAACTTCATGGTCAACTGCCTTTCCGATATCATGGAAAAGAGCACCTGCACGTGCAATGTCCGGATTTGCGCCAACCTCAGTCGCAATCATTGCCGCGAGGTGAGCTGCTTCGACTGAGTGTGCGAGCACGTTTTGTCCATAACTTGTTCTGAAATAAAGTCTTCCAAGTACTTGGAGTAGTCGAGGGTCGAAGCCCGTTACCTTTGCTTCATACGCTGCTTGCTCACCCTTTTCTTTAATTACTCGCTGTATCTCATTCTCAGCCTTTTGTACCATTTCTTCGATGCGTCCTGGCTGGATGCGCCCATCAGCTATTAGGTTTTCAAGTGCAATGCGAGCGGTTTGGCGACGTATTGGATCGAAACTCGAGATTGTGATTGTGCCTGGACTGTCATCAACAATAACATCAACACCAGATGCACGCTCAAAGGCTCGAATGTTACGACCTTCCTTTCCGATAATTTTCCCCTTTATTTCTTCGTTTGGAAGTTGAACAGTAGTAGAGAGTACGTCAGTTGGCATCGCGTTGCCAATGCGATGAATTGCGGTAACGAGGATTTCCCGCGCTTTCGCCTCGATTTTTTCCTTTCCAGCAAGTTCAACTTTCTGCAATCGCAGTACCACATCAGCCTCTGATTGTCTCTCGACTGAATCAAGGAGTTGTTTTTTTGCGTCTTCGGCGCTAAGTCCCGCAACCTTTTCGAGCTCTTGCTGTCTTTCTACAAGGAGGGCATCAGTCCTTTCTTTGATTGCCTTAATTTCTGCTCCTTTTGACTTGAGTTGCTCGACTTCTCCATCAAGATCTTGTTGGCGTTTATCAAGAAGCTCTTCCTTTCGGACAAGTCTATCTTCAGTCTTTTTTAAATCACCTTCTTTCTCCTTTATTTCTTTCGTGCGAATCTCTGTGTATTCTGCAGCCTTCTTCTCTGCTGAGTCAGTGATACCTTTTGCTTCTTCTTTTGCCTTGAGGAGCAATTCCTTGATTTCGAGTTCAAGAGAACCCTTCTTACCAAGTGTGATGACATGGCGGAGGAAATATCCTGCACCAACACCACAAAAAAGCGCGATAGCACCAACGATCAATGAAACTAGTGTCATACGTTGGGCATTACCCAAGCGCTCTGTGCTCTCAGTAGTATTCTACGGCTTAAAAACTATCATTTCTCTCAAAAAGCATTTGAATGTATTGGTAGCAACCATATCGCTCGGAGTCTATAAATGTCTCCCTTGATAGGGAGAATATGAGTATATCCCCTCGTGTTCTAGTCTGCAAACAGATGTCTATTTGAGTATGTGGTCGACAACACCGTACTTCAAGGCCTCGTCAGCGTCCATAAAGAAGTCTCGGTCAACATCTTGTGCAATCTTATCAAGCTTTTGACCAGTATTTTTTGCAAGTATCTTGTTGAGTCTATCACGTGCCTTAAGAATGTGGCGCGCACTTATCTCGATGTCAGTCGCTTGCCCTTGTGCACCTCCCCATGGCTGATGAATCATAACTTCAGAGTTAGGGAGTATGAAACGCTTACCTTTTGTGCCTGCAGAGAGAAGCACTGATGCCATAGATGCTGCCATTCCTATGCAAATCGTTGAGACGTCTGGTTTGATATGAGCCATTGTATCAAGGATTGCGAGTCCAGAAGTAATGACACCCCCTGGAGAGTTTATGTAGAGTGAAATGTCTTTCTTCGGATCTTCGGCTTGAAGGAAAAGGAGTTGAGCAACAACCGTGTTTGCAACTGCGTCGTCAATTCCGCCAGTCAAAAATATAATACGCTCCTTGAGGAGACGTGAGTAAATGTCGTACGCACGCTCTCCAAATTGTCCTTTTTCTACTACGATAGGAACTAATGTGTTGTGTGTCATAAAGTAAATGCTACAGTAATTTATCCTAAAAGCAAATCTACTGGAGCGCTTGTGTGATTACTCAGATACGCCTTCGAGGAAGGTAAGTACTTTTTCGTTTCTGAGTACAGTCGTGTAGTGTGCTTCGACTGCATTTTTGTCGGCGTCCTTCATTTGTTTCATCACTGACTCGACAAGAGCATCACGCTCCTTTGCGTCTTCAGATATATTTTCGCGCTTTGCGATTTCAATAAGAGAAAGCTGTGTTTTCGCTCGTTCTGTTGCCTCACCCTTCCACTCAGCGTGGAGGTCTTCTCGAGTTTTTTTGATCTGGGTAAGGTATCCGTCAAGTGTTACACCTGCCTCAATGAGATACTGTGCGAGACCTGACTCCATTTTTGCGATTTCGTACTCAACAAGTGGCATCGGTACTTCAGTCGTGGTGCTTTCTGTTATCTCTTTCAATAACGCTGCACGATGTTCTGATCGAGCGTGGTCTGTTTTTGACGTGTGCAAATTTTTACGGATGTTTTCTTCAAATGCTGCAACTGTCTCAAAACCGATATGCTTTACAAACTCGTCATCAAGTGGGGGGAGTGTTTCGATTGCTGCGTCCTCTGCAGCTTTCAGTGCTGCCTCTGGTGTTGAGCCAGATTCGAGGGCCTCGACGCGGGTACGCTCGCGGCGGAAATGAATCAGCGCATTCATCACATCTTCGTCACTAACAGAGACCGTCCCCTTACTCTTGTTGTGTGTTGCTGCGATTTTCTTGTAGTCAGGAAGAGTTACTGTTGGGTACACTGTCGCCTCTATAGTCACATGCGCACTACCGTCATCGTGGGTGTGGATTGATGCTTGTGGTGCGACAAGAGGGAGGACGCCATGCTCCATAAGCAATGAGGTGAGCTTATCTTGAAGCATAAGTTCAGCGGCGGTGTCCTGTATTAGATGAGAGCCTACTTTTGCCTCAAGTAGTGTATCTGGTATTGATCCGTCACGGAACCCATCAATCGCAACTCGCTTTTTTAGGTTTTGTTTTGCTCTTACAATGTACGGAGCAACTTCCTCTGCACTAAATGTGCCATCAAGAACTACAATAGAACCTTCTTTTTGTTTTTTTGAAAACGTAGACATCGCAGCACTCTATCAGATGTAGTGGTAATGAGCAAAAAATGGCGCCCCGTGGGCGCCATTTTGTGTTACTGGAATGTATCTTCTTCGAGCTCTTCGATGATAGGGGCATCTTCTGGGACTTCTGGAAGCTCATCAAACTCGAGGTTCGGCTCTTCTACGTGAGAAGTAGTAACCTCAAAAGTTGGTGCTGCGTCTTCAACATCCAATTCTTGTTGTGGGGTGACTGATTTACCCCATATGAATAGACCACCGAGAATAAGTACAACAAGAACAATACCTGCACCAATCATGACGCCATACTTAGGGGTCGGTGTTGGGGTGCTCGGTTGTGTCATTTCATCTGCCATAAATGTGTATTTAGATACTAAATGCTTCTATCTCAGTGTACTGAGGTCCAAAGAAAGCGCAAATATGTTGCGCACACCTTATATGGTGAGTACAGGGACAATTTGTGCCTTACGTGAGACAATCCCGGGGAGTATATGAGTGTCTCCTTTTGTTGCAACGCCAAATGACTTCTCAACAATAGTTCGCACGCGATCGTTCTGGATGATAACTGTCGCAGACTCGTTCAGAATATCGACAACAAAAAGAATCACCTCATCGACGTCACTCTCCTCGCTGGTGAGATTTTGCATTGCGGTAATAAGGGCATCTTTGCGCTTGAGTACCAGTTGTGGCGCAGCAGTTTCAAGAACAGAGACACGACAGTTAATCGATCCAACCGCAAATTTTTTACTATCGAGCTTGATAAGTGCGTCGTCAGAGAAATCGCTGATATCTGACTTTGCCTCAAACATCTTCTGCGCGTATTCGTCGATAGACACCGATAGTTCTGATGCGAGTGCCTCTGCGAGCGCTTTATCATGAGGTGTGGTTGTTGGGCTTCGGAATGCGAGCGTGTCAGATATAATCCCAGAAAGTACAAGCCCTTTCATTTCGCGCGGCATTGTTGCTGCGTGTTCGCGTATGTAGTCATGGATAACGCTCACTGTAGATGCGAGTGGGCGCATAACGACCTCAACAGGCTTTTTTGTCGACAATCCACCGACAAGTTTGTGGTGGTCAACAATGTGAACAATCGTTGCGTCGGTGACATTTTCAAAGAGCTCTTGTGGGTTGTTCGTATCAACGATGGAGACTGTGTCATCTGAAGAAATACTCTCAAGAATTTCAGGCTGTTGCACATTCCAGTATTTCAAGACAAAAAGCGTCTCGTTATTGAGCGTACCGAGCACATAGGGTTGAGCTTTGTATGTGGTATGGGTTTGTAAGTACCACGCCCACACAAGTGCAGAGCATGTTGCATCTGTGTCAGGCGCTTTGTGCCCAAAGACTTTATGCATACGACTTATTTAGCTTCTGGCTCATCCCCTGATTCTACATCAGTTTCGCCCTCATTCTCTTCAGGTGAGCCGCCAACAGAGTGGATATCAATCTTCCAGCCGGTAAGCTTCACTGCAAGTCGAACGTTTTGTCCACCTCGTCCAATTGCGAGTGATTGTTGGTCCTCCGAAACAGTAACCGATGCAGTTCGGTTTTCTTCATCGAGTTCTACTGAGAGCACTTGGGCTGGTGAAAGCGCATCTTCAATAAAGAGTGCAGGGTCTTCTGACCACTCAATCACATCAATTTTTTCACCTCCAAGTTCACTCATAACCGTTGAAACACGGACACCACGCTGTCCTACCAATGCTCCAACTGGGTCAATATGCGAATCACTTGCGTAGACTGCAATTTTTGAACGTGAACCTGCTTCGCGCGCAACAGCCTTTACTGTCACGAGTTCGTTTTTTAGCTCCGGGACTTCTGTTGCAAAGAGTGCAGTCAAAAATTGTGGTGCAGAACGAGATAGTTTCAAGAATGAACCTCGTGCGTTCTCATCAACATGCACAAGAAGTGCACGGACACGCTCGCCTTGTCGGTAGCGCTCTCCTGGAATCTGGTCTTCGTACGGCATCACCGCAGTAGCGCGACCGAGGTCTACATAGAGTGAACCACGTTCAAATCTTTGGACGTGACCAGTAACAATCTCACCCTGTCGCTCTCCGTACTCTGTAATAATTGATGAACGTTCTGCCTCGCGGATCTTTTGGATGATTACTTGCTTCGCAGTTTGTGCAGCAATACGACCAAAGTCTTCTCGCGTTTCAAGTGGGAACGTGATTTCTTCATCGAGCTGGACGCCTCGTTTCATAAGACGCGCGTTTTCGATAAGAATATGGTGCTCGTCGTTGAATTTTGTTCGGTCATCGTTTTCATCGACAGGCTCTTCCTCCATACGAACAAGAGTAGAGTCGACAACAATTTTGACTTGATAAAATTCTACATCTCCTGATTGCGGGTTGAAATGAGAACGTACAATTTGCCCCTTCTCTCCGTACTCTTTTTTATACGCTGCACCAAGAGCTGTTTCGATAGCTTCGATGACTTTAGCGCGGGGTATACCACGCTCGCTCTCGAGTTCATCAAGGGCTATGTTTAGCGATTTTATATCAAGTAATGCCATACTGTTCTCAATTAACCAATAAAAACGGCCCCCAGCGGGACCATACAGTAGTCATATAGTAGCATGTGGTTATGGGCATCGCAAGCAGAAGTTTCTGTGTACAATAGATGCTCTATGGATGAGCGTTTAGCATCTAATGTACGGCAAGCCCCAGTGCTTGAGAAACCACATGTCAAAATCCACATTCGCCCCGTTGAAACACTAAGAAGGCGACATCAGATGACATATCTTCGAGCTCGCTCAACTCTTGAGACGATGAGCGTAAGACATCCGGCCCATGGAGAGAGAAGAAACGAAAAATTGCACGTCGCGGTCGCACTTAAGCTCAAAGGTGTCTCAACTATATTTGTGGCAGAAAATACCGCAGGGCATCATGCAGAGCGAGTGCTTGCAGAAGATTTGGTGCGTCTGAAGCGAGTATATGATGCTCGTCGAGAACCCTTTCCAAAAATTCAGTCGCTTGCGCTCATCGCTCGACATCCAAACTCTGGAGATGATGAGGTCGTGCTACCGAGATCCATATCAATAGATACTTTGCCCGAAGGTACACCGTGTATGTGTGAAAAGTGTGTTCGATTATTCAGACGGTTACTAAAATATCTCTACCCTGAGCCAGAGCGCGCCTCGGAAGACTCTGATGTATCATACGAAAAAAGATACAATCGCTGGAGAAAGACAAAAAATTTCCCGATACTTATTGGTATTGGAAACTCTGCGCATGGATTGGCAATCAAAACAAATTTTCATACAGCGCCGATGATACCTTTCCCGGGAAGCAAGAGTGCTAAGACGGTGCATGATTTACTACGTGAGCATCGTCACAATGAATGAGGGTGCTTTCGAACTGAGATAACGAGAGTGAAACTCACGAGCATCAACAGAAACCAAGAGGTGATTTTCTCTAAATGCACCGGTCTCCATGCGAGTATCTGGTGCGGATAGCGCCAAATGTGTGCGTATGTTGCGACATTCTCTGCAATCCAAATGCAGGTAGCAATACACAGAGCAACGGCAAGAAAGTGTACACGAAACACTCGTGCCCCAACGGTGATATGGGCATGAGTTTTATACAGTAATACTCCTGCGTATGCGAGCAAGATATAACGGATGTCGTACATGTAGTGATGAGTAAAAAAGTTCATGTATATAAGCCCACCGAGAAGGAGCAAGGAAGCCGTTCCAGGGAGATTTGTGAAATGTACACGGAAAAGACGTATACCACGCGCAATTGCTGACCCCACCGATGCATACATAAATCCAGCAAACAATGGAACTGCCCCAATAGAAAAGAAACCAACGTCACTGTATGACCATGATCCGACACTCGTCTTAAATAATTCCATACATGTACCAAGTAAGTGGAAGAGGGTGATCGCATAGACCTCTTCTCGGTGTTCGAGCTTGCGGGCAATGAGCACAATCTGCATCCCGACAGCAGCAACGAAAAGTACATCATATCGAAAAGGTATATTCCATATGTATGTAAGCATGATGAGTGCCAAAAGATACAGGCCAAACATACACACTGACAGCAGTGTCTTGATGAAGGTGATGCCTGCGAGGCGTGTCATCCAGTAACATTACCATAATCAATTTTATACACAGAGGAGTGACATTCTTTGGTATACTATCTGTATGCATATCGCAGAGGATGCTCTCAAATCATTTCTTGCTGAAAGCTCTTTGGTCAAGAAGGAGACATTTGATCAGCTCCTCGAAGAAGCAAAGCTCAAAGCAAAAGATATAGGTGATGTGCTTGTTGAGCACGGTGAGGTTAAAGATACCGATTTACGAAAAGCATACTCACATATTACGGGAATACCGTTCGTATCTCTTGTCGAGAAAAAAATACCTTACGAAATCCTTGCGCTTATCCCTGAGCCAGTCGCTCGGCACAACAATGTTGTTGCATACGAACAGAATGACGAAGAACTAACAGTTGCAATGCTCGATGCTGAAGATCTTCGTTCAATCGACTTCATAAAAAAGAAAACCGGTTTTAAGATCGTGACTCGATTAACAGACATGGCTTCAATTAAGTCTGCGCTAAAGCTCTATCAGCGCTCACTTAAGGCGGATCTTGGAGATTTGATTGATAAGGAGGCGCAAAATATTGGTACGGATACTACAACTGACGGCATGTCAGAAGAAGATGCTGCACGTGCGCTTGCTGACCAGATTCCAGCGGTCAAGGTTGTGGACGCTCTCCTCAAACACGCAGTCTCACAAGGCGCATCTGATATTCACATTGAACACCATGAGGAAATGCTCCTGGTTCGTTATCGTATTGATGGTTTGTTGCATGATGCAATGACTCTGCCCAAGGCAACCGGTCCTTCTGTTGTTGCACGAGTCAAAGTACTTTCAAACATGCGCCTCGACGAAAAGCGTCTTCCTCAAGACGGACGTTTTAAGATTGACACTGGTGGCGAAAAAGTTGCATTCCGTGTTTCAACCCTTCCAACTCATTATGGCGAAAAAATAGTGATGCGTCTTCTCAGAGAGGGCGGGGGAGGATTCTCATTGGAAAGCCTCGGCTTTCACGGGGTTTCTTTGGAGCGTGTTCACAGCGCTCTTCGAAAAAGCACCGGTATTATCTTGATTACCGGGCCGACAGGTTCTGGAAAGACGACAACTCTGTATACAATTTTGGACATTCTCAATACGACAGATGTGAATATCTCAACAATTGAAGATCCAGTCGAATACCAAATGGCACGGATAAATCAGACACAGGTACGTCCTGAAATTGGTCTTACATTTTCTGCAGGTCTCCGGACATTGATGCGACAAGACCCTGATATTATTATGGTCGGAGAGATTCGAGACAAGGAAACAGCAAGTCTTGCAATAAACGCTGCACTCACTGGACACCTTGTGCTTGCGACACTTCACACAAACTCAGCAGCAGGAGCAATACCACGTATGATTGATATGGGTATTGAGCCATTTTTGCTTGTGTCGACCATTCAGGTGATTATTGCGCAGCGTCTCGTTCGCCAGCTGTATAAGGTGCATGATAGTAAGACCGTTCCTCTCACAACTATTGCGTCGCTTGAGAAGCAGGCAAATTTGGGTCTCGTGCTCAGAACGCTTAAGGAAGAAAAAATTATACCGCAAGAGATGGCAATGAAAGATATTCCATTCGGTCTTGCCATAAAATCTCCAGAAAATGAGACAGGCTACGCAGGACGCAAATCAATCATTGAGG
>CAZGUV010000005.1:31904-46498 GCA_964528735.1 uncultured Candidatus Saccharibacteria bacterium | reverse complement strand
CAGCTGCAGGCATCACGACACTCGAAGAGGTGCTACGCGTCATTAGTGAGTAAGTGTTGTGCATAGGCTACATTCGTCGACAAAAAATAGCGTATACTCAGTGCATGGTTGAGTTCTCGTACGTTGCCGAAAAGGATGGTGCGCGATACAGCGCGACACTTGATGTGCCAGATCGTTTCTCCGTTTATCAAAAAGTGCGTGAGGAGGGAGGGAAGATCATATCAATCAGTGCCCCAGGTGATACGTGGCAGACAAAATTCAAAAAATGGTCGAGTGTCATTTCAACTGTTGGTCCCTATGAGAAAGTTATTTTTGCGCGGACACTTGCATCAATGTTGACTGCAGGGCTTCCTCTGTCCCGAGCGCTCTCAATCTCAGAACGTCAGACAGGTAACGATAAGCTAAAAAGCATTTTGTCAGTTGTCGGAGATGAGGTGCGGAAAGGTTCTACCTTCCACGACGCATTGATGAAATTTCCCAAAGTATTTTCTGCGTTATTTATTGCGATGACAAAGGCGGGTGAAGAGAGCGGTAATCTTGCATCTGCACTTCAGAATATTGCAGAGCAGATGGACAGAACCTATAAGATAAAAAAACAAGTGCGCGGTGCACTTATGTACCCATCGGTTGTGCTTATCGCGATGGTAGGTGTTGCATATATGATGATGACACAAGTTGTACCGAGCTTGAAGAAAACATTTGACGAAGCAGGCGCACAATTGCCTGCAATGACAAAAGTACTTCTCGCCATCAGTGATGCGCTCGTCAATAATACTTTTTATGTTATCGCGGGAGTCGCTGGGTTTATTGTTTGCGTCTATTTTATGTTTAATACAGAGCGTGGAAAGCGCGCATCCGACTTTATATTCCTCTATTTTCCAATCATAGGCCCTATGGTTAAAGAGGTGAATACTGCCCGTGCAGCTCGAACACTCGCGTCACTTTCTGCGGCAGGCGTTGATATTATACGTTCACTTTCTATCACAAAAGAAGTCGTACAGAATACATACTTTCGAGCAGATATTGCAAAGGCTGAGGATGCAGTTACGAAAGGACAACCACTCTCGAGCACCTTTACGTCTAAAGAATCAATCTTTCCGATGCTCTTTGGAGAAATGATTTCTGTAGGTGAAGAAACTGGCTCAATTGCTGAGATGCTCCAAAAGATTGCTTCATTCTACGAAGATGAAGTCGAACAAAAGACAAAAAATATGTCAACAATAATCGAGCCACTCCTGATGCTGTTCATAGGAGGAGGGGTTGGTGTTTTCGCCGTTGCGATTATCAGTCCAATTTACGGCATTACACAAAGTGTATAGGTGCTTACTCAATCTCTTCCCATGAGAGTGGGAAATACTGGTCTGATGTAAGGGGTGTGCTCGGAGGTGGGTTGTACAAGAGGCTCCCATCGTATGAAATTGTACGGGTGTCATATCCGTTACCATCGGTCCACGCAAAGCCATATCGGCCATTTGTAGCAATCATTCCCCATAGGGTGAGTGTTGCACGCTCATGGTATGGGCTGCATCGGTTTGAGCCACCACTTGGACTAGGGTAGTAATATCTTCCGACGCGACCTTGTTGTGCGATGAGTGCGGCATCTATGCGGAGGTCATCCTCACTCGCCATGCCAATATTGACGTTGTTCTGTGCGATGAGTCCTATCACATCCTGTCCGTCATAGTTTGTATATAAAATGTCGTTTGTGATAGATATATTTCTCCGAGTCGATTCACTATCCGGGAGGCGCGCTGCGATTATCATAATTTTTGCAGTATTTATTTGCCCGCGTACGTACACATGATCTTCAAAAAATAGAAGACCATTGCTTGGGAATGAATATGTTCCGAGCAGTGTGCGCGTGTTTACCCCCCACGTGCCCCATCCGGTCTCGCTTTGCGTATTTGTGCATCCACTCGGGATACTTGTTGTGCTGTTTACTCGGTATAGGTCAAACGTATCGTTGGTCTTAAGTACTAATTCGTAGCCGAGAGCTCCTGATGAAGTTCGGTAGAATCCTGACGACTGTGCCTGGCTGAGCATGGTTGCGAGGTCAGCGGTTATACCAGAAAAATCGACAGACGGAACACCGAGCTGTCTGCCTGCGGCGAACACATCAGTTCGTGCAGGGAGTGCTGTTGGTGGTTGCGGGTCAGTTGTGGTTAAGTGCGTGTGCACCGAATACTCGCTGCCTCCTGAGTGATCAGGGTCGTCATACGATGTTAATGAACTTGAAACAATGTTATACGCTGTACCGTCAAAACGGATACCTCCGTTTGAGTGCACGGGACCATGTATAATCGTCCCCTCACCAAAGCGAATTGCGGGTGCGTTCGTCACCGTTGCAAATTTTGCAATCGATGGTTTTGCGAGTCGTGTAGTAATTGTTCTATCGAGTGTTGGTTGTCCTGTAATGGTTCCTTTTGATTTTACTGAGACAACCGTTGAACCAGTTACCGGAGGGGTAATGGTAAGCGAAAATGTCCCTGCAGGGTTATCAAATTTATCTTTTACAGTGTGGTCATACGGCCCACTTGAGTTCGTGCCGTCTTTGAAATCAGTTGGAGCGTGCGCGAGGTGCCAGCGGTAGTACTCATTACCCGACTCAGCAATCTGGAGAGCTCGTTCTCGGATAATCGCATTTCTTCCTGCCTTTAGATGCACCTGTATTGAGGTGACGAGTCCAGCGATGATGTACCCTGCAATGGCAGAAAAGAGAAGGCAATGGATGAGAATTGAGCCATGATCAAGACGAGTGTGTGTCATAGATTGTCTTTTATATTCCTGAGCGATATCTGTGTAGTCATGGTGATAGGTACGGGCGCGCTTGCAGCATTTTTGTCGATAATGAGTTGTATTTTTACGAGTCGGACCGCAGTAAGATTTATGGGAGATGAAAGGGCGGCGCTTGATCCAGTGTAGCTACTGTCATAATACGAAAAATACGGTGTAGATCCATTACTCAAGTATTGAACAAGAGTTGTCGATACTTCATTACCAGTATTATATGTGAGCGGTGAGCCAGTTGGCTCTACAATACCTCTGCGTAAATTCGTACCACTCACATAATACCGCACACGTTCTTTTATGTTGTCATTATCAATATCGGCAAAAAAAGTAATAGAGTTCGAACTTGCAGCTTCAATGGGGTAGGCACCGAGACTAGAAGGAGACAGAGATCTAATTTCAGCACTCATGATTTTAAATGCTTTCCGCGCGTCGGCTTGTGAGGTGATACTATTTGAAGCAATTCGGTTTAAAGACCACACGCTTCGCTGTACATTGAGTGCCGCAACAGCAACCATACTTGCAATACCAATCCAGATAACTAACTGCAGCACAGTAAATCCGCGTTGTGTTGCGAGCAGTTTCATCTTTCATATCATACCGCACTAATGATGTGTGTAGTTACGACCTGTGCACTTGCTTTACGGAGAGAGTGTCACCGTGTGTTCGCGCCATGAGGTCGATGTCGTAACGCTGTCATCGTGATCTTGGTATCCAGTTTTTGTAACAGAAATATCATGGCTCGCATTCGTGAGTCCTGAAAAAAAGACCTGCCCGGGTGGGATGCATTCAGTCGTAAATGTAAACGAAACATCACTTACTGATGGAGTATATGCAGTGTTGCTTGTCGATAGGTATACTTTGTATCTGAAATACCTATGTCCGTTGTGTACGGTAGAAATATTTGTGCCTGGTGTTGTGTAGTATGTTGAGGCAGTACCATCAGGACCGACAAAGTTCCACGTTGTTGTGTCATTATTTGATGCAACTTGAAAACGAACACTCTCACTACCTGTTTGCGCTGGTTGAGATGCCGGCTCCCAAAAGAGCTGATGAAAGTTTGCGGTCGAACCAGTGTCGAATGTAGAAGAAATCAGAGAGCCGTCTGAGACATAGACTGAACCAAGTGTTGCAAGAGTAATTGACCCAGGAGTTGAGCCTGTCTCTACGTATGAACCACTCGCATACATTGTTTGATTGCTAAACGTAGATTGCCCTGATCCACCACTCCAGTCCGTTTGAGTTATAAATCCACGCCCTGTAGTGCTCGTGCTACTAAATCCAGGCCGTGAAATAGTCACTTCTGCGCCAGAGACGGGGAGTTGTGTTGAAGCATCTTTTACGGTTACCAGTAAAGAGTTAGGTGTGTTTGTTGCCACAACCAGCTTCACGTCCTGTGTCGTATTGGGGCTTAAGACAATCGGAAGCGATGATATTGTTCCTGCGAGAGCGTAGGTAGGGTCAGTGAGACTAAGAGTGTAAGTGTCCCATTCAAGGTTTGAAATTGCGCGAGCTCCTGCGCCGTCAGTTGTAAATGATTGTGAATATTTTTTTACAACAGGGCTTGTTCCAATATTTTTACTACCGGTCAATGAAAACGCGACCGAAGGTATTCCTGAGCATGTTGTATTTTTTGTTGATACGGAGAGAGAACTTACTCGATCAATAGAAAAACTAGCTTGAGTCAATTGTTGGACCGCAACAGTGGCGTGAGGTTTTGTCGGCTGCGGGTTGCTTGGTGCGCCTACTGGTAAAGTCCCGTCACTCGAATATCCAGATTTTGAGATTTGTATACTGTACGACTGCACTGATGGTGGAGTGTTTACTATCTGTAACATGCCACTTGCATTCGTGACATCGTTTATCGTGATATTTGGTACGACAGTTGTGTTGGTGATAAGTACATCCGCGTCTTGGATAGGATTACCCAACGCATCAAAAACTCGCACAAAGAGCGCACCGTTATTCGTCGTTGTCTCTAGATTTTTTGGTGCTATGTGTGCAACAAAAGATTGCGGTGTGAACTGGATGCATGAAGGACACTCAATATCAAACTGAACAAGTTTCATATCTGCAGGAGATGTGTCATTGGGAGAGCCACCAAAAGTCCCGTCGAATGGGTCATCAATATCTCGAATTGTTGCGGTGATTACAAATGGCACATTATCGCGAGTAATTGTCTGTGTATAAGGTATAACACCGCTCGGAATGCCCGAAACAACACCGACTTGGCTAAACGGGAGGTTGCGTACAATCTCAAACTGTTCGTTTACAAGTGCTGCGGCAGTGATCTGTAAGCGAGATAATCGTATTGCTTTGTTCAGTTGTTGATAGCCGGTGTATATGCCCACCATGATAGTTGCGAAAACAGCGACACCAACGATTGCGTCAATGAAGACAAAACCTCTGTGTGCAGTACGAGCATCAACACGCATCACAACAGTATACTATATGTATAGAGTGCTACGGTGAGTTATTTTTCTTTTACCAAATAAAAAACAATGAATCTTCGCTTGTTTGCTTTTCCGTGCAGGCGATGTGCGTGAGACTTTTGCTTTTTCTCAATGAAGAAGAATCGAGTGACTTCTTGCGTGAGTTCCTCTTCACTCCCTGCGTATTCAATACCCCCTGTACGCGGGTGCGTATAGACTCCAGCGTGTGAATTTCCAGATTCGCTGATAAGGCGCTTCGCGTGGTCATCGTCATCACGAAGGAGTGTTTTAAGTACAAACCAACCCCCAGGTTTGAGCACGCGGAGCACTTCATTAAAGTAGGCAGTTCGCGCGTCGCCGACAAGTACGTGACTTACCATAAAATCGATTACTAAATCATAGGTGCTCTCTTGTTCTGGAAATTGCTCATTAATATCTTGTATGCGAAATGAGATTGGCAACTTTCCAGCTCGATTCCGCGCTTCATCTATTGCGGTTTGGGAAAAATCGAACCCCGAACCTGTCGAGCCATACGTTCGAGACAGCCACGCAAGATTTCTACCATTCCCACACCCAACATCGAGCACGTGGAGGTCACGAGGGACACCGCTATGGTTTCTATCTAAGTATCGCGTAAAGTGCTCGAGCTCCTCACTAACATTGTAAGAGAGTGCAAAATGTTCGTTTGTTTTATACTCTTCATTCCAAAAAGAGCGTGAGTTTTTCGGCGGCACTTGCTTCTTCATAGGGTGCAGACTACAGCAGTTTTGTGTTTTCACAAGATGTGCATCTACTGTGTATAAGTATGGATAGCACGGCTCTATACGACTGGTACACTGATAGACATGGCACAAACGAAGGTACTTATTGTCGCGAACTGGAAGATGTACCCTCACACTATAGAAGAGGCGCGTACAATCGCGCGCAGAGCTGAAGCAAGTGTAAAAAACCGCAAGCACATTTCTTGCGTATTATGCCCACCCGCACCATTTATTGCAGACATAGCTCGTGCTGCAGGGAGGAAGAAAATCTTGAAAATTGGAACGCAAAATGTACACACAGAGCACGAGGGAGCACATACTGGTGACTATTCAGCACCGCAAGCTCATTCAGCTGGTGCACGATACGCAATTGTCGGGCATGCGGAAAGACGGGCACTTGGTGAAACAAATGCAGAAAGCGCAAAGCGTGTATTTATGGCACAAACATCAGGTCTCACGCCGATACTTTGTGTTGGAGAGCGCGAACGAGATACGCACGGTGCGTTTTTAAAGTTTGTGGCTGCTCAGATTACTGAGGGGATGTCACTGGTGCCACAACATGTGCGGGGCAAGATAATTATTGCGTATGAACCTGTGTACGCGATTGGAGCACCAAAACCACCACAGGAAAGTGATATACATCACATGATTCTCGCCATCCGCAAAACACTCACTCAGTCATACGGAGCATCGGTTGCTCGGAATGTTCAAATTTTGTATGGGGGTGCGGTTGATGCGCAGTCAGCTCGGCATCTTTTGAATGCAATACCCGAGCTCCAAGGATTTCTTGTGGGGAGAGCAAGTGTTGATGTAGATAAATGGAATGATCTAATTGCTTCAATTTCGTAATATGAAATTACTCACCGAATATTCGAAGGAGGAATTACAGGGAAGAACTGTTTTGCTGAGAAGTGGCTTTAATGTGCCTTTAAATGCGCAGGGGCAGGTAACTGATGATCTGCGAATCCGCCGAGCGTTACCGAGTATACGATTTTTACAACATGCAGGCGCTCGCGTTGTTATTTTGGGCCACATTGGAAGAGACCCAGATGAGACCTTACTCCCGGTTGTTAGGCGACTTCAAGAGGATATTCCCGAAGCTCATTTTGTCGGTGGCTCGCCGATTGCGACGGATGCGCGAATTGCAATTAAAGCAATGCATGACGGTGACGTAGTGGTTTTGGAAAATGTTCGCTCGGATGAACGAGAAGGAAAGGGTGATATGACGTATGCGCGCGAACTCGCGTCACTCGGCACGCTCTATGTGGGAGATGCATTTCCCGATAGTCATCGTGCTCATGCTTCAATAACTGGTGTCCCGAGTGTAATACAACATTGTGTCGGAATTGCACTGTCAGATGAAATGCAGCATCTCAACCGTGCGCTGAACCCGCATCACCCATCTCTAGCAATTGTTGGTGGAGCAAAATTTGAAACAAAAGAACCACTGATTAGAACATTGATTTCAAAATATACTGATGTGTTTGTCGGAGGAGCGCTTGCAAATGATTTATTAAAAGCACGTGGGTATGCGGTCGGGGCATCTGTAGTTTCTGATGGGACAGTACCAGATGATGTACGAGATAACCCTCATGTACTTGCTCCACTTGATGTAATCGTCTCGCGTGGCGGTACATCGGTCGCTTGTGATTTATCAAGCGTTCAGGCAGAAGATAGTATTGTTGACGTAGGACCACTCACTAATGCGATGCTGAAAACTAAAGTAAGTACAGCACAATTTGTCGTATGGAATGGACCGCTTGGATGGTATGAAAAGGGCTACACAACTGGCTCACAATCGCTAGCCCACGCAATAGCAGAGACCAAGACACAGTCAATTATTGGCGGTGGCGATACGGTTGCATCGATTGAAACTCCAGAGTTCAATCCAGAGCATGCGTTCACTTTTGTTTCGGCAGGTGGAGGAGCGATGCTTGAATTTATGCTCGAAGGGCATCTTCCGGGGATTGATGCGCTGCAATAAGTGCTATACTGCTACGATGATTCGGAAGTTTTTCTTGATCAGCGCACTCTTTTTTTGCGCTACATCTGTTGCATATGCGAAATGCCCAACACTACCGCGCAATCTTGAGTTTGGAGACATAGGCGCTGATGTTGCTGATCTGCACGCATTTCTGAAAACCCAGGGAATCGCAGGGGATGAAGGAAATATTTTTGGGGAAAAGACCCTCGATGCAATTCGTTTCTTTCAAGCAAGTCTGACGCTTAAGGAATCAGGGGTTGTCGATAGTGCCACACGCAAGAAGATTGCTGAAATGTGTAAAGTAGAAGCAGATGTGGTAATACGAGACACGATTGCGGTTCGCCCAGCGACGGGCGTAGCACCTCTGACATCACAAATCACACTAACCTTGGGTGACGGTGCAGATAACAGTTTCTTAATTGATTTTGGCGACGGAACATCCGCTCGTGCACATGCATGTGGTGCAGATGGAACATGTAAAACATCGCTCAAGGCAAAGCATATTTTTAAAGAACCAGGAAGATATGCAGTTAGACTGTTTCGAGATTATGGTGAGACTGAAGAGTTAGGAAAAAATGCTGTATCAGGACGCACCGCAGTTATGCAAGTTGTTGTTTTTGTCGATGATTCAAAGCCAGCAATCCCAGCAGATACTTGTAAAGAATGGTTTGATGGATGCGCAGTATGTACACGCAAGAGTGTCGGGGCTCCACTCATCTGTCCCAAAAAGTCATGCCTCGGCAAGCTCTTGCCTCGTGTTTGCAAGGCTAGTTTCTACATAAACAAACCACCGGTAGTAAAGGTCTCAGGCCCAACTAATATACGTAACGGTATAGTGCGTCCGTACGAGATATTTGCGGTTGATCCTGAACGAACTCGTATGGAGTATGCAATCGATTGGGGAGATGGGACAACAAACTCAACACCGACGAGTTTTTTTAGAACAACGCAGTTTACCCATAGGTATAAGGATGGGGGTGTCTACACGATCACCGCATTCGCGAAGGATGCTGCTGGAGATGTTGGACATGCAACACTTAAGGTACTTGTTCGAGACGCGCGGGATGAGTTGGTGTGTGATAATAGTTACAAACCAGTGTGCGGGCTTACTAAGGTCTGCACAAATGGAATCTGTAACGAAAACCTCAAAACATACGGAAATCAATGTCTTATGGATAAGGCGCACGCAACAAAGTTGTATACCGGTGTTTGTAAATAATCCTCAGAGTGTGCTGAGTGCTCTCGAGAGTCCTGTATACTAGAGTCATGAATACAACTCTTCGCCAAGCGATTTTCATGTTACTCATTGTATGCGCTGCGCCTTTCATAGCTTCTGCGCTCACTGCAGCACCACGCACAACAGACACTTCGGGGTTTTGTCCAGAACTTACACTCACTTTAAGCAGAGGTGCACGTGACGCAGCAACACGTGGTCAGGTCAGTGAACTGCAAGTTTTTCTTACCGACTATTTTAGTCTTGAGGAAGATGAACTCGTTGGAGGATTTTTCGGTCGGCTGACGCAATCATATGTGCAGCGTTTTCAGCAGGAACAAGGGCTCCCAGCATACGGACTTGTTGGATCTATGACGCGAGTACGCATAGCAGAAGTGTGTGGAAAGCGCGTAGCAACCCCACGACAATGCCCTGTGTATCCGGACGTACAGTGCGCCTCAGGCGATGAACGGATAGCCGGACTACGAGACAGTAGCGGGTGCCTCACTCAGACCGTCTGCAGACCTAAGACCGCTCAGCGTGACTTTTTTGTACAACCAGAAACTGGTACTGCGCCACTTTCTGTAACATTCTACGCAATGGTAGGTGGACGCGCACAGTATGCGGTTGATTTTGGAGATGGAACCGGCCAACAGTTTATTGCATGCAACGCACTTCTCGATGCGTGCGTCTCTCCAGGAAAACTTGAGCACACATATGCAAAGGCAGGTAATTATCAGGCAATTTTAAAGCGAGTATATCGCGTCATGGAGTTACAGCCGGGTGATAGAGTGCTCGGTCCGCTTGCGTCAGTGACCGTAAACGTCAAGGAAAAGGAAATAGTATCGGCCACCTCGGATCCTCGATGTCGTGTGTGGTTTGATGGGTGCAATACATGTGTTCGCGATGCGGTTGGTGGAGCACTCGCTTGTACTAAGATGGCGTGTCAAAGTGGGTACGAGTCACGCGCGCAATGCAGAGAATATTTTGCAACAGGGAAAAATGACTATCCTCCTTCAATTACGGCGTTCTCAGGCTCGACACAGCTCGAAGTAAATCAAGATGGATATTGGAGAATTGAAGCAAGTGACAAGGAAGGGCAACAGTTAACATACGCTGTTGACTGGGGTGAGTATGGGCAAGCGTCTCAAAGTATGGCACCAGTCAAGTTCTCACAGTATGCAACTTTTTCACATCGTTATCTTACTTCAGGTGTCTATACTGTTGGGATTACGGTGTACGATTCGGCAGGTGGGAGTGCAACATCAAGCGCTACGGTGAATGTGGGGAGTTCAGCTTCGGTGTGCACTGCGGACTATAGGCCAGTATGCGGTGAGCGTCGCATATGCTCAAATGGTCAACAGACAGATTGCTGGAATGAGAAAAAAACTTTCGGTAACTTGTGCTCACTCAGAGCAGAGAATGCATTTTATCTCTATGACGGCGAATGTGCTCGTGGTACACAGACATACACTCCACCAAGTACTTGCCGTCAGTGGTTTGATGGGTGTAATACGTGTAGCAGATCAACTGCAGAGGGTGTAGCGGGTTGCACTGAGCGTGCGTGCACCTCTACAACAAGTGGGTACTGTTCAGCACATTTTGAAACATACATAGGTGCGATGACAGGTAGAAGTGAAGGGAATACAGTGACCATCACTGGTCCAGCAGAGCTTGTGCAAAAAATGCAATCGAACGCTACGACGAATTGCGAGTACACACTTGATTGGGGAGACGGTACCCAGGCACCTTCTGCGTCTGGATGCGCTGCGTCCCTATCTCACACCTATGCAACTCCTGGCACATTTACAGTTCAAGCAACACTGTACCGCAGTGGCACCACTACAATTTTGTGGAAGAATTATATAAAGCCTAAAATACCAAGCACCGCGACATATTAGAGATGCTAGTGCACAGCCTTGATAGCTTTGATGATGTCCTCTTGGGTGTGCTGCATTTCCTCGTAGCTTGATACTCGCTGAGGCATAACCGCAATCCCATCTCCTTCAAAACGAGGAATAATATGAACATGAGGGTAAAACACCGTCTGTCCTGCGGCGGTGCCGTTATTCATAATGAGATTTATACCATCAGCTTTAACTGCGTGTTTGATAGATGTAGCTAGTTTCCGAACGACTTCAGCAGTGTGTTGCCAATCATCTTTACTTATATCGAAAATATCTCGAGCAGGTTGCTTGGGGATAACAATAGTATGTCCTGGGTGGATAGGTTTTATGTCCAAAAATGCGAGTACAGTCTCATCCTCGTAGACAATATGAGCCGGCAATTTTTTACTAACTATTTGTCCAAATATAGATTCTTCCATCGCCCCCAGTATACTGCTATACTCAAAAAAACAAAAGATACAGTCATGGTTGCAGCACACCTATCCCCACGAATTCACACAATCCTTAAAAATCGAGGGATAGAGGGGGCAGATCTCGAGCATTTTCTGAATCCTGACTACTCGCGCGACTGTCACAATGCACTTAATCTATTTGATAGTGAGCGTATGGCCGAGCGAGTGCTTGCAGCGGTTGATTCGGATGAGCGGATTGCAGTCTATGCAGATTTTGATTGTGATGGTATACCCGCGGCGGTAGTGATGCACGATTTATTCCGCCTCCTCGGCTATTCGAATGTAGAGTATTACATTCCAGACAGAGACGCAGAAGGGTTTGGTTTTCATAAACATGCGGTTGATGTGCTCAAAGAACGAGGTGTATCACTAATACTGACTGTTGATGTGGGGGCTGCTGCCCCAGAAACAGTACGGCACGCACAGTCACTGGGTGTCGATGTCATTGTCACGGATCACCATGAATTTTCAGAGCCATCTCCTGCATATGCGTGTATTCATCCGCACCGAGCTCCATACGAATTTCCGTATCTCTGCGGTGCAGGTGTAGCATTTAAGTGTGCGCAAGCTGTCATTCAGTACGGAGCAGCACGAAATCATGTACGGTGCACTTCTATACGAGCTGGAATGGAGAAATGGATGCTTGATATGGTAGCACTTGCGACGGTTGCCGATATGGTCCCGCTCGTTGGTGAAAACAGATGCCTCGTGCATTTTGGGCTTCAGGTGCTCAGGAAGTCAAAAAGGCCTGGTATACGGCATCTCTGTAAAGTTGCGCGTGTCGCACAAAAGACAATGACTGAAGATGATATCGGTTTTGGGCTGGCTCCACGTATCAATGCTGCGTCACGGATGAGCAGTCCTCATCTGGCGTTTGAACTGTTGACGACAACCGATGAATCGCGAGCGCAAGAATTAGCACAAACATTAGATGCACTTAATACAAAACGAAAAGCAACGACAGCGTCGCTCACGAAACAAATAAAAAAGCGCGTGGGGCAGATGACCACGCTTCCTCAGGTGCTCGTGCTTGGTTCATCAGACTATAAACCTGCACTTCTTGGTTCTGTTGCGACAGCGCTTGTACAAACATACAAGCGTCCTGTCTGTCTGTGGGGGAGAGAGCAGAGTGGAGTACTAAAAGGTTCTGCAAGAACTGATGGAAGTGTCTCCGTGGTGACATTGCTTGCCGGCGCTGGGGAGGCACTATTGTATTCAGGTGGGCATGACGGTGCAGGTGGTTTCGCAATTAATGAGGCATTCTTGCATACACTTGAGCAAGCGTTGTGCGATTCCTATACTACACATGCCGAAAAACGCACGCTTGAGGAAGATTATTACGAGGAGATTGCATCTCACGAGATGAATGCGCATTTCTTATCGCAGCTTGATTTACTCCGCCCGTTTGGAGAGGGAAACCCAAAGCCGTTGTGGGTAGTGTATGGAACAACTGAGCATGTGCGTGCATTCGGAAAAGAAAAAAACCATACCGAAATTCTTCTTTCCCATGAAAATGGGAAAACGACTCGAGCGTATCAATTCTTCTGTGCCCCTGAAGAATTGTCGGTGACCCCAATTCCAAAGACAACGATTGGTCTTATAGGCACACTCGAGCGCAACGCATTTAAAATGAACAGCATAGAGCTTCGTATCAGTAAAATCTGTACATAGACAAATCAGTGTGTGCGCGGTAGAGTACTCGCCATGAGTGTTGCTCCGGGACGTGACCATCATAAGTTCAAATCGCCATGGGACGATTCTTTCTCAATCGTTGATGCATTTTCTAAAGCATGGGATGTGTTTGTCGGTAACTGGCAGTTATTCCTAGTGCTTCAAATTGGGACTTCGCTCGTGCTGTTTATTGCTTCGTTTTTGACTGATCATGTACTCGAGGGAACATTTCTCCGGATTATTGCTGATGTTCTCAAGCTTGGGTTGCAGTTCATTATCGGGCTTGGTCTCATGTTTATATATCTTCGTGTATACGATGGGGTTGAATCAGAACCTCTCGATATTTTTGATCCGCTCCCGTTGTTTTGGGGGTATGCAGGTGTGATGATCCTCTATATTCTTGGGGTTGGTGTCGGTTTGGTGCTCTTGGTTATTCCAGGTCTCTTGCTTGGTGCGGGATGGTCGCTTGCTCATTACATTGTTATAGAAACCGACAAAAATCCCGTTGATGCACTAAAAGAAAGCTGGAGAAAAACTGAGGGGCACAAACTCAACATTGCACTCTTTGCAGTCGTTGCGTTTTCGATGAACTTTATTGGCATGCTCTTCTTTGGACTCGGCTTACTTATCACACTACCACTGACTGGTCTTGCATACGCGCATATCTATCGCTACTTTATTCCGAAAGCAGTTCTATGAGTGTGCGCATTCACACCGATGGTGGTTCACGAAGTAACCCAGGTCCTGCAGGTATTGGGGTGTACGCGACAGATGGTTCTAAAGTACTTTTTACGCTTTCTGAGTTTCTTGGAGTGCAAACTAATAATTATGCTGAGTACACGGCAGTCATTCGCGCGCTTGAAGAGTGTAAGGAAAGGAAACTTACCAATGAGCGTATTGATTTCTTTTTGGATAGCAAGCTTGTTGTTGAACAAGTGCAGGGCAATTGGAAAGTGAAAGAGCCGTCCTTGCAACCACTCGTGCTTCGAGTGCAGGAACTGGCGTCATTGTTTCCCGAAGTTACGTTTACGCATGTGCGCAGAGAGCATAATGCGGATGCTGATCGGCTCGCAAATGACGCGATGGACGCAGGCACAAACGTTTAACTTTTTTTGTTTACAACCAAACCCCATGGCGAGGCTCCAGGGAGCCGCTCTCTGCGAGATACTGTGAATTGCAGCATTCCAAATATAAATACGGCGAATGTAGAGACAAACCGAAACAGAGACCACATCTCCTCGTCTGGAATATACCACCACCAGATATGATTAGTCAGAGCTGTGACAAAGAAGCAGAGACCCCAACGAAAAGTGAGCACCATCCACCCATGGTGAGTAATAAGAAACATGTGTCCGAACAAAGACTGCAGGATTGGCTTGTCATACAC
>CAZGUV010000005.1:0-31894 GCA_964528735.1 uncultured Candidatus Saccharibacteria bacterium | reverse complement strand
CCTGTAAGCAGTGCGCACGCGAAGGTCATGTTACTTATCGTGTACTCAGTGACAATCCAACGAGGGTCATGAAAATACACTGTTGCCGTTCCGCACACCAACACAAATACACTTGAGAAGAAAGAAAAAAGTGCGAATCGGCGGTATCGAACAAGTGAGGTGAGTAGTGCAAGGAGTGTGCTCGCTACGAGAACACTCGCCGCTGTGTAAAAGTCGTATATAAACGAAGCAAAGAAGAAGGCGGTCAGTGGACCGAACTCAATAAGGGTTTGGATTATGAATTCACGAGACACGCGGTCATCCTATCATGTTAAAGAGGAGAACTCCTAGGTATATCTAGTACTGATTGAAAAAGCGGCTGAGGCTAGAGTATACTTGTAGAGTAATTACTTTATAACAAAAGATATATGAACCCAGAGTCAGCAAAAGGAGCATTGGACGGTTTTGTCACCTTTATTCGAGAGCAAGGCGTGGTTGGCCTCGCGGTCGGTGTAATTTTAGGGACTGCAGTTGGTAAAGTTGTCAGTTCGTTGGTCGCTGACGTCATCATGCCAGCGATTGCGTATACGCTTGGATCTGCTGATGGTGTTAAGTCTCTAACCATTGGTCCAGTTATGGTCGGTAATTTTGCGTCAACACTCATTGACTTTATTATTATTGCAGCAGTTATTTATTTTGGAGTAAAACTTTTGGGGCTCGATAAGCTCGATAAGAAGAAAGCGTAAATCATACAAACAAAAGCCCGCACAGAAGTGCGGGCTTTTGTTATTATGTGGCATGCGTTTTGTGCTTGGCGGTATTATGAGTGCAATACTAGGGAGCTGCTTTATTCTCTTTGGGTATGAGCTTGCTATCCTGTTTTTGTACTGCGCAGGTGTTTCATATATACGAAGTCAAAATCCTGATACGCACACTGTGTGGAGAAAGGTCGCTTATGTTCTGCTCGGCGTCGCATGCGGCGTCATGTCTATAGTCTACTCACACAATCAGTATACGGAACGACAAAACAAAGTTCTCGATTGTGCGTATCCATGCGCATTTCAGGGCACTGTTGTTTCTCGTGTGGATCCTGGAGAGCGATACGATACGTATGAAGTGAAACTCACAAACATCCAGACTGAAAATGTGCGCAACACATTTATTAAAGTGCAGGTACCTCGGACGTTTGCATTTTCCTATGGTGACAGCATCTCCTTTTCTGGAAGAGGGGAGCCATTTCTCCCGTTTCTAAGTGACACAGGAAGGAAGGTGGCTTATGACGAGATGATGCGTACGCAACATGTGCATGCACGCGTAGTCGCGGAGGATGTACAAAAAGCAGGAAGTGTTTCATCGATGATTGCGATGAGTATGTGGAGCACTGACATGCTCGCGAGTTCGCTCAATGCAGTGTTGTCTGAACCTTATGCAGGTTTGGGTAAGGGCATAGTGTTTGGTATAGGTGACGTACTTGATGATGAAACAGAGGATCTCTTTCGTGTCACGGGGCTTTCACATATCACTGTATTTTCGGGAGCGAATGTTGCATTCATACTTTCAATCGTCTGGATTGTGACAGGGAGGCTTTCATTTGGGTTGCGCATACTCGCCTCACTCGGGGTGCTTCTCTTTGTAATCGCAGGTGTCGGTTTCAGTCCGCCGACGCTTCGAGCTGGTCTGATGGGAGGTTTGTTTGTAATAGCGCGTGCGGTTGGGAAAAATGCAGCTGGGCTCGATGTACTCTTCTTCAGTCTGATATGTATGCTTATGTATGAACCCGGTCTAGTACTTTACGATGTTTCATTTCAATTATCAGTACTTGCAGTACTTGCACTCATGACCATTGCTGAGCCGATTGCGCATGCATGCAAGGTATACATGCATCCTATTCTTGCCGAGGTGTGTTCGTGCACGCTCGCAGTCTCAATTCTTGTTTCACCATGGATTGCGTATGTGTTCGGGACATTTTCTCTCAGTAGTTTTGTTACGAACGTATGTGTTGTTCCATTGGTTCCGCTCGCGCTTGTGATGACGTTACTTACAAGTATTGCAGGAGTGATACTCCCGAGTGTTCAGCTTCTCGTCGCGATACCAACAGAACTCATTCTTCGAGGTATTTATATGATCGCTCGTATAGCAGCCTACATCCCATACAGTTCATTTACGATACAATCGTTTCACGGGCTTATCTTAGTGTGCTGGTATAGTCTCGTGTGCCTCTTCTATATGCATTATCGCTACCGTGTCTCTACGCGTGGTAGCGTTTCTCAATAACAGACCAGTTTATGCTTGAAAGAAATGCTTCGATATGCGCAGCCTTTTCTGATGGTACAAAATCAACCATGAACGCATGCTCCCACATATCCCCCGCAAGTAGTATGCGTGTGTCAGCAAGTGTGCCTTGTTCATGCTCTGTGGTCCACGAAACATGAAGTGATTTGGATTGTGCATCGAGGGAGAGCACCGCCCACCCTGGGCCTCTGCTCATACATACTTTTTTGTATGTATCGACAAATGCATCCCATGAGCCAAATGATGAAACGATATGTTTCATAAGTGGACTTTCGGCTGATGGGGCAACTGGTCCACCTTCGAATTGGGGAAAATAAAACTCGTGCATTCGCATGCCGTTGAACTCCCACCCCAACCTTCTGCGAAGACATTCGATTGTGTATGCATTCTGTTGGGGGTCTGACGCACGGAGCTTTTCAATCTGTTCCTGCAGTAGATTTACATGTTTCACATATCCTTGGTAGAGACCAAGGTGAACATCTATCTGCTTTTGCGAGATGCCTTGTAATGGAGGAATAGTAAATGTGTGTGCGGTGTATACCATAGCCCCAGTGTAGGTTGCTTCGTTTAAAATGCAACTTACATGCTACACTCGCCTGCGTGAGTGCAGGATACATTCGAGCAATTCGTGCAGCTTTTATAAGTGTAGTCATGATCCTGCTTCTGTATGCACACAACTCTGGGGCGAGTAACACATTGAGAGCGGTGTTTCTCGATGTCGGACAGGGAGACTCAATCCTTATTACAACTCCTCAAGGCACTCGACTTCTTATTGATGGAGGAAAAGATGAAACAGTACTCAGAAGACTCAGCGAGCATATGCCACTTTTTGATAAGCGAATTGATGTCGTTATTGCGACACACCCAGACGCAGATCATGTTGGCGGGCTTGCGTCAGTCGTTGAACGGTACACCATTGGACGCCTCTATTATTCGCCAATGAATCATGAAACCCCTGATGCGGTTCTATTTGAGCGCGCACTTGAGTCTCTCAAGATACCAGCACACGCGCTTCGTGCAGGGGACATTATTGCACTCGATACAGATGTAATGCTCCACATTTTATATCCGGTAGAAGTAAAGCCAGACGGTGACACAAATGATTCATCAGTTGTAGCACGTCTCGTATATAAAGATACTTCAATCATGCTCACTGGAGATGCATCGCAAGCGATTGAGTATGCTCTTGCATCTTGGTACGGAGAAGCGCTCAAAAGTTCGTTACTGAAGCTAGGTCACCATGGATCAAACACTTCATCGAGTGATGTATTTCTTGGCTTCGTAAAACCAGAGTACGCTATCATTTCACGAGGTTGCAATAATACGTACGGTCACCCACATACAGAAGTACTCAATCGTCTTACACAGTTCAATATTCCACATGTTGATACGTGCACCAGTGGCTCGGTCACATTTGAAAGTGATGGTGTAGCTTTCACAAAGCGCTGAAGAGATTGAGTAGTATTCGATGGTATACTCATGCTGATGTCTGATGGTGTACAAAAAAAAATAACCAAAACGCAAGCACGGTACTTGGCGCGCGCATCGCAGAAAAATAACGTCGCCCCTCTGGGTATAAGTAGCGAAGAACTTTCGTCAGAGGTACTTTCAGTCGCGCCACTGCTCGAGCCAGAAACTATTACTACTTCCGAACAACTGCCAACGCACGAAAAATCAGAGTTCGTCGAACCAACACAGACAGAAGAGCCTGTGCACATTATTGAAACATCAGCACCGACACCAGTTCCAATTCGGAAAGGTTCTCACCCGAAGCGATCTCGTAAATTAATTGAGGGTGAGAAAGTCAGTTATTTCATCGAGTCAATTAAGCGAGAGCGAATTGAACTTATAGATGCACTGTGTACGGCAGGGTTTAATCACAATCGCTTTGCATTGGGTAATGACGGATATGCTGAAGAGGTGCGACACGAAGTGCATACAGCAATCACTATTGGTGAGTGGAGTGTCGCTAGTATTTTAGAACGAAAAGAGTATGGTTTCCGGTCGTGGAAAGATATTGCAGAGGAAGTGGCACAGGTGTCAGTTATTCAAAAAGATGTTCTGACAGACACACTCTTCGATGCGATTGTACGAGCGGTGACTCTCTACCCATCAGCGGGCACTCGAGAAATGATGCGGAGATCTCTCGTACACACTCTCATAATGCGTGAAGTACCAGCAGACGCTTCTGAAGGACTCAAAGATTTTTTGAGCGAGGTCGTGCGAGTATATTTTGCGATTCCAAAAGGCCGACATTTTTCTCCATTCGAGAACGCTCTCATAACTGCAGTATATGCATACTATGGCGAAACTCCTCCAAATACTGTCTCGCACGAGATGGTCCATAGTGGTGGCTGGACTGGGCTTAAAAAAACTCTCTTGCGAGGGGGTGGAGCATCGTCGGCAGAGCAACAAGCGCATGCTCCAAAGAGTGAGACATATCCGCTTCCGGACATTACTACTCTCCCTAAATCACTCCATTAAAAAATCCTCCAGTCGGAGGATTTTCTTTTATTTACTTGAGTACTCCAGCTTTCTTGAGTGTCTGGTATGCGCCATTTTTTCGCATGGTCTTGATAGCACGTGTAGAAACGACAACCTTCACTGTCTTTCCAAGTTCTGGGAGGTAGACACGTCGCTTCTGGAGGTTTACCTGTCGTCGGCGAAGACCAGTTGGGTTAAATTGTGTTGCACGAGTGCGGTTTGAGTACCCGCCTCCAACGATACTCTTTTTGCCCGTGACTTGGCAGATTCTTGACATAGTGGGGGCATACTATAGTACTCATGCAATAAAATCAAGGTGAGCAGAAAGTGGGGGTAGTGGAGATAAGGGTTTCATTGTCAGTGTTTTACAGATACACTACCCCTATGGGGCTTGAAAACGCTATAGTTCTTATCATTGTACTAGTCTTCTCGGTCATACTTCACGAAGTTGCTCATGGTTGGATGGCAAGCAGACTTGGGGATCCGACCGCTCGCTATGCGGGGAGGCTCACACTAAACCCAATTCCACACATTGATCCATTTTGGTCGCTTCTCATACCTGCGTCTTTGATTTTTGCTGGCTCACCGATTGTGATTGGGGCTGCAAAACCAGTTCCTTACAATCCGCATAACTTACCAGGGAGATGGGGTGAAGCGCTTGTTGCACTTGCCGGCCCGCTGACTAACCTTGGACTCGCACTCTTTTTCGGTATGTGCATCCGTCTTGGTCTTGGCATGGGGGACGCCGATATCCTTTTTGTTTTATGGACAATCGTTTCTACTAACGTACTTCTGGCAGTATTTAATCTTGTTCCTATACCGCCACTTGATGGGTCAAAGATTGCGAGTGCAATTTTGCCTCACGATATCGCGATACGTTATGAGCGCATTCGAGCAATGCTTGAGCAGAATGTCCTGCTTGGGATGGGCGCACTCGTCGTATTTATACTCGTTTTTGGAAAGCCGTTCCAGTATCTTGTTGTTGCAATTAGCCGAGGAATTGCAGGAGTGTAAAAGACTATGGCCGAGAGGACTCCACGTGTAGGTAGTGGTCACGAGCGAGAGCAGGCTATACAACAGTGCTATGAGTCAGCACGAAAATATTTAGACAAGCATCGTATCAAGATTGGGGACGAGTTCATCCAAGCGAAAAAATATCCATTTAGAAATAGCGAGACAGTCTACAAGAAAGAAGAAGTTCTAAATGATCGAGCAGAAGTCGATCGTCTACAGACGGTATTCCAGTCGAATAACCAGCAAGGCTCTGAGTCTGAGCAAAAAAAGTACGACGAAGGTAAAAAGATCTCCGATATATTTGAGGCAATGTTTGCAGATATTGCAAAAAATATCTTTGAAGGAGATGTTGAGGTATTGGTACCGTCGCATTTTGATGATTTCAAGCGACAAACAGACTTGGTTGTAGTTTTTAAAGATGAGACAGGCAAGCCAGAAGCAACTATTGTTGTCGATTTTACGACACAACAAGATGTAGATGGGTATACAACCGATGAAGGGCACCGAGGAGGACTTGATACAAAATGGGCGCATTCACTCAAAGGAATCGCGTCAAAACACCAGAGCTTGCACACTGTTAAATACGGAAAGAGCGCTGGCGTGCCCCAAGAGCTTTCAGGGGCTCCGCGCGTACTCATCGGGCTTTCTGTCGAAGAGATTATGCGCATGGCGCCGCAATGGCACGCAGGTTCGCTTAACATACTCGCAGACAATCGTGTGCGTGAACTTTCAGATAGCATCCAACGCCAGCTCGTTGTGCAGATGCGATTGGCAAAAAAATATAAGCGAGACGGTGCGTACCAGCGTATTCGTACGGTCGTAGAGGTAGCCAATGCTCGTACAAAAAAAATTGCCCCTGATATTGCCCGAGCATCACATCAGGATCCAGTGATTGAAAAAATCAACGGACTTTTGAAAGTCCAGGTGCGAGATGAGCATTACGAGCAGGCGCGTCAAGCTCAAGAAGCATTTGAATCAACGGCGACACGGGCAGAGTGGAGAAAAAATCTTAATGAGCCACTGAGTGTTTCTGAGCGAGCGCATCTCGAAAAGCATCTCGCAAAAGCTGACCCCTCAGGCGATATATTGGCACAGCTCGATGCGTTTATTGCTGGGAAACCACATACCCTCCACAAAGGCATGCTCGTTGTGCTTGCGGCGGGGGTTCCAACACGTCTCTGGAGACGGCTGCACAGCATCAAAGCAATCGAGCCTCCAAAAAAGACTGAGGACAAAACACACGAGGAAACAACACACGAAGAACGAACTCATCATAATGAGAACACTGCACAACTTGATGTGAGCACCCATCTTGCGCTTTTGAAGAAGGCATCTGGGGTTACTGAGGAAAAGTATGCGCAGCTGGATACTCGTGGTAAACGCATTTGGTCATTCATAAAAGAAAAGACTATACGTGGTCTGGTTGCTGGAGTTGGCTCTGCTATTGGAAGCGGCATCGCACTTGCACTCTGTGCCCCTATTTTCCCGAGCCTACTTGCGGCACTCGGAGGGGCGATAGCTGGTTCAATGCTTGCTCAACATCTTATGAAAAAATATTACTACAATAAGCATCCAGATAAGGACCACTCAAAAGATAGAGCTCGAGTCGCTGTTATTCAGAGTCTTTCACGTTGGGCGCAGGCAAACCCATACAGTTTTGCAAAGCTATATGGCGGACCTCAGGGCGAGGCAGCACTTAAGAAAGATATAGATAGGAAAGTATTTTTGCGGAACCTTGCGGGGAATGCGCTCGCAGTTGGTGCCGGTACACTCGTCGGGCTTGAAGTACGCACCGGAGGGCAATTTACAAAAACACTCGCCAGCGGGGACTTTGATGCTCTCTGGAAACTATTTTATTGTGAGCCAACACAGCGACGCTCAGGAGTACCTATTGACGACACACCTCGCAGAAGTGATGGAGTTCCGGTTGGAGATGTCCGAGGAGGAGTCAGGCAGACACCGGCACACTCACTTGGTAGAGGTATGTATGCACAAGGCGCGATGTATACGTTTGAAACACCACGCGCACGCTTGCCCGCGTGGCTTCATCAGCAATGTATTGGACAATGCACCTCAACTGCACCATGGGGTTATCATTCATGGATGCCTGGCCGGGTGAACGCTTCAGGGCAACAGCTCTATCAACTCCGCTACACTCCTCGCTAGTTTCAAAGTTGCGAACACCGTGTACACTAGTAGTGTTGAGTTATGGACACTATGAACCCACATCAGTATCGTGAGATGCGGAATCGTCATAAAAAAGCCGGCGTCTTTGCTGAAGTGCCTGAAGATAAGCGGAAGGAAGTGATAGAACGATGGAAAAAGGCAACTGAAAGGGTCACACGAATAGAAGCGGTCACGAATAAGCGCAACATTAATCATATTGACAATATCCTACTGAGTCATGGGGTTGATGTTGCAGACATTGATCCAAAAAAACTTTTCCCGTATCTCAATGGGAGTCTACAATTTAAGGACCTGGTTGTTATTTTGAATGAATCAATCCCAGATAAAGCACGCGCTTTGAGGGCAGCGGAGGAACTTTTTGTTGCAGTAGAGCGTACGCCGCCAATTCAACCCGAGGTGCACAGAGAGATGGTGCGTCTTCAAGAAAAGCACATGCCTGCAATACTGAGGCCAAATGAACGCGGGTTTGTAGCGAAAGAGTGGATAAAGAGAAGGATGCGACCACTGTTTGAATCAGCGCTTCATATTGAAGCACAAGCTGCACAAGAGGAGGCATACAAAAGACAGAGCTTTTTGAGTGATGGTGTAACTCCAGCTGGTGTTCAACATGTGCTGAAACAAGGAGTGCAAAGTGATGCTACAATGAATCATATGGCAATCGATACTCCACGCACTGGAGAGGCTCCACAGAATTTGGCGCAGCTAAAAGAGCGCATATTGTCGCTTACAAAATCTTCGCCTGATTTTAAGTATTGCGCCCCTGCGATTCAGGCAATAATAAGTGATGAAGATAGAAGAGTTTTTTCTATTAAAATACCAGGCAAAGATAATGTTCGTATCGTAAAGCAACGAGAAGGAGAGACTGTAACACTTACCGCGGGGGATGAAAAAGTTGTGTTCTCAAAGGAAGAGCTTGATACGCTCATGACTATTGTGAGTGCAGAGGCAGAGATTGACCGTGAGGTGATGGAGAGGTTCGGCAGAATGGTTGAAGAAAACGTGAAAGTATTTTGTAAAGCAGATAGTGAAGCAAATACACGCACGCATGCACAGTTGCGCGTTCTTGCGACTTCAAGTTTTGTCCAGCGATGTATGAAAGCGCTGTCTAAAAAGGAGCCGCTTGCTGACGACTTTGTAAAAGAAATACAAGATGTAGTTGGTGAATGTGTTGCATTGCGCGACGCGCAGCCTGAGACTAAAGAAAACCATGTGGATGCGTGGGCTGGCGCTTCAATTGTGAAAGCGGTGGCTGATGTAAGTGGGGATTCACGGCTCAAAGGTTTGAAGTATCCACGAGCGATTGATGGTGCGCCTATTCTCGATCAAGAAAAGAAATTTCTACCTGCAGTTCTCAGAAAAGTACTTGTAGATAAACAGAAGTATAAAAATCAAAAGGAGAAGGATTTTGTTGCGCAACTCCTTGCGCACGGGGATGGGGAAGGAAAAAAGTGGGGCGAACGTGAATACAGCATCGCAACTGATTCAACAACTGGTAAAAAAACATTTACTGCAAAAGATAGGACAGGTGTTGAGAGAACATTTGTTTTGACCAAGGAAGATCAGGAGCTGCTCTTGAGCGCTGAGGTACAGTCTGGAGAATCACCTGAAAAACAAGTAGAGCAGATGAAACTTGCGCTCGCACAAGTGCAGAAGCGACTTACTGCAATTGAACGAGATGTAGATAAAGCTGACCTTTTTGATGACAAGAAAAAAAAGCATGTAAAGTATATCGACTTATTACTACAGGAGGTAGATACCTTTCCTGCTGAGTATTATGTCGCACAAGAAAAAGCAGGGGGAAAGGGTAGAAAAGATAAGCAAAAAGACAAACGGTATGAAGTGCTCATGCAGAAGGCAGTTTCCGCAGATGCGGTAACTATCTCTGGAACTCCAATCGCAGGTTTTTCAGGAGAGATACCTGGTGTAACACTCAACAAGGCACAACTTATTGCGTGGAAGGCAAAACTTGAGGCAAAAAAGAGTGCAACCTTGGAGAAGCCTGTGGGGCTTGATGCTGCTCTAGCGGCGCTTGTTGCTACCGAAGAAGGTAAGGTCTTCATGGGAAGCCCTGAGCAGCGTACGCTCCTCGACACATGGGTGTCAGCAGCGCAGAAAGCCGATGGTGTTGTAGACGGAGGATTTCACAAGAAGCATGTAGGAATGACAGGAAAGTATGAATTTTCTGCTGAGGCGTCTGGACCAGTGGTTTTCTTTCTTACCAATGATCATGTAGAGAAATGGAAGCGCATAAAAGATATTGTTGCGCCACGACTTCCTGCTGTCGGCGCAGACGTACTTCCTGCGGGAGCACTTGAAGGTTCTGTGGTGGGCACTGATGGTTGGGAAGATGAGCTGGGACGACGAATCGGAACAAAGCTTCTCATGGGTAAGTTGAAAGACATGAAGCAGAGTGAGATTTCGAAAGACAAAGCGCTTGAGTATGTGAAAGGGCTCTCTCGATCAAAGCGATGGATGCTCTATGGAGCTCTTGCGGTGCTGACAACTGGTGCCGCTGTTGCTGCAAGTTATGCAATTGGCGCAGGTGTCGCTGCAACAATCGGATGGGGGGCGCTCTGGAGTGCGAAGTGGTTTGCGTTGATGGGAATGAAAGTACTTGCTACTGCAGGGGTTGCGATTGGTACAAATACTTTGTTGCGAAAAAAATGGCTCGACAAAAAATATGGATTGATAGGAGCGAATGGCGAGCCACTCGTTTCGTTCATGGATAGGTCACGCGATGCTGCGGGGTACTACAAAGCGCTTTCGCAGTTTCGAAAGAACAAAAAATATTTTGATAGAGAAGAGGGTAAAATGATTCGCGCTAAAAATGCTGTACGTGCGTCTGGCGTTTCAGAATTCAAAGCGACGCCGTACCAGATGGCAATGGCCGATGCTATGGCGCTCCATGAGCGTGGAGCACGAATCGAGAAGCGAGTGCAGTTTGGTGTACCGCTTGCAATTGGTGCTGGTATTGCAGGTGCAACTGCGTGGTACCACTGGGATTTAATTAAATCGCTTATGCCAGGGAATCGTCCTCCAACAGGAGCGCGGACAGGACTTATTCCACCACCAACACGATCTGGACAGCCGATACCGCCGGCGCTACGCAGCGGTCAGCCAATCCCTGATACTCCACGAGGTGGAGGCCTTGTTCGAGATGCATACGGGAGGTGGGTAGTGCCGCGAAGTCAGTCAGTGTATGTTGATGTCTACTGTGGTACTCCACGTCCTGGGTATGTGCCATGTGACTTCACTATTGGGGGTACTCGTGCACATTGGTACATAAACTCTTTTGCTGACACAATGCGTGTAAGTTCACCAAAGGGTGGTTTGACTTACCTTTTAGGAAACATGGATTCAATTCCTGGTGGAAGACAGACCCGCGAGCAGGTGTGGACGCTGTTCCAGCGAACACTTTGTAGCGATCCTGATCTGTATAGAACATTTATTAATACCAGTCGTGCGCAGGGAACATGGCTTGATTACAATGTATTGAAACAGCAGACTTGTATAAATGGACGAAGCAGAATGATGATTGATGTTATGATTGAGCGAGCGCAAAACTCGAATGTTCGGAGCACGCTCACCGCGATGCGCGAATCAATTATTACAAACAACCCTCGACTCTATGTTCGTTTAGCACGGTAATTAATAGTATATGCACACAACACACAAAAAACTTATTGAACCTCACATAGCTCAAAAAGAGCTTATTGAGCAATTGGGTATACAAAATCTTCCTGAGGATGAGCAGTTGGAAATTATTTCTGGTTTTATTGATGGCTGCATGCAACAAGCAACTGCGCTTATCCTTTCCCAGCTTCCCGAAGATGGAATTAAAAAAGTAGATGGACTCTTGGAGTCAGGAGAATTAGAAGCGGTCAACGCGTATATTCAAAAGCATGTTCCTCGTGCCGCAGAAATCATGGATGAAGCCATTAAAATAGGAATCGAAGAGTTTAAAGCTCTGGTGAAGGAGCAGCGATAATCAGTGGGGAAAACAGTCCGGTGCGACTGTTTTTTCATATAAAATGTACTGATGAATCAGAGCCTCATGAATCCGCAAGACATACATGCGCGAATTATCGAGGAGCTCTCTATAGGTCACCTTACACCGCAAGAGCAAGATCAGATAGTTGAGGCGCTCGGTGAGGTGTTGCTCGAGCGGGCTACCTACGAGGTGATGCGCTCTATTCCTGAGTCAGAGTATGAGACACTTGATGCGCTCACAGAGCAAGGTCGTGATGCAGACATGCAAGCAATCATACGTAAGTATGTTCCGCATATTGAGGAAGTTGTTGCGCGTGCCGTACAAGATGGTATCGCTGAGCATAAACGGCTTGTTTCAGAGGAAGTGGCACTTAGGATGGAGCAAGGTAACTCACAAAACCTTCAGGTCGCATCGTAAGTTGCCTTTTGGTGCGCTTTGTGGCACAGTACCCCCAACCCAGAAACTTTGTCGTCTCTCGGGCACAATGCAGTAAAGTAATAGAGGACAACGATTCCTCTTCACCAGCCACGCGTCTGCGCGGCATGCATTGTATTATTTTTATAAAACCACTATGGCAACAATCAACCAATTGGTACGCAAAGGTCGCAAAGACCGAGGCAACAAGAGTAAGACCAACGCGCTTAAGCGAGGGTTTAACACATTAAAAAACCGCCCAACAATGTTCCCATCACCATTTAAGCGTGGTGTGTGTACAAAAGTCACCACAAAGACTCCACGTAAGCCGAACTCAGCGATTCGAAAGATTGCACGTGTTCGCCTCACAAACGGTCTCGAAGTAACTGCGTATATTCCAGGAGAAGGTCACAACCTTCAGGAACACTCAGTTGTTATGCTCCGTGGTGGACGTGTAAAGGATATCGGAGTCCGCTACACCATTGTTCGAGGTCGACTCGACGCGGCAGGTCTTGATAAGCGACGCCGTGGACGATCACGATACGGTGCGAAGCGCCCAAAGGCAGCTAAGGCGTAATCCTTACTTACTATAAGAAACTACTATGCGAAGACCAGTCAAACGAGTCAATAACGTATTTAAGGATCCGGTGTACGGAACAGATAACGTCACGCGCCTTATTAACTGTATTATGGAGCAAGGTAAGAAGAACACTGCACGACGTGTTGTCTACGGCGCTCTTGAAGTTCTTAAAGAGGGTGGAGAAAAGGAGCCAGCAGTATTGCTCGAAACAGCAATTCAAAATGTTGGTCCAACTATGGAAGTGCGCTCACGACGCGTGGGAGGTGCTAACTACCAAGTACCGACAGAAGTTCGTGCCGCACGCCGACTCTCACTTGCACTCCGCTGGATAAAGGCGGCTGCAGCATCAAAAAAAGGTAAACCAATGCATATTAAGCTTGCTGAAGAAATCAAACTTGCCGCTGAAGGACAGGGAGATGCAATCGCTAAACGCGATAACACTCACAAGATGGCAGAGGCAAACAAAGCATTTGCTCACTTTGCGTGGTAAATCCACACTGTAGAGACGACTACAAAACGCGACCACTCTGGTCGCGTTTTGCGTGCGGGCATTTCCATGGTCTGTTGTTTCATATTTTTACATGTGCACGATATACTGCACTCCTATGAGTTCATACGGCTTGTCGCCACTCGATACTCGGTATAAAGAACAAACGCTCGCACTCACACCCTACCTCACAGAGTATGCGCTCATGAAGTTTCGAGTGCTTGTTGAGTGTGAGTATGTTATTGCGCTTGCAGCAACAAAAGGAGTCGCTGTTTCTCAGTGTTCAGTACAGGAAAAAAAATTGGTTCGATCAATATACGCACATTTTTCAGATAGCGATTTCGCAGCAATAAAAGCGTATGAAGCGACCACTCGCCACGATGTGAAGTCAGTCGAGTATTTTTTGAAGGATAAGTTGAAAGGTACTTCAGCAGAACGATTGCTTGAGTGGGTACATTTCGGTCTTACTTCCTCTGATGTTAATGCATGCGCTTATGCGCTTATGCTTGGAGGTGCGCTCCATGAAGTTATGATGCCCGCACTTCTTGATATTCGAAATGCGCTTGCCGAATCAGCTCATGCATACGCAACGCTTCCCATGCTTGCGCGTACACACGGACAAAGTGCAAGTCCAACAACTTTTGGAAAAGAGTGCGCCGTATTTGTTGCACGATTTGATGCGTGTCTTGATATGATGGGCTCATACATCCCGGCGCTGAAGTTGAATGGAGCAACAGGGAATTACAATGCACTTGTTCTCGCGTTTCCTTCTGTCGATTGGGTGAAATGGTCTGCACAGTTTGCTAAAACATTGGCGTCTGTGTCTGGGGTTTCGGTGCGGGTGTCATTAGTCACCACTCAGATTGAGTCGCACGATACATACGCTGAACTCTCGTCGATATTGCATCGGGCAAATACTGTATTGCTTGATTGTGTGCAAGATTTTTGGAGATACTGCAGTGACGATTACGTGAAGCTTGTTGCAAAAAAGGGAGAAGTTGGTTCTTCAACGATGCCACACAAGGTTAACCCGATAGATTTTGAGAACGCTGAAGGAAACATAGCGAGCGCAAACGCACTTTTTGAAATGTACATGCGGAAGTTGCCCGTATCTCGGCTCCAAAGGGACCTCTCTGATTCAACTGTCGAGCGGACTTTCGGTGTTTCGTTTGGACACACGCTCCTTGCGTATCGTTCTGCGAGTAAGGGGTTAGGTCGCATTACACCTCATCAGGCAGTCATACATGCAGACTTATTGAAACATCCTGAGGTGCTCGCAGAAGGTATTCAGACTGTCCTTCGCGCGCAAGGTATACCCGTACCGTACGAACAGCTGAAAGAGATGACTCGTGGAAGTACGGTAACACTCAATGACTTTAAGAATTTCATACTGAAACTTGCACTCGGGGAAAAGGTTGAAAAAAAGCTCAGTACCCTCACTCCAGAGACTTATATTGGTATTGCGCCGCGAATTGCCCGCTCAGTTGCACGAGTCCGTCGTTTGTAATTACTAGTATAGTACCTAATATATGAAAGCTCATCAGACACTCGATATCATCGTTGACCTCCAATACGGAGATTGTGGAAAGGGTAAGGTTTCCCATATCTTAGCTAAGAAAAACTCATATACGCATGTACTTCGTTATAACGGTGGAGGAAATGCAGGGCACACGATATATCATAAAGGAAAAAAATTTGTAACTCATCAAGTGCCCGTCGGCGTCTTCTGGGGCGTCCCGTCTATTATCGGTTCAGGTTGTGTTGTACATGTAGAAAAACTCATGCATGAAATACGAGAGCTTGAATCTGGTGGTGTTCGTGTACGAGGAAAGCTGTTTGTGGCTAAGAATGCACATGTAGTACTCCCGCGACATATTGAAGAAGAGGTTCGTGAAAGCAGTATTGGCACGACCAAACAAGGGATAGGTCCTGCGTATCGAGATAAGTATGCCCGCACCGGGACACGCGCAGAATCAGTGAAGGAGCTTGCGCCCTATTGCATTGATTTGTACGAGCTGTTCCATCGTGCAAAGAAAAAACCCGTCATACTCTGTGAGGGTGCGCAGGGGTTTGGGTTGGATATTGATTGGGGTGATTACCCGTATGTAACCTCAAGTAGTTGTATAACTGCGGGGGCACTTCTGAACGGATTTCCACCCAATGCAGTTCGATCTGTATGGGGTATATGTAAGGCCTACGAAACGTATGTGGGGAGTAAACCATTTGAAGGGACTGATTCTGTATTCCAAAAGATACGTGAAGCAGGAGAGGAATTTGGTGCAACAACGGGGCGCCCTCGTCAGTGCAATTGGATGAACATCGATATGCTTACCCGTGCCGCGCGTATCAATGGTATAACACATATTGTGATAAATAAGCTCGATATTCTGACTACCGTCAAACGCTGGGCAGTGCTTGAAGGAGGGAAAGTGAAAACATTCAAGAATGAGAAACTCTTTGTAGCGTATGTCACAAAGGCGCTCGTTCGCGTCGGCGTCGCTCGGAAAAATATCTTTTTTTCGAAACACAAAGATAGAATATAGCTTGTCCACAGGTCACAGAGCAGAGTGTGCAACATGGCGTATGATATTCATATGTCACTACACTCACATATAAACCAGTTTGAGCAGTTTATTATCCGCAATAAGCTCATTGTTACTGCGCTCACCGCAACAGCACTTATCGTAGCAATGCCTATGTACCTCTACAATCTCCATACAGGCAAAATGTCTTACTGCCTTCGTGCAACTGACATGGCCATCGCATCAATGGCTGAAGAAGGTGAGACGATGGACTATCTCTACTCAGTGAGACGTGGGTATTACCGATGTGTTGCTGAACAGGGGATTGATGTTCAGTCGGTGCCAAGCTACGAAGAGATATACAATGCTGGTCCGGCAGACTATGAATACGTACCATTTGAATTTGATACAGAAGCATTCTTCGACGATACAGAGTTTGATTCATACGAATCAGAGGAATAGATATCAACACCACGGTGTAGGAGTTGCACTGCCTCGGTGTACACTACGCTTATGTCAGCACACGTGCACTTTCGTACTGTAGAACAAGCAATTATACGAAATAAATGGTTCTCTCTCACGTGCGTCGCGCTTCTCTTTGTCGCAGTTGCGTATGTGAATTACCAAGCATCACGAACCATCTATACTGAGCGCGCGTTGAAATGCCATGATATTGCGGTCTCTGTTATTCATAGTAATGGATACAACGTTACCTCATGGCGTGCAGCGAAGGCACAGTTCAATACCTGCCTACTCGTACAAGGGGTACGGCCTACGGCAATACCACTTTTTGAGGATATGTTCCCATACCCGACTGAGTCAGATGATGCGTATGGTGGTGGATATAGCGATACTGAGTGGGGAGATTGGGAATAATCATGAAAATACTTCACGACAACATGAAAGCGTTTGAGGTCGCTATTGCGAGAAATAAGTGGTTTGCACTTGCATGTTTGGGAGTCTTACTTGGTTTTTCTGTCGCTGCCGCAGCAGTTTTCGGCAAATCAAATAGCGGGACAAGCTGCTACCTCGACGCCGAGCGTGCCCTCTTTGGGGGTAGATTTACCCAAGTTCTTGCTCATGAAATATCACCTGACAAGGTCATGCAAGCTCGCACACTCTATAGTGTATGTCTGCTTGCGAAGGGTATTGATGTACGAAGCGCCCCTACATTTGAAGAATTGTTCCCATTTACATCAAAAGTCTTGCTTGAGTCAGCTTCAGATACAAGTGATTTGTTTGAGGCCATAGAATAGTCCTCACCTTGCAATTTTGCCTTTTTCTAGTACGCTTCCTGAGCGCTTCCGGCGCTTTTTTATTTAAGTATATATATTTATATGGCACGTACGTACCCACTCGCTCGACTCCGAAACTTCGGAATCATCGCTCACATTGATGCTGGTAAGACCACAACAACCGAGCGTATCCTCTTTTACACTGGAATGTCACATAAGATTGGTGAAGTGCACGATGGTGCAACGGTGACTGACTGGATGGAACAGGAACGAGAACGAGGTATCACCATCACTGCCGCTGCAGTTTCATGCTCATGGATTCCTACCTATGCCGGAAATGGTAAGGATCTCGAAGCGCGACATCAGTTCAACATCATCGACACCCCAGGACACATTGACTTCACTGTAGAAGTGAAGCGCTCAATGCGTGTATTGGATGGTGCGGTCACCGTATTTGATGGTGTGGCTGGGGTAGAGCCACAGTCAGAGACAAACTGGCGATATGCAGAAGAGGCACAGGTCCCACGACTCTGTTTCATCAACAAGCTCGACAGAACAGGCGCTTCATTTGAACGCTCATACCAATCAATTCTCGATAGACTTTCAAAAAAGGCTGTCCGCATGCAGCTCCCGATTGGTGCTGAAGATAAATTTGACGGTGTTGTAGATCTACTCACTCGTAAGCGCTACAGTTTTGAAGGAGAAATGGGCAAGGAAGTTGTGGCACACGACGACATCCCTGAAGACATGAAGGCAGATGTTGAGAAGTACCGCGCGGAGCTCGTTGAGCGAGTCGTAGAGACAGATGATACAGTTATGGCGGCGTATCTTGATGGAAAGGAGCCAACAATCCCTGAGCTTAAAGCGATGATTCGAAAAGCAGTGTGTGCGAACAAAATGTTCCCTGTATACACGGGTTCAGCGCTCAAAAACCGAGGTGTGCAGCTTGTGCTCGACGGCGTTGTCGATTACCTTCCATCACCAAGTGATATGCCACCAGTAAAGGGAACAAACCCTGACACGGGAGCAGAAGAGACTCGCCCAGCTGATGACAATGCACCGTTTGCAGCACTTGCGTTCAAGCTCCAGGCAGACCCATTCGTAGGTCAACTTACATTCTTCCGTGTGTACTCAGGTTCAATCAAGAGTGGAACATACCTCTATAACGCGACAACAGGAAAGCGTGAACGCCTCGGACGTATTGTGCGTCTTCAGGCAGATAAGCGTGAAGAAGTTGAAGAAGTACTCGCCGGAGAAATTGCTGCTGCAGTGGGTATTAAAGAGGCAAAGACTTCTCACACCTTCTGTACAGAAGAAAAGCCAATCATTCTTGAGTCTATCGTCTTCCCGCAGCCGGTGGTTTCTGCGCGTATCGAACCACAATCAAAGGGTGACCAAGAGCGAATGGGTATGGCACTTTCACGACTCTCAGATGAAGACCCAACGTTCCACGTATCATCAGATCCAGAAACTTCAGAAACTGTTATTGCAGGAATGGGTGAGCTTCATCTCGACATTCTCGTCGACCGCATGAAGCGAGAGTTCAACGTAAATGCAACGCTTGGTAAGCCACAGGTGGCATACCGAGAAACGGTCCAAGGCACCGCTGATGTTGAGTGTAAGTACATCAAGCAGACGGGAGGTCGTGGTCAGTACGGTCACGTGCGCATCCGAGTCAAGAAGATGGAGCCTCTCGAAGAGGGCGCGAAGATTCCAAACAACGTGTCACGAGAAGACCACTTCGAATTCATCAACTCAATCAAGGGTGGTTCAATTCCGAACGAGTACATCCCTGCGGTTAAGAAGGGAATCAAGGAGGCACTTGAGCGAGGTGTTGTTGCGGGGTATCCACTTGTTGACCTCTCTGTTGACCTCTACGATGGTTCATACCACGATGTGGATTCATCTGAAATCGCGTTTAAGATTGCGGGTTCAATGGCGCTCCAAGATGCGGTCAAGCAAGCAAAGGCGGTTATTCTTGAGCCTGTCATGAAGCTCGAAGTGGTTACTCCAGAAAAGTTCATGGGTGACGTGATGGGCAACGTAAACAGTAAGCGTGGACAAGTTGAAAGTATGGGAGATAGAGGTGAAGCGAAAGTTATCACCGCGAAAGTCCCACTTTCTGAGATGTTTGGTTACACCACTCAGCTTCGCTCTATGACTGAAGGACGCGCAAACTCAACTATGGAATTCAGCCATTACGCGGTTGTTCCTAAGAACGTTGAGGCGGACATCATCGCAAACAAAAAGTAAGGCGTAACGGCTTACCACAAAACCCCCGTTCGGGGGTTTTGTTTTTTGGAGGGCGCGGTACACTTACAGTATTAGCCTTTTGTTATCACACTATGAAATCACTCATTATCGGGGTTCTCGCATTATTTCTTGCAGTTCCTGCGACCTCTTTGGCGATTATTGCTCCGCCAACTGACGATACTCCAGAGAACGGAGGAGGTAGTTTGTACTGTCCAAACCTTACGCAGACTCTTCGACGGAGCATGCGCGATGCAAGCACTAATCCACCAGGGCAAGTCTCAGAACTACAAACATTTCTTGTTGACTACTTTGAGCTTGATGAGGAGGAAATAGTATCGGGCTTTTTTGGGCGTCTCACTCAAAAATATTTGACTGATTTCCAGCAAAAGACTGGGTTGCCAGCGTACGGCATAGCTGGAACACTCACACGAGCAAAAATCGCTGAGGTGTGTAAGAACGGCAAATCAAATCCGGTAGCATGTACTGCAGACTACCGTCCTGTATGTGGTAAGCCCGCGTACTGCTTACGAGGTAATACCTCAACCAATGGGTATTCAAAAGAGTGTGCGTATGGAAAGACCTACGGAAACAAGTGTGGATTGAGTAGTGAAGGAGCGCAATTCATGTATGAGGGCGAGTGTAAGACAGATCGAGAAGTGTCGTGTCCTGACTTTCAGACACCGCGCTGTGGTGATGGTGAGGTAGTGGTGAATGGAGAAAAGCAATCAAATGGATGTTATAGCGCACCATACTGTAAGAAAAAGGAGATACCTGTTGCGTGCACCATGGAGTATGCGCCAGTGTGCGGTAAACCAAAATATTGCTTAACATCAAAATTCACTAGTGATAGTTATCCTCAAGAATGCCAGACAGGGAAGACGTATGGAAATAAGTGCTCTCTCAATGCAGAAGGTGCACAATACATATCAATGGGAGAATGTAAGCCGCGGTCCTGCCCAATATACAACATTCCACGGTGCACGTCAGGGGTTGTTATAAAGGGCGGTGTTGGTTCTGATGGGTGCGAGTTGCCACCTAAGTGCTCTGAAGATACTTCGATAGGTGTGTCAATTGACCCATACAATCAACCAGACAAAATGATTGGAGACTACATTTCGTGGTCAGTGAAGGTGCAAAATGCGATGCAGGGTTCTTCGCTGGTGACTACACTTGAATCAGCAGATGGTGCAGGAAGAAATTACGCATTCCCTGGTGATGGAGCGAGTCGTTCAGTCGTCGGCACAACTCTTGTGTCGTACTCAGCACCAATACTTTCTCAGCCTGGGTATGATATACAGCAAGGTCTCTACAAATTGCACGCACGACTCCTTGCTCCAAATGATGGAAGTGGAAAAGATTCTGCAACTCACTCGCATGCTGAGTCAAAAGCATTCTTTATAAAGGGACGTACAGCAACAAAGTGTGGTGTGAATACGTTTTCAGTTCGTGGGAATCGGTGTGATATTCAGACAAATGGCCAGGGATCTTCTGCGGCGCTAGCGATGATTGCTCCCGCACCAGAGCCTTCGTATACCGCTGCATATTTCCAGTGCTATGACGGTTATAGTGAAACAATGGGAGTTGATAGTTCATGTAAGCCAGTCTCAGTATGGCAAAAGTACGCGCAAGAGAAATGTGCCAACAGGTGTTCGATAGTTCCTATGCCTAATTCGACCCAGGGCGCGTCACCGTACGAAGCATTCATGTGGGTTGTCGGAAATATACGTCAGTTTGCTCAATAATTACCAATCAAGAAACCCCTCGCACATGTATTGTGCGAGGGGTTTTGCTATACTCGTTGCATGGACCCACAACTACAGCAGCGATTACAAATTCTTGAGCAAAAAATTGACGCAGCGTATGTCTCTGCAGAAAAAACACGTAAGTACATACTTGCAATGGTGGTTGTAACAATAGTTACGTTTGTTGTGCCTCTGCTTATTATGGTAATCGCGATACCATCATTTATTGGCTCATACACAAGTTCGTACGAAGAATTACTTCAGTAATCTTCAGCGTCAGCACCGAATGCGTGCTCGTTTTTCTTTACATCCCCTTTGTAACCCTTCCGGATCAAATCAGTCTTCGTATCAGTCGAGAGATTTTTAAATGCACCAAGACTTGCCGCGAGCGTCTCGTGCTGGCGCTTCTGCATCATAAAAGTAGCTATCTCTTCATGGGTGAGCATGTCGTGGTTTCGTGGATTATTTAAGAAGATTTGAACGCTAGCAGGGTTGTACGACATTGCTTGCATGAGTTTGCTTAGTTGTTGTCGCTTTTTACGTGCCTTCTCTACTCCGGTGAGTGGTTTCTGCAAAGTCATACACGCATTGTAGCGTGTAGTACAATGAGTGCAATCTAGCTATATGGTACGCGCCCATGCAGACAACTCATGAGGGCCATGGATATACATACTTTCATCTAATATATGCGCCTTCTGCATGAGTGCGTACACCGAATCCTTTATAAGCATGTACCGTATCTCAATGCCTTGGTCTTTTACGTGTGCATGCAATTCACGCAATGCATCAATACCTGATGCATCAAGGTAGTTAAGTCCTGCGCCGTTGAGCACAAGTGCTCGTAGCGGGGTGTCAAATTCTTCCAATCGGAAACGAATAAGTGTATCTACGGTTTGTACAAGAGTATCTGCATTTGCAAAAATGAGTGATGTGTCAAAACGCACCATGAGTACGTGAGGGAATAATTCCAAATCAGCAGTCGCAGCACTTTCTCGAGTCCAGAGTGAACCATGCACCTTGTGATATCCGACCTCATGCATACGCAAGCGCATACTTCTGAGTACAAACAGTGCAATGCCGAGTGTAATGCCAATCAATAACGCATCATCAGGACGCAAGATGAGTGCGGCAATGCCCGTGACGCATGCAAGCACTCCGTCAGTTCGAGAGATTGCGAGCAGCTCTCTGATTGCCTTGATGTCGATGAGTTGTAGCACAGCTGCAATAACAACACCCGCAAGTATTGCTCGAGGCATATGTGCAAGAAATGGACTCATCATGAGCACAGCACTAAAAAGCCCTGCACTCGCGACAAGTCCTGCGATATTTGTTTGTGCACCATTTTTCACATTCAAAGCACTGCCGGAAAATGAGCCAGACACAGGAAATCCTCCAAGCAATCCAGCGCTCATATTAGCCATACCTTGACCCACCAATTCTCGGTCCGCGTGTATGCGTTCACCAGTTTTTTTTGCGATGCTTTGTGCGATTGAATACGTTTCTACAAAACCAACAAGTGCAATAAGGAGTGCTTGTTTGAAAAGGAGATACATAACCGGTATTGAAAATGCAGCAAAAGTGAACTGAGGAATTCCCGAAGGGATGTAGCCGATAGGTGTAACCCCAAGCGCTTCAAGGTCAGCAGTAATACCGAGAATCAACCCTGCGACAAGTGCAATGAGTGATCCGGGCACTACCGGTAGCCAGTACTTGCATGCAAGAATAGTTACGATGGTCGTCATCCCGAGCGTCATACTCAGCACATGTATTTCAGATATATGAACCAGTATGTCACCGAGTGCGAGTATGCCCGATTGTGTGATTTGGGTAAGTCCGAGGAGGGCAGGGAGTTGGGTAATTGCAATAATAAGTGCGGCAGCATTAGTAAATCCAACAAGTGCCGAGTGGGGGATGAGGCGCGCAAGAATACCAAGTCGAAATAGGCCAAGACTCAATTGGATGAGTCCAGCAAGAAATGCGAGTACGATTGCGAGCGTAATGTACTCAGGCGTTAGTGGTGTGGCGTATGCGGAGAGGGACGCTGCGGCAAGTAAGGAGACGATACCTACTGGACCCGTAATAACATGAGAAGAACTGCCCCATAGCGCTGCGCACATTATTGCAGGTATCGCAGCATAGAGCCCCATTACAGGAGGAAGTCCGGCAAGTATGGCATACCCAAGTGCGTTTGGGATAAGAATCGCTGCCACGGTCAGTCCTGCGACCAGGTCTTTTTTAAAGACACTCCATGAGTATTCAGAAACTCGAGGAGCAAGGGATGGTTTCAAGAGGGAGAGTCCAGATTCGAAGAAATCGCGTACTTGCTGTTCCATAGTGTGTTATACCACCTCTAAACCGGTAAAAAAAGCATCCACCTATCCACAGTCTTGTACGGCTTGACTGGGCGCTCTGATTTGCTACGATACCCCCCATCGCGTCGCGGTTTTTTCCGTGGTGAGGTACCGAGGGCGGTCTTGGCTCTGAAACTCATGAACAGAGCTTAGACCACTCGCAATTATTATTTAGTTAACTAGTTATTGTATGGCAGATTTCAATCGTTCAAAGCCACACATCAACGTAGGAACCATTGGTCACGTCGACCACGGAAAGACTACATTGACTGCGGCAATCCTTAACGTCCTTAACCTTGCAGGTCAAACTGTAAAGATGAAGGGTGTTGATGATATCGACAACGCACCTGAAGAAAAGGAGCGTGGTATTACTATCGCTCTCTCGCACAACGAGTATGAGACTGAGAAGCGACACTACGCGCACATCGATGCTCCAGGTCACGCGGATTACATCAAAAACATGATTACTGGTGCAGCGCAAATGGACGGAGCTATCCTCGTCGTTGCTGCAACTGATGGTTTGATGCCACAGACTCGTGAGCACATCTTGCTTGCGAAGCAAGTCGGTGTTCCAAAGATTATTGTATTCCTCAACAAGACTGATATGCCAGATGTTGATGAGGAGATGGTTATGCTTGTGGAGGAAGAGATTCGTGAGAACCTCACCAAGTACGGCTTTGATGGAAAGGCAACGCCATTCATCAAGGGTTCAGGACTTAAGGCACTCGAAGCAAAAGACCTCAGTGATCAGTGGGCACAAAAAGTGCTTGACCTCACAAAGGCGATGGACGAGTACTTCGACATCCCAGAGCGTGAGCTCGACAAGCCATTCCTTATGCCGATTGAAGATATCTTCTCTATCGAAGGTCGCGGTACAGTAGTAACCGGCCGTATTGAGCGAGGTATCTGTAAAGTAGGTCAGGATGTTGAGATTGTCGGTATCCAGGATACTGCTAAGACAACTATCACTGGTATCGAAATGTTCAACAAGACTCTTAACGAAGGTATGGCAGGAGACAACGCAGGTATTCTTCTCCGAGGTGCAAAGAAAGAAGAAGTGCACCGAGGACAGGTTCTTGCTGCAGTTGGTTCAGTAAAGCCTCACACTGAGTTTGAGGCTGAAGTATATATCCTTTCAAAGGAGGAAGGTGGTCGCCACACTCCATTCTTTACAGGATACAAGCCACAGTTCTACATGCGAACTACTGATGTTACAGGAGAGGTAACTCTTGCTGCTGGCGTAGAGATGGTTATGCCTGGAGACACTGTTACATTCAAAGTTGCGCTCGTTGGTCCAGTTGCTCTCGAAGAGAAGCAGCGCTTTGCTATCCGTGAGGGTGGTAAGACTGTCGGTGCAGGTGTTGTCACAAAGATTGTAAAGTAAAGATTTCGAATCTTTCAAAAAGCCCCACTAGGGGCTTTTTGTTTGCGTGGTAGTATTTTTGTAATGTCAGAGCATCGTTCACAGGAGCCTCAAAAGAAATCTCGGATACGAATGCCGGGGTGGAAGACGGGCACCGCACTTGCGTTCGTCGCATCACTCGGTGCAATGGAGGTAGGGCAGAGAAGAGTGAATTATCAAAATGCTCAGATGAATCATGCGTTCACCATATCCTCACTTCCTCTTGAGGAAAAGTTACGGTATGCCCTCGGGACTTCGCTGTATAAAAACTCAGCGACACAAGCACTCGCAAGCCGTGTTCCTCAGATGAGAAACATGCTGAGGCATTCTCCTCGAGGCGGCCTCGTGCATCTCTATGCAAGTGAGTTGCAATCTGTCGAAGATGCGAGGGCAAATATTGAGGCTTTGCGAAAGGAAGCAGGTAAGCCAATACTTATTTCTGCAGATATCGAAGGTGGACTCATTCGGCATTTTTCTTTTACAGAGTCAGATTTGCGGAGGTTTGGTATTCCAGAACGGATCTTAGTCGAACGCAGAAATGAGTATGCATTTTACCTCGCACGACATAACGGTGACACAAGTAAAGTACGAAGCGTCGCAGCATTTCCACTCCCGAGTCAGGAGTGGCTCGGTCGAGTCTATAGTCGACTTACGACAGATAGTGCACGACAACGATTTCTTCTTGATGTGCAAGGATATGGGCGTGCAATTGCAAAATTGTGTGAGCATGTCGGAATCAATATTGTCTTCGGACCAAATCTAGACATTGTTGAGAATATCGATGGGACTAAACCGGATGAGCTGAATGATCGCTCATTTGGTACGCGCCCTGAGCTGGTTTCTGCGCTTGCCCGTTCATACATCCGAGGGTTCAAAGAGTCATCATCGGTTGTTATTGTCCCGAAACATTTTATTGGCACAAGCCTTTCCCCTAATGACCCTCATTCGACACCGTCTGGAGCCGATATCGGTCGTCAGTCAGGTGCACTCATTCCCTACCGTGACGTTTTAAATGATCATAATCATCCAGAAATAGTTGCACGGCAGATTCAGACACTCGAGTCGCAAATTGAGGCAGTTGAAATGAAAAACGCAGAATACAATGCGCGGCTCGCAAGTCTTTCGCAAAATGAGCAACGAAGAATTCGTTCCACGATTGAGGCAAACACGCGAAATATAGCTCTCTGGAAAGCGCGCATTCAGGAGTTACGGACCGCCCCAGAAAGTAAGGGTACTATCGGGGGTATGATGACCGCAGTGACTCGAGCAAATATATGGGGAGACGCGGAAACGCCAGGCGCGTATTCCCGCAGAACCCTTCGTGCGCTCACTGGCCCCAAGAGTAATACAGCACTTGGACTGCAGGGTCCTGCATTTACCGATGATTTAAGCATGGAGTCTGCACGAGCTTACATACGAACGTTAATGCAACAAAGAAAGGAGGGGGCACCGCGCAATGAGGATGCGCTTGCGATTCATCAAGCGCTTGCAGCGGGCAATAGTATCGCGTTCATTCGAGGGATTGCGGGTCGTGAAGCTGAGATACTTAAAGAAGTTGCCTCATATATTCAGAGAGGTCTTGATATGAATCACGATGGGCGTCCTGATTTGACTGAATCTGAGATAAACATGCTCGTGAAAAAAATACTCGACTTACATGTTCGGGTGGGTCTACTGAGTAAACAGATGATACGCGGCGAAGAGTATTACGTCATGCCACCAACTCTGTACAACCCGACAACCCTTGAAGTGCTCATGAATTCATTTTTCTCCAATCAATGGCCATTCTTGAGTAAAGATACGCCAGCGCCATCTCGGCAACCTGCGTCGTATTCACTCGCGCTCAAGGCGGCAAAGAATTTCATCCTCAGTCTGTGGCGAGTCAACATACCCCACCTCGATCCGAAATATGCTGGCGCTGAGCAAAACCCGCAGCGTATGATAGTAATCGATAAAAGTGCACGACATGCATGGATTTATGATGCACAGACACGGACATTGATTCAGTCGTTTGATATTGCTATCGGGAAGGGAGGTACTGGAGAGAGACGCTTTGTCGGTGATCACACGACTCCGACAGGGACATACCAGGTAGTGGGCAGACGTGATGCGCGATGGTGGCTCGCAAATAAAGGAGAAGTTATGCCTGCAGAATATGGAGGAATTGAAGGAGGTATGTTGGTGCTTGCGGGGCAGTGGCACCCTGAGATAGCTATCCATGGCACCCAACCAGGAGGTGAGACTGGGGAGGTGAGCAATGGATGCGTACGGGTCGATAATAAGCGAGTGACAGAATTGCTCCATCAGGTACCTACAGGAACTATGGTTATTATCACAAAATAAGGCTTTAAAGAGGCTTCGGAGGCGTTACGGGGGTGTGCTTGCTTTTGTGAAAAAAAAGTGCATACTACTCCAACTGTTTTCCCTTTATTCATAACGAAAAACAGTTTGTACCATGACAACAGAAGGATCAAAAAAGCCTACAAAGGCAGGAGGTAAGGCTACTGCAAAAAAAGTAAAAGTGAAGGTGATAAGCTCCGCATTACTGTGCGTGCATATGACCACAAACTTCTCGATCTTTCTGTAAAGCAAATCGTACAAACTGCAGAGCGTTTTGGAGTGTCGGTCCGCGGTCCTATCCCGCTCCCAACTGATATTCGAAAATACACTGTGAATCGCGCGTCATTCATCGACAAGGACGCTCGTGAGCAATTTGAGATTCGTACTCATAAGCGACTGATTGATATTGTAAATCCAAATCAAAAAGTCATAGAGGCGCTCACGAATATCGATCTCCCTTCTGGGGTTTCAATACAAGTAAAGACGGTCTAGTCATTCTATTCTACACAAACACCCGAACGGGTGTTTTTGTTTGTGCAAATTTTTTGGTGGTACACTACACTATATGAAACAAGTGCAGTCAGTGCTCTCTCGGTATGCATACGGCGAAATACTACTAGCACTCCTCTCTGTGCAGGGTATATTTCTGCTCTCGCTTCTCTCAAAGGTCGCCGATGGTACTATCGGGTCACCTCAATCAGTCTGTTGGTATTTCTGGCAGAATTGCTCTGCATTTCTGTATGTCCCAAGCCCCGGGACATCTGCGTCGCTTATCTTCTTTGGCACGCTCATTCTGTTTTATGTCGGTGCCTGTGTATGTGCATTCAATAAGAAATGGTTCACGTACGGGGCAGTGCTCTTTGCGATCCCTTCAGTATGGATTGCGCTCCATGTCTTGGTGTTTTCATACAGTGCTGGGCATGCGTACGACTATGCGTTTTTGATTCTTGCAGCATTGTATTTATGTGCAAAGCGAGATATGCAATTTGAAGCAGTGGCACTTGGTGTTGTTGCAATGCATTTCGTGAGCGCTCTGTACATGATGACATTGTTTGTAAGTGGTTTTGCGTCTGTAGGAAGGCCAGTAGATGGTTCGATTGCGATTCTTGGGGATCTATTGCGCATCGCTCCTGTCGTACTAGGACTCCTGTTTTCTGTTTTTGTTTTCGATTACTCACGCACTCAGCGAAGATACTTTATCGGTGTAGTGATTGCGGTGTATGTGTACGCATCGCTCACACTTCTCCTTGAAAGCAGGTACGCACTTATCATTGTGCCGCATCTTCTCCTGATGCTCATCAGCCCAGTCACCGTGCACATCAAAAAAATTACAACCGCTCTGCTCGTCGTTGCATGTCTCTTCGTGGGTGGGCAGTTATTCCAAGGGTATCGCACCGTAGTGCATGGAGCGTTGTGTCTGAGACCTCATGTAGGCATTGCGACAGCATATACGCAGGCGCAATGTGTCTCAGTAGTCAGTTGGACTAGTATGCACGGTGAAGCACAGTACAATAGCTTCAAGTCACCCATAGCACGACCGTGTTGGTGCGATCCATACGTGCGCTGGTACAAGGCTAAGCAGCAATGTGCACGCGCAAAGGCAAGTCCTCTCGCATGGTCACTATACACGAGTGTTCGAGGAGGTGTCGCGGAGCGGGTCGCTCATACCGAAGACCTTTGCTCAACGCAGTATCCGGTGCTCTCAAAGCCGAGCTGGCTTCAGTAATCTCCACAGATGTGGATTAATGCTGTAGTCAATATGCTGATGCTAGTGTATATTTTTATATATGTCACGCATCCTCGGGAAAAGTCGGACGCACTTTAAAAAAATACTTGCAGTCAGTATTGCTCTCATTGGAGGGGTCCTCTTTATGCTCCAGAAGAGTGATTCAATAAATCAGAATCAAGACGACGGTGCGAGTAATATTATATTCCTCGATAGTGATCGTGCATTTGCAGATGTTCCTTTTAGTTCAGGAGATAGTAGTTCTGGTGATGGTAGTGGTGATGGTGGTGGGGATGGTTGTGGTGATGGTGGCTGCAGCGGCTGATGTATTTGTTCACAAGAATAATCATGAACAAAAAAAATTTTATTGTACTCATTGTAACCATCGTCGGGTGTGCTGTATTTTTGGGCGGCCTATGGTTTATATTAAAGCCTGCACAAGCAGTAGACACAGCTCGGAGAATTTCTCGAGAGGTGGGCTTGCGAGAACCAGTGCTTCGAAAAGAGTATGTTCCTGATATACGAGATGCGATAGCTCAAGGAGATATAGAAAAGGTCTTTGAGATTTCTGAGTCAGTCCAGCAGAAGACTGATACCCAAGAGAAGGCAAATATTGAATCAAAAGTCATAATAAACATCGAGTTGTTTAAGCAGGGTAAGCGTCTTGTTGCAATTCGTAACATAAAAGGAATGCTTGAGCGCCCTGATGTTCAGGCAGACCCACAGATGCGTTCAATGCTCATCAATACGCTACTCTCTTTTGCACAGATGAGCAGATTGCAACTTGTACAAGAAGAAATTTACAGCGGTACATTGGAAACATTTCGTGTGAAGGATGATGTCATCGGCGATGATTGGTACGCATCATCACGAGCACTTGCCGCTGAATCAATCAAGCACTACCCAACATCATATGCGTATATGCAGATGGGGCGCTACGCGACAGATCGAATCATTGATTTGCGCTATACCTACAATCTAACTCAAGAGCAAAAGGAGGCGCTTGCACAGCAGATTCTCACATGGCTCGAGATTATGAAGAACTTACGGGAGCGAGAAGAGAGGACTGGGCGCACAGGAGTCTACGTATTTGAAGATCCGATACAGGCACATCGTTCACGCATGTTCTTGTTGCTCGGGGTAGCTCGAGTGTATCCTGGGGATCAGACATACATTGACTTGGCACGCCAAGAGCTTGCTGAAGTTGAGCGAATCGCAGAGTCAGGAAGAAATCCGAACGGAACATACAATGCGGTTTTTGCTGAAAACCTTGCACAAGCGTACGACCAATACATGCTTGCGATTTATCACATGAACCATAAGCCAGGCTCATACGGTATGGAAGTTGACACTCCGGCATATAAGGAAGTGGGTGCGATGGTAGACAAGCTTACGCAGACTGTAAACGCAGAACCAGAATCATTTAAGCCATTCTTTACGTACATGAGTGAGTTTACTCGCCCAGGAGCACGTTTCAGTCGTTGGAGAAAGATTTACGTATCTCTCGGAGAAATGTTCCCAGCACATAAGGAAATGCTCATAAAGTATTCAGGATGGGAGGATACATTCAAAATACCTTTCGAAAATCTATAGCCTAGGGTACACTCGCCCTATGTATAAGGGCGGTAAGCAACACATACGACGAAGCCCATATTTGCAGTGGGAAGATGAGGTACATATATCATCACACACTCCTGCTTCAGGCACGTTTTCAGCCCCAATTACGGACTACGCGCTTGGCCTGAAGGATGATCTTCTTATCCTACAAAAAACTAGTTTAAATCCTGGTTATGAGCGAATAATAAAGAACCTGCGGTCTCGCGGAGTCATCTCGCGGTACCAACTCAATCCTACATTTCATGACTACCCGCCGGTCGTGTCGCTCAGTGTTGAAATGAGCATCGAGCGAGGGCTCAGTGAGCCAAAGAGGCATACGACATCGTGCATGCTCCCGCCTGGTGCTGATCAAAACATTGCTCTCTCAAAACTAATCGGCGAGACACTCGAGCGGTATGTCTCTCTGTGGCGCCCTGCGCATCATCCAGACAGCCAGCATCAGTTTATGGCGTGCGCACCGTTTTCCTATGAGGACATACCACATTTTTCTCAGGAACAAATTGATGCCTTTAATTATTTTGCATCCAATGAGCAACATTTAAAATCTCTTGAGTGTGTCAGTGGGTATAACATCACAAAAGGGGTGCGTGCTGCACTTCCGAGCCAGTCTGTATTCTACGGGATAGAACACGGTACGTGTCTCAATGAGCACTTATTTCAGCAGGCCACGACGAGTGGCTGTGCGGGTGGCTTTTCATATTACCAAGCAGCATGTTCAGCGCTCTATGAATTGATTGAGCGTGACCACTTTTTTCTGTGGTGGTTATCAGGTGCGCATCCGCGGCGCATCGTTCTTGATGGAACTCCGCAGGTACAGGCACAAGTACAGTCGCTCCATAATGAGTATGGTATCGAGATATATTTTTTCGATATCTCGTATGATGTTGATGTTGCTTGTGTTATGTGTATTGCAATAGACAGAACGCTCAATATTGTAAGCCTTTCGGCGCGGGCGGGTGCATCAGAAGAAGTCTTCACATCTTCGTTGGGAGAGTCGCTCGTGATGTTAAGTACTAATAGAAAACGTATTGAGCGCGGTGTTGCGCCAAAAGATTTTTCAAAACCGTTTCAGGTGTTTGATATGGGTTTAGTGCAGTCAGTGCGGGAAGTGTCGTGGTGTTCTCCGGAAGCGGTGGCATGGCTTGATGCATATATGCTTCAAGCGTCAGAAGTTTCCTCACGACAGGTCCAGAGTCGCTTCAAGACATATACAAACTATTTCTTTGAGTACTTAGCGCTTACCGTGCAGTTTGATATGCTCAGTACACGGTACGGCAG
>CAZGUV010000004.1:5426-65364 GCA_964528735.1 uncultured Candidatus Saccharibacteria bacterium | reverse complement strand
GTCGATGACATGCGCTCAATCTTGGGAGGTATGCCGAAAGAGCGACAGAGCATGTTCTTCTCAGCGACATTCTCACCTGATATTAAAAAGTTGTGTAATGACTTCTTAAACAATCCAGTTACGGTTTCGGTAAAAACTCAAGATACTGCGGACTCTGTTGAACAAGATGTTGTCCGCTTTAGTGACCAAGACGATCAGTTCAGAAAGCTACTTGAGGTAATCAGCAGACCTGATGCACAAAAGGTAATCATATTCCGAGAAACAAAGCGAAGTGTAGAGCAGCTCGCAGAGCAACTTTACTATGAAGGAGTCTCCGTTGTACCACTTCACGGTGATATGCGTAATCGTGAGCGAGAGCGAGCTGTAAAGGCGCTCGCAGTTGGCGATGCACACGTACTCATTGCGACAGATGTTGCAGCTCGAGGAATTGATATCAATGATGTCACTCATGTTCTCAATTACGATCTTCCAAACAATTACGAAACATATATTCATCGAATTGGTCGTACCGGTCGTGCACAAAAGACAGGTACCGCGCTCACATTCGTGAAGAGTCGCAATCGCTACTAATACTGGGGAAGGCTGGTATACTACTCCTATGACTTTTACGAAAAAGACAGGAGATATGCTTGAGTATCTTGATGAGGCGCGTAAGAAATACGGCCCTGTAGTAGATGAGACTGTCGCAAAGGTTGAATCATGGGGTGCAGATACCTTTAAAGAAGTTCAACAGGAAGGTGAGTCAATACTCCGTGAACTTGCAGAAATGGTCAAAAATACCCCAGAAGACCCGCGTGTACAAAAGCTCGTTGAGCGGTACCATACACATCTCAATCGTTTCTACACAACGAGCAAAAGCATGTTCTCAAAAATAAGTGATTTATACACACAGGATGAGCGCTTTGTCGCGTACTTTCAACGTTTTGACGGCAGCCTCGCAGCTTTTCTTCAAAAGGCGATAAAGGAATACACAAAGGATGGTGACCCTAAATAGTGCTATACTTTACATATTAGTATTCATCATATTCATATGAAACAGCACATAGAAAAAGCAAAGGAGCTTTTTGACCTTAAAACGGTATACAACGTAGTGATTGGGATGTTTCTCGGACTTCTCATCATCAAAGTTGTAGGGTTTGTTGGATGGTCGCTTGGACTCGGTATGCACCAGAGTATGTATAAGTACGACCGCGGTGGTGATCGCGGAATGTACATGATGTATCGCTAAGCAGATACACACTCAAAACGCCGCACGTAGTGCGGCGTTTTGTTATACTCTCCCTTATGGCTAAGGCACACGGAAAAATCCCTGCTCATGCAGAAAAGAAGTTTAGTGGCGTTCTCTTTGATGTGTTTCAATGGCAACAGACGATGTTCGATGGCACATCGCAAACATTTGAGCGGCTCAGACGACCTGACACAGTGCAGGTGATTGCAGTCACTGATGACAAAAAGATTGTTATGCTCAATGAACAACAACCTGATATGAGCGAAGCGGTGATGAGTATTCCAGGTGGACGTCTTGATGTAGATGGCGAATCACCACGCGATGGTGCGATACGTGAGCTACTTGAGGAGACGGGGTATTCAGCAGAATCAATTGAGCTCTGGTTTGAAGATCGTCCAGTCTCAAAAATGGAATGGACTGTATACACATTTATTGCGCGTGGCTGTAAGAAAACACAAGAACCATCACTTGACGCTGGAGAAAAGATTGAAATGCGCCTCATGTCATTTGACGAGTTTGTTCAGTGTGTGTGCAGCGAGGAGTTCACTTCAAGCGATGATGTGGCGCGCGCCATCATGCGCCTTTTGTTGAGTGGAAAGCGCGCTGAGTTAGAACAGAAGTTGCTTGTATAAGATCTCCACGCTACGCACACGATAGCAGCGGTGCTCTCACTTTTTTCTCTGAAGAACCTGTGGTAGTCTGTCGCGACAATACGCCGAAGTAGCTCAGTTGGTAGAGCACGTCCATGGTAAGGACGGGGTCGCCGGTTCAATCCCGGCCTTCGGCTCTGAGAAGAAGACAGTACCTTCGTACTGTCTGTGCGGGATTGAAAACCGGAGACATGTTTTGTAATCAAAACGGTCGAGGTCGGGCAGGGGCCACTTATGAGCAAAGCGAATTAGTGAGCTGCGCCAATCCCGGCCTTCGGCTCACGAGTATGTATTAGAGTACACGCAACTCCTCGAGGTCGTTATCGAGATAGTAGAGCAGTGCAAGCCCAGCGATAAAACCAATAACACCTGTTATGAAATGGTTTCCCCCGAAAAACCACTTATCGAGTGCATCGAGGATAAGCCAGATACCACGCCATACGAGGACAACCCCAACCACCGTTATAATTGCTTCCTTTATCTTTTTTGGTATACGAATCCGTTTTCTTCCAGTCATTACGCTTGATGGTATCATACAAAATCGCAGTGTATTGTGTACAATACGCCTTCTCTAGGCAATATAATCACATGTAGTACAATGCCGAAGTAGCTCAGTTGGTAGAGCAACCCCTTCGTAAGGGGTAGGTCGCGAGTTCAAATCTCGCCTTCGGCTCCATGACACGAACAAAAGAAGACATACAAAAGGAATTGGAAATGATTGAATCAGCAATGTCGAGTGCTGATTTTTGGAATGACAAGCATAAAGCCCAAGAAGAGGTTGCACGCTATCAATCACTGAAAGAAGAGCTCTCGGGTGTAGGAAAGTATGATAAGGGATCTGCTATTGTCTCACTCTACTCGGGTGCAGGGGGGGATGATGCAGAAGATTTTACGGCGATGCTCGCGCGTATGTACTCGCGATTTGCGGAACGAAATGGGTATGCCACTGTCCGCCTTTTTGAAAATCAGTCGTCAGCGGGTTACCGCAACATCGGTATAGAAATTCGAGGGAATGGTGCCTATGGAAAACTCAAAAATGAATCAGGAGTGCATCGACTTGTACGTATCTCGCCCTTTAATGCGCAAGGGAAGCGCCAAACTTCATTTTCTCTTGTGGAAGTGATGCCTGTGTTGCCTCCGACCGCAGCGATTGTTATCCGTCCTGAGGATGTTGAAATTACGACTGCGCGTGGTGGCGGTCCAGGAGGGCAGAACGTTAACAAAGTAGAGACAGCGGTTCGAATAGTGCACAAGCCAACAGGTATTGAAGTGAAGGCAACAAACGAACGCAGCCAGGCAGACAACAAAGAAAAGGCGATGGAGATGCTTCGCGGAAAATTATTTCTTAAGCAGGAAGAGGCTCGTAAGCGTGAGGAGGCAGGTCTGTCAAAGACAGGAGATGCAGACATCGAGTGGGGTAACCAGATTCGTTCATACGTGCTTCATCCGTACCAATTAGTAAAGGACCATCGTACTGATTTTGAACATCGCGACCCTGAGGCGATTCTTGATGGCGAACTGGAAGACTTTATTGAATCACTCAAAAACGCTGGGTACTAGCTTCTTGTGAGGTTTGAAACTATGGTACACTGAAGCAATGCTGTATTTCGATAAGGTTTCCAAACACTACTACGATAAAGTCCCTGCAATATATGACATCAATCTCACGATAAACCCTGGGGAGTTCGTGTCTTTGGTAGGACATTCTGGAGCAGGTAAGACAACATTACTTAAAATGATCCTTGGGGAGGTGCACCCGACTCACGGTGCAGTTTTTTTTGAATCTCGTGATATCAAGAAGATGAGTCAAAAAGAGTTGAATTTTCTCCGTAGACGCATTGGCACTATTTTTCAAGATTTCAGATTGCTTCCGAGTAAGACAGTATATGAAAACATTGCTTTTGCTATGGAGGTTGCAGGTCATAGTGATGATGACATCGCATCAGATGTGCCGTATGTGATTAACCTTGTTGATTTGAGCGAGAAATCTATGCATTTCCCACACGAACTTTCAGGAGGCGAGCAGCAACGCGTCGCAATTGCGCGTGCAATTGTGAATCAGCCAGATATTTTGATAGCTGATGAGCCAACAGGTAACCTTGATCCAATCAACACATACGAAGTCATTCAAATTTTGAAAAAAATCAACGATCTCGGGACCACTGTCATGATGACCACACACAATAAAGGTGTTGTTGATGCGGTCGGTAGACGAGTTATCACTATGGATAAGGGTCGCATAGTTCGCGACGACGCAAACGGAAAGTACATACTCTAAAATCGTGAAGTGAAGGGTTCGTGCGTGTGTAGGGAGCGCTTTATCTTTTCATCATTTGTTCTATACTAAGCAATATGGCAGTACTCACATCACTCAGGCGTATCACAAAATCAGGACTTGCGGAGTTCTTTCGTAACGGTTTCGTAACAGCAGCAACGGTGTACAGTATGTCCATCACGCTCTTTATCGTCGGTACCTTGATTTTTCTGCACGCAGCTCTTGTTGATACACTCTCAACGATCCGAGATAAGGTTGATGTAAACATATACCTGCTTACTACTGCTCCAGAAGACAAAATTAAAGCACTACAAAAGAGCATCGAGGCACTCCCTGAGGTCTCTCAGGTTCAGTACACGTCTCGTGAAGATGCGCTTGCAAACTTTAAAGAACGACATAAAGACGACCAATTGATGCTTCAAGCCGTTGAAGAGGTGGGAAGTAACCCGCTCGGAGCGACGCTTGCGGTGCGCGCAAAAGACACCAGCCAGTATGAGTCAATTGTAAAATTTGTTGAAAGTACTCCAGCAATGAAGGCGGGGGAAGAGGGAATTGTTGAGAAGATAAACTATGGCGAAAATAAAGTTGCTATCCAGCGTCTTACGAGCATCATTCGTGCAACCGAAAAGGCAGGATTCGCGTTTGCGCTCTTTTTGGCACTTGCGTCATTGCTCATAGTCTTCAATACTATTCGACTTGGTATCTTTACTGCGCGTGACGAGATTGCAGTCATGCGTCTCGTAGGGGCATCTGCATGGTATACACGAGGCCCATTTGTCGTCCAAGGTATGCTCTACGGTTTTGTATCTGCAATAGTGACGCTTGCTGCGCTCTGGCCAATTGCGTACTGGCTTGGTCCAATAACTCAGGATTTCTTCGGTACATTTAACGTCTACGACTATTTCACCTCTGAGATTTTGACTATCGGTGTGATTATTATCGCTATCGGTATTGTCCTTGGTGCGGCCTCAAGCTTCCTTGCGGTGCGACGATACCTTGATGTCTAGAGCTTTTAAGACGGCGTGTAGCCCTGTTTTATGCGTAACAATGGAGTGTGATGAACACTCCTTTGAACGTGTATTTGACAGTTTCTTTTTTTTGTCCGTGAGTACTTTTCTTGTACACACCAGATATGATTTTGCCTAGCGCATGTTATGGAAATTACTACCTGCACGTGGTATTGTGCGCGGTATGGAAAAACCGATGAAGCATAAGTATGTATTCATTATCGGCGGCGTAATGTCAGGCGTCGGTAAAGGAATCGCCACCGCTTCAATCGGAAAACTACTTCAAGCCCGCGGATATGCGGTCAATTTAATGAAAGCAGATCCCTATTTGAATGTGGATGCAGGGAACATGAACCCTACCGAGCACGGGGAAGTCTTTGTCCTAAAGAATGGGCTCGAGACAGATCAGGACATGGGTAACTATGAACGTTTTTTGAATAGGGATTGTTCGGGGTATGACTATATGACTAGTGGTATGGTGTATCAGTCGGTTATTGCCCGAGAGCGAGCACTTGGATATGGTGGTAAATGTGTAGAGGCAATCCCACATGTACGCGACGAAATCATTGCGCGTATTGAAAACGCTGCTGCGGAAAATAAATCAGACATTTCAGTCATTGAAATAGGCGGGACTGTAGGAGACTATCAAAACGTAATGTTTATTGAGGCTGCGCGTGTGATGGCTGCACAGAGAAAGGGGGATGTGTGTTTTGTTATGGTGACGTACTTACCAGTTCCAGGGACACTTGGTGAGATGAAGACGAAGCCAACGCAAAACGCAATCAGACAACTCAATTCATACGGAGTGCAGCCGGATGTCATCATTGCACGTTCGGTGGTGCCGATTGATGATCGGCGTAAGGAAAAGATTGCAATCGCATGCACAGTCAAGGCTGAAAATGTTATCTCTGCACCTGATGTAAAGAGTATCTACGATGTGCCTCAAAACTTTGAGCGAGATAATATTTCAAAAGTCATTCTCAGTGAGCTTGGTCTTGATTCAACAACATCAGTTGATTTGAGTGAGTGGGAAGCATTTGCGAAAAAGGCGCACAACGGACACCAGGAAATAAAAATCGCTGTGGTTGGTAAGTACTTTGATACGGGAGACTTTGTTCTCTCGGATGCGTACCTTTCGGTCATAGAGGCCATTAAGTATTCTGCATATCATGAAGGTGTGAAACCGTCCCTCGAATGGATTGACTCAAAGGATTTTGAGAAAAATGTAAAACCTCTCTCATACCTCTCGCAGTTTGACGGCATTGTTGTTCCGGGTGGATTTGGGACGACTGGCACGGAAGGACTTGTTTCTGCAATCAAATACGTCCGAGAAAATAAGATTCCTTACTTCGGGCTTTGTTACGGTATGCAATGGCTTGTTATCGAGTACGCACGACATGTTGCGGGTCTTGAGAAGGCGAACACTGTTGAGGTAGATCCGCAGACTCCATACCCAGTAGTAGATGTTATGCCTGATCAGAAGGATAAGATAGAACAGAAAAACTATGGAGGAACGATGCGGCTCGGAAACTGGAAGGCAACCATACATGATGGAACTATTGCTCGAGAAGCATACGGTGAAGGAGAAGTGGAGGAGCGTCATCGTCACCGGTACGAGATTAATCCTGAGTATATCCAAAAGTTAAAGGATGCAGGTATTGTTTTTTCTGGAACATCTCCCGTCGATACACGCATTATGGAAATCGCAGAGTTACCAAGGTCTGTTCATCCGTTTATGGTAGGTACACAGTTTCATCCAGAGCTCTTGGCACGCCCGCTTCGACCACATCCACTCTTCACTGCGTTTATGAAGGCGAGTGTCGCACGCAAATCATCAGGTACTGCGTGATATACTGACAAGATGAAGGAGGTAGCAGTCTTTGGTGGGGGATGTTTTTGGTGTACCGAAGCAGTATTTCGGATGCTCAAGGGGGTGTACTCTGTACGACCTGGATATGCAGGCGGGGATGATTCACGAATTACCTATAAGGAGGTGTGTGCAGGTGATACAGGTCACGCTGAAGTTATAGAGATTGCGTATGACCCCTCAGTAGTTTCGTACAGTGATTTACTCACGGTCTTTTTTGCATCTCATGATCCAACGACACGCAATCGTCAAGGAGCTGATGTTGGCGAACAGTATCGCTCAGTAATTTTCTACACATCCGATGAACAACGTGCATCAGCGGAAGCATGTATCGCAGATATTCAGAAAGACTATCCTGATACAATCGTAACTGAAGTCACTCAACTCCCTGCATTTCATCCCGCGGAAGAGTATCATCATGATTATTATGCCCAAAACAGAACTGCACCATATTGCCAGATTGTAATAGCGCCGAAAATTGAAAAGATAGAAAAGAGATTTAAACAATTACTCGAACAGCATGGATAAAAAAATTAAAATCGGTATTGCGTTTGGTGGTGGAGCGGTTCTTGGAGCTGCTCACATAGGTGTTATAAAAGCATTTCGTGAAGCAGGTGTTCCTATCGATATGGTCTCGGGGACTTCTGCGGGAGCAATCGTAGCTTCGTGTGTCGCTTTTGATACACCAATCGAGCGTATCGAGTCAATCGCACGAGATATAGGGTGGTTCAGCATCTCCTCACTCCCTGAGTCACGTCTTGGTTTTGCCTCTAATAAAGGTCTTGGGAAACTTCTTGCCGATGCTATCGGAGATAAAAACTTTGATGAGGCGCGTATACCTCTCATGGTTCTCGCGACCGATGTAGAAAATGGAAAGAAAAAAGTATTTACAGAAGGGAATGTGGCTCTTGCGGTAAGGGCGAGTGCTGCAATCCCAATTTTCTTTTCGCCGGTAAGTATTGATGGAAAGCTCTATTCTGACGGAGGTCTCGTGGAGAATGTTCCCATTTCGCCGCTCATTGATGCTGGAGCGGATGTAATTATCGCTATAGACCTTGCAAAGCAAGGGAAGTCATTTTCTCCCAAGGCAATTCCAGACATGATTGATCTCTGTGTGTATCTATTTGCGCAGCATAGAGATTATGCACTTCGTAACTCAGTCGCCATACTCATCGAGCCAAAAACAGAGACTTTCGATGCGCACAATTTTAAGAATGTGGATGCGCTCATTGAAGCAGGCTATGCAGCTGCCCTAGCAACTTTGCCTCAAATACAAGATAAAATTGGCACATCGAAGCAGCTCACACCACCTCACCACACGTTCTGGACACGACTCCGAGACTTACTTGGTATTGGAAAGCGAAGTTAGAATAATATGTAACAATAGAGCATGCGACGCAGCATCGTATACACTCATCTAGTCGCTCTCGTACTCGCGACAGCCTATATGGCGACTATGGAACAACCTGAGTCTATCCTCACATCCGTTGTGCACCATCGTGCGCGCCAGAGTGCCCAAGCAACACCGGAGGCACGCATACTGTTTGTAGGAGACATGATGTTTGATAGATCAGTACGCCGTGTCGCTGAGGAAAAGGGGTATGACTTTCTTTTTTCGTGCCTTGGAGAAACACTGAGTAATGCAGATGGCGTGATCGGTAATCTTGAGGGCCCTATTACATCATATCCATCGGTGAGCATTTCAAAAAAAGTAGGTGAAGTAGGTAATACGCAATTTACATTTAATCCTCACGTCGTCTCCGCACTCAACCGCAGCGGCTTCGTCGCTGTTTCAATAGGGAATAATCACATACGCGATTTTGGTCCTGAAGGAATACGGCAAACACGAGAAGCGCTTGATGTATCAAACATTGTGTACACAGGAGATCCGAACGACAGTACAAACAAGGCAGTACACCTTACAATCAACGGGGTCTCGTTCACACTGATTGCATATAATCAGTTTGGTGGGAAGCTCAGTGATACTCTTGATGCGCTTGCAGAGCACAAAGATCAGACAACTGTCGTCTTTGCGCATTGGGGGGATGAGTACGTTGCACCGACGGCACTCCAGCGCTCATACGCAAAGCAATTTGTTGAAGCGGGGGCAGATTTAGTTATTGGTGCCCATCCTCATGTAATCCAAGATGCAGAAGCTATCGAAGGAGTTCCTGTTTTTTACTCCTTGGGGAATTTTATATTTGACCAATATTGGAATGAGTCAGTACGCAAGGGTATGGGGGTTACTGTACTTATAACACCACAGGGCATTGTGAGCTATGAAAAGCAATTTTTTCGCCTTGAGAATGACAGGAGGACATGCGTGGTGAGCCAATAGTGAGTGACGCAGCAATGCACAAATATCTCGGTACGAAAGTGCAAATAAGCGCATGGTATACTCATCTCATGAATTACCAGAAGCGCTTGATAGTTACGTTACTTACACTGCTTGTTGTACCCATAAGTGTGTATGCGCATACTCGTTGGTTTGCTGTAGGAACACTACTTCCTTTTCAGACTGATGAACCAACCACTGTATACCTGATGATATGGGGCTTCATCGTCGCGTGTATTGTCTCAGTAGGTGTATTCTTTGAGAAACGCGGTATTTTGTCGCTCTCGTTTCTTCATCCACAAAAAAGTCATGCGTTTCAACGTGCTGCAGCATCGTTCTCGATGGTTACTGGTGCATTTTTTCTCATTGCTGGTACGCATCATTATGTATTTTCACCAAATCTTTCCGCATCATTTGGTATGCCCCAGTGGCTTATCGTTCTCCAGATACTTATCGGCATATCGCTGTTAGTTGGATTTTTCGAGCGCTTTGCAGCAATGCTGCTCGCAGGGTTATGGGTTTTGGTACTGTGTTATTCAGGCTTTATTGCCGCGCTTGAGGACGTTTGGGTCTTAAGTACAGCATTTTTTATTCTGGTCATGGGCAATGACTATTTTGATATGTTTCCAGTCCGTGCACTTCAGAAACATGTTGAGTGGCTACGGCCGTATGCGCTCTCTGTGCTGCGTATGGGTACAGGACTGACACTCTTGGTGCTTGGATTTTCTGAAAAGATTCTTCACCCTGAGTTTGGTATTCACTTCTTGGAAATGTATCAGTGGAATTTCATGCAGCTTGCAGGATTTCATTGGTTTTCAGACTACTTGTTTACATTATCTGCGGGGGCAGTCGAGTCGCTTTTTGGCCTTATCTTTATACTTGGTATCGTCACGCGTCTCAATGCACTCGTGCTTTCGATATTCTTTACGATTCCAATTTTCATATTAGGTCCAATCGAGCTCGCAGGACACATGCCTCATTTTGCTGCAGTTCTCCTGCTGCTTCTCTTTGGTGCGGGGGAGCGATTTACACTGATACGACCGCGAGTACGGCACAGTCATTAGCGTGATTGCATCGACAGTAGTTTCAGCGTATTCTCCCCACTATGGCGATTTCATTTGAACTCATTCACCAATCAAAGCGTTCAGCGGCACGTGTGGGAATTCTGCACACGCCCCATGGTGATGTCGAAACCCCAGCTTTTGTTCCGGTGGCGACGCGGGGATCGCTTCGCACGCTTGATAGTACCGAGATGAAGGCGCTCGGTTCGCAGCTTATTATTGCGAACACTTTTCACCTGCATTTGACTCCTGGAGAGGACATTGTCGCGCGAGGTGGGGGGCTCCATCAGTACGCTCACTGGGACAGGCCAATCTTCACTGACTCAGGAGGATTTCAAGTGTTTAGTTTTGGATTTGGGCGAGACCATGGCATGGGGAAGATCCTTCAAGAGGAAAACGAAAAGACGCTCAAGGATGGTGCGAACCCACAAGGATTAAAGATGACCGAAGAAGGAGTGACGTTCAAGTCTCCGATCAATGGAGATACACTTTTTTTATCACCAGAGGTTTCTATTGCGATTCAAGAAAAAATTGGTGCAGATGTTATGTTTGCATTTGATGAATGTCCATCACCACTTGCAACTGCAGAATACATGCGTACCTCAATAGAGCGTACGCACCGATGGGCGAAACGATGCATTGATGCAAAGAAAACAGATCAAGCACTGTACGGCATAGTCCAAGGTGGGGCATTCCCTGAGTTGCGTTCAGAAAGTGCGCGTAGTATTGGTGCGATGGATTTTGATGGCTTTGGAATTGGTGGTGAGTTTGGATACGACAAGGATTCACTTGAGCGAACAACAGCACTCACTACACAGGCATTGCCACAACACAAACCGCGACATTTGCTTGGTGTAGGACACCCTGAAGACTTTGACTATATAGCGCGTGGTGGTGCAGATACGTTTGATTGCATTGCGCCTACACATTACGGACGCCACGGTACCGCGTTTACTTCTGTGGGAAGAGTTGAGATGCGCAAGCGAGAGCGCTTAAACGAATTTGAACCATTAGATCCAAAATGCGATTGTCCGGTATGTCACCAATACACGCGTTCGTTCATTAGCCATCTTATCCGCGCTCATGAGCATACTGGTATGAAACTTATCACTATGCATAACGTGTACTATTTGAACGAACTTGCGCGACAGGTCCGAGAGAGGATAAAGAATGGGGAATTGTAGAAGCACTTTCTCGTGTGCTAGCATGCGTATATGCGCATACCGATCCCACATCAGATGCAGCCCGACAACTATTCGTGCGGACCAACATGCCTCGCAATGGTGCTTGATTTTTTTGGAAAAAGCTATGAGCGTGACTGCTTGCTTGAGCTATGTAAGACAAAGCCAAAAAAGGGAACCGACAATGATGCGCTTGTAGAGGCTGCACAATCGCATGGGCTCTGTGCTCATGAAGAAGCAAACGCAACGCTCGCTTGTCTCAAAAAGCATCTGCATGAGAAGGCAGCTGTTATTGTGAATTACTTCAATCCTCGTTCACGCGTTGGCCATTTTGCTGTTGTGCAAGGACTCGATGATATGCATGTCTATCTTTCAGATCCCAAAAATGGAGATGGGTACAGCCTGTCTCATGAAATGTTTGTAACACACTGGCACAATCATACAAAGACAATTGATGCGTGGATGGTCGTCATTGCTGAGCCTCATGAATGCATCCATGAGAGATGTGTCAGTGCTTCATAGTATATGAATGAATTTCAGTCGCTACTCGCTTCTTTTGACTACACTGTACCACCAGAGTGTATAGCGACTGCTCCTGTACATCCACGAGACAGTGCCCGACTGATGGTTTATAACCGTAAGTCTGACTCAGTCGTGCACACGACATTTGCCGGTATTGGAGTTCATCTCCCGCACGGTGCAGTGCTTGTCTGTAACGATACGAAGGTCATCCCGGCGCGTCTCTCTGCGGTGAACCCTGCAGGGAGAACGGTTGAAGTGTTTGTGACACAATTTTCACCACACGGTCGCGATGCGTACATTCTTTCAAATCGACATATTGAACCATCAGACTTGTTGAAATTCCCCAATGGGGCTGAGGCTCGTGTACAAGAAAAAAATGGAAAAGAGACTCGCGTAGAGCTTTCCGCAGCACATGAATGGCGCTCACTTTTGGAGGAGGTCGGTACTACTCCTATTCCGCCCTATCTCAAGCATACTCCGCTGACTGAGGCTGAACTACGCACAGAGTATCAAACTGTTTTTGCCCGAACTGAGGGGTCTGTTGCTGCACCTACTGCATCGCTCCATTTTACAAATGAGCTACTTGCTTCACTCGAGCAGCACGGGGTACGTATCGTGTATGTTACTCTGCATGTAAATCTGGGAACATTTGCGCCACTGTCTGAAGAATCAGTTGCAACTGGTGCACTTCACCGAGAGGTCTTTAATATTCCAGATGAGACACAGCATGTCTTACGCGAAGCAAAGGAAAGGGGAATGCCCATTATACCAATAGGAACTACGGCACTCCGCACGCTTGAGAGTGGATTTGATGCGCAGGGAATATGCCACACCCCCCACGGAGGGACACAGCTTTTCATTCAAGAAGGGTATGTATTCAAAATGGCGTCAGGACTTATTACAAACTTTCATGTACCACAATCATCCCTCATGATGCTCGTCTCTGCGCTTACCGGAAGAGAGAAGCTCCTCGAGCTCTACAAAAAAGCGATAGCTGAACACTACCGCTTTTTCTCCTTCGGTGATGGAATGCTTATTTTGTAACGACTGTGCTCGCTTCGATGTGTTCGCCGCTGACGAGCCAATCACTGTGGTCGTTTGCATTGAGGGTCACTGAGATGGTGTTTTCTCCATCTGCAAACGCTTCTCCAGGAATATGTGCCCACTCACCATAGAGACGCATCACTTTCGTGCCGTTAACGTATACATGCGCATGACCTTGCCCTGGTACCGCATCCGTACCTGCTTTTTCAGGAGTAAAAGAAAAATTCTGAGCGGTGACATGAATGTTAAAACCACTCATCGAATCTTTCTGTGCCATGATTGAGACGGTAGGTATTGTCTTACCAGCTTCAACTTCTGTGCCTTTGTGGTTCATTTCATGCCCAGCTTGTGCATCATGAGACATTTGTCCAGATGATTGAGGCATAAAAGCGAGAGAACCAACTACACCAATGATAATTCCAATAACCGCAGCGCCTATTGCCTGTGTATTCATCGCGCTATTCTAGCCGATGAGCCTCTCTTTGGCTATACTGGAGTATGCACAGAGCACTTAGTATTATTTTTGTATTCATACCATCTCTGGTGAGTGCTCACGGTTCTGAAAATATAGTCCCTGCACCTGTTCCCGTTTCGATGGCAGTGCTTACTGGTATCTTTACGATTCTTATTACTGTGTTTTTTTCTTTATATAGAAGCATGCCGTCATTAGTATCTCGATATTCCATGCGAGTACCACAAAGTTTCGGGTTCATGCTTGTTGTGGTATGCGTGCTTGCACTGGGAGCAGGCGTTGCCACTCATACACTCTCTGATGTATGGTGGCTCGGCATGATGGCCGGGGCGCTTGTGCTCTGCGCGGTCGTATCTCTCAGCGCACTCTTTCCTCGTTCGTTACATGGCTCGCTTGGGTTTTCTATTGCCCCTCTTTTGTTAGTTATTTTATATTATGGAGAATTTTATATCCCTGCATTTCAGACTTACGAAGGACTAGCGTACATTCTAGGCCTGTATCTTTGTTTTGTAATTCTCGGAGTATGTATCATGGGGGTTGCGTTTCTCAAGCATGATGTGATAACTCGTACGGTGCTCGCACTCGGCATGAGCGCGCCCGCATATGTCAAAGCGAGCGCGCAGAAAATTCCCGATTTTGCAGATCAACTTCTTATTTCAACCATTATCATTGCGACGAGTTTCGACGGGCTCATCCACAGTGATTACTGGAAATGGATTCATGAAGTACTGTATCTCCCCGAAGGAAACATACTCATTTCAGGACTTCTGTTTGTGGGCGCGATTGCGTTGTTTAATCTGACCTATTTCATAACAATCGTCTTGATGCGCGATGATGTGCGTGCTGAGCGTGAGTATACAATTATGCAACTCGCTACACGCTTTATTCCAGCGTTTGCACCGATTGCAGTGGGCTATTGCATTGCGCACAACCTTACTCGTATCCCGTTTCTTTTTCATGAATCTATAATTACATATACATGGGGTCTTCAGCTTCTTAGCATCATCATCGGTCACGTATGGAGTGTGCTTGTGAGTCACGAGATTGCGGCAGGAGTGTTCGGTGACACCCCTCGAACTCGTCGGAGCCAGGTTTCGATGACGGTATATATGGTCATCATCACTACCATCAGTATTTTAATGCTCCAAGCGCCCTTATAGCGTCCCTTTTCCTTACAGTTACAAAAAGGGTATACTACCGACATGGAAAAAAATATTTCAATTATCGGTATTATTGTCGCATGTGTTGTCTTGTTTGGAGGACTCTACGCAATGACACGACCGAGTACTGCACCAGAACAGCTCACTGCTGATCAGGCGGCACTGCTTGCGGTACAGGCAAATGATCACACTGTCGGTCCAAAAGATGCAAAAGTTACAGTCATTGAGTATTACGATTTTGAATGCCCACCATGTGGTTCGTATTATCCAATCCTGAAAGAGCTTGAGAAACAGCATCCTGATGTTCAATTTGTCTATCGATATTTCCCGCTCTCAGGTCACCTCAATGCGATGAATGCAGCGCTTGCAGCTGAGGCAGCCGCTCAACAAGGTAAATTTGCGGAGATGAAAAATATCATCTTTGACAACCAAGATGAGTGGGGAGGAAAGGACAGCGCTGACGCTTCATTGTTTGTGAAATACGCAGAGCAAATCGGCCTCAACATGTCAGCATGGGAGAGTGCGCGTACAAGTGATGCAGTCGCCGAGCGCGTACAGAGTAGTGTCACAACAGGGGTCACCGTTGGCGTACGAGGCACACCTACATTCTTCTTGAATGGTGCGCCACTTGATACTCCACGTTCTTTGGAGGAATTTTCAAAATTGTTGACTGATGCAAAGTCGGCAGGTGCAACACAGTAAGAAAAAATCGCCCTTCGGGGCGATTTTTAATGCGTAATGAAATGCTCAATCTTTTCAATCGATGTTTCTATCGGATGTACTGTATCGATCAGCAGCTCACCAGACTCTGGTGTGAGATGCATAATCCCGTAGAAATCTTTCAGTCGTTCGAAGTCGGTAAAGTGGTGGATGCTAAATGGTCGTTCATCACGCTCTGCAATACGTTTTGCCCACTCCACCTCATCACTGCAAGTGACCAGAATAGAGAGGAGTCGAACGTTATAGGTTGTAGACCATGTCTTTATGAGCTCAAGGTCGCCAGGGTACTGAAACGGGCAATCGAGTATAAAAGTACAGTCGGTCTCAACGTTTGCTTCAAGGATTTTGTAGATGGTCTCGTATGAGATGTCATTGCGATTCTCGTGAGTTTCAATCTGTTTTGCACTCACATGGTAAATATCGTCTTTGCGTAGCACCGGTATATTGTGTCGCTTTGAGATGACACTCGAGAGGGTAGTCTTACCTACGCCTGGTCGTCCACGAAAAAGGATAATTTTCATACAGGAAGCTTACCGTATTTTAAGCACTGCACAATGTTGCCAAGAGTTCCTGTACCCCCGTGCGCTTCTCCGCAGATACGGTAATGATATCGTGTTCGTGGGATTGTTCGCGTATCTTTTTGATCTGTGCGTCACGTTCTTTTTGGTTGAGTGCGTCAACCTTGTTCGCGACAAGGTAGTAGGTGAGTCCTTCTGCGCGGAGTACAGAAAGCGCTTCTTCGTCAAAGGCAGTGAGTCCGACTTTCATATCTATGACCAGCGCGACGGTCGTCTGTTCAGGGCGTCCTTCACCGAGATACCAAAGAATCATATCTCGAATCTGTGAGCGCTTTTCTGGTGTTCCTTCTGCGTAGCCATATCCTGGCAAGTCTACACAGTACCAACTGTCGTTGATGAGAAAGAAGTTTATCTCAGTAGTCTTTCCAGGTTTCTTTCCCGTTTTTACCAGGTCGCGACGTCCAAGGATTGCGTTGATGAGAGATGACTTGCCGACATTTGAACGCCCGATAAATGCGATATGGGGGCGACCATCACGAAGCACGCCGTCATCGCCCGTGAGTCCTTTTACAAAACGTGCGTCGTGTATATGCATTCTACTGAACTGAGATGCTCTCGATAACCACAGGAGATACTGGTCTGTCTTGCGCTCCAGTCTCAACTCCTTCGATTGCCTTCACAACGTCCAATCCTTCGATAACGGTACCAAAGACAGTGTGCTTCGGATCGAGGAAGTTGTTGTTGTTCACGTTGATAAAGAACTGACTTCCGTTTGTGTTTGGACCCGCATTTGCCATTGAGATCGTGCCTGCGTTGTTCTTGTTGTTTGTGTGAATTTCATCTGCAAACTTATATCCAGGACCTCCGGTGCCCCAGAGAGCCATCTTCGAATCATCCTTGGTGAGTGGGTCGCCACCTTGAATCATAAAGCCTGCGATAACACGGTGGAATTTCACTCCATCGTAAAATCCATCCTTTGCCAACTTTACAAAATTTGCGACAGTGTTTGGAGCGTCAGTAGAGTTTAGTTCGATAGTAATAGCTCCTTTGTTTGTACGAATAGTTGCTTTCATATTTTTTTGATTAGTTGTTGTTGATGGTTTGGTAACTTCTTTTTGCTGCGGTGGCTCTTCGACGCGTGGTACTGACTCCTGCTCCGTACTATATCCTTCTTGTACACCTCCTGAGGGTGCGCCTCCAACTGGGGGAGGATTTGGAGTAACTTCAGGGCGTGTAAAATACAGCGCCGAGCCGACGAAAGCGACGATTCCAATAATTATTGCAATATGCTTCATTTCCATAGTCATGCATCATACCGCAAACGAAAGAAAAGGTCATCTGACTCGTTATCCACCTTGCACCATCGCAGGTGCTTGGTATGATACTCCCATTACGTAGTAGTTAAGCAGAGATATGGATCAAAATACACACACATCAAAAACAATTGCTCTTATCGCGGGAGGACTTGTAATAGTAGGAGCACTCTTAATGTTCCTCTTTACAAATAAGGACGCAAATCAGGCAACAGAAAATGCACCAGTAGATGCAGCTCAAGGAGAACCACTTCCACAGGATGGCGCAATGATGCAGATTGACGGAGCGGTCATGGAAGACGGTACGCTCGAGGGCGACATGATACTCGATACACCTCCTGGTGTGTTACCAGCAGTACCAACTCCAGAGGGAGGCACTGCTCCAATGCCAGCAGCTCCGATTATGCCGGGCTCAAGTGGCGCTACACCACAGTCATCAGGATATAAGGACGGTACATACACCACCATTGGTGATTATCGCTCACCGGCTGGTCCTGAGCAGATTTCAGTAAAGATTACACTCAAGGATGGAAAGATTGTTGATTCAGTTGTCACAGGACAATCAAAAGAATCAGTGTCTCAAAACTTCATGAATGGCTTTTCTAAAAATCACAAAGCGCTCGTCATCGGTAAATCAATCGATGATGTGAAACTCACAGTAGTGTCGGGTTCTTCACTGACTCCAAAGGGTTTCAACGCGGCAATCGAGCTCATCAAGAAAGAGGCAAGTTCATAACTCTACATCTATAAAAAAAGACCCTCACAAGGGTCTTTTTTTATGGGAAGACTGCACCCTGTGTTTCTCCATGTCCTGTCTCTGCATCGTAGGCGCTATTTTTTTGTTGTATGACATCGAGTTGCGCATCGGCGTACGCGTTTACGGTTTGAACAATATTTACACATGAAGAAGGGGGGAATGCCTGTATCGCAGAAAGCGCCTGTTGGGCATATCGCAGCGTAATATCGCGGTGCCCGTTTTCATGAGTGGTGAGGCTTGTGAAGTAACGATTCCAGTGTGCGGTGAGTTGCTGGTTGAGGCCTTCATCTTTCCAATATGGAAAGAGAAAGGTGATGTGAAGAACAAGAGTTACGTCACGTACTTCGCACAATCCACTATCGTTTTGGTAGTAGCTATATGCATAGCGGTACCACCAGTGGGTAACCGCATCAAACCCTCCTTCAATCGGTGAGCATTGCGCCATCTGTCTTCGGATTTCTTGTGCGCTTCGACCAAAGACTGTGTAGTACTTTGCGTCGTCAATCGTGAGTTGAAATGCAGGACCATTTGGATTCATCGGCAGCGAACTAGCAGGCAAGTATGATTGCATACGCGTGCATTGCTGTACGGGGGCATGCACTACAGTCTCTTGTACAGTAATAGGTTGAGGTGTTGGTTGAGTCGCTTGCTGTTTCGGTACTTCTTGTGTTTTGACTGGTTGCTGTGCAGGTTTCTGCTGTGGCTGAACCTTTGGTTTTGCAGCAGGTTTTTCGACAGGCTTTTGTACAGGTAATTCTGCTTTCTCAACAAGCATTGTCTTTCCAGAATCGAGCACAATTTTACCCTCATCGGTCACTACAGGCACGCGCACGTCGTTGCGAGTCGTGCTATCTACTAGACCTTCTTTCTTTTTTTCTAGTCCACCAGGGTGGTCTGTTTCTCCGTCGCTGTCTTCTTCACAAGGCTTTTCAGATTCGAATGTGCGTGGGGTGCAGGGGTTGTGACTTGTGTCTAGGATAGTCGATACAGCCTCTTGTGTGTCATGCACGACGGTGCTCACAATACTCTTCGGTGCAACAGTTGGGAGTGCCCACAAGGTGAGTGCAAAGCCTGCACCGCCACAGAGGGCTGAGGCAAAGACTATAAATACACGTAACCCAAACGGAAGAGATGCCTCACGTTGTGGGATCGGTGCCTCGTCCAAGGGTTCCATGACAACATCATGCGGGAAAAAGTGCTAAAAATAAAGCCCAGAGAGATATAACTACTGAGCGCACGAGCCGTCGTGGAGGAAGAGTGCTTTCTCAGCGTCGAGTACACATTTATTTTTGAATGTACTGCCATGCGTACATTCTCGAGGCATTGAGTCTTTTAGGTTCTCATCGGTGAGGCATCGGTATGGTGTACCACACACAGGTTTATGCTCCATAGCGCAGACAGTCTCCTTTGTATCCACCGCGGGCACATTCACTGAGTGGGTCCCATTAAAAAATGATTTACATGTGGTGTCTGCAAGTTTTGATTCGGCACACGCACGCATGGTGCATCGTAAAACACCACCAACTTCATCGCGAGTGCACACATTGCATCCATCGTAGAGGACCTTGCAACTTGGTCCTGTGTCGAGCTCGTTGAGCGCTTCATTTGACTGTGCATTACCACAGAGCTGCTGCATTTTTGTCCGTGTTTGAGGTCCGACGGTGCCGGTTTGGGGGAGTTTATAGTCCTTTTGGAAGCGCATGACCGTGGTGCGCGTCTTGGGTCCGAAATAGCCGTTGACGATGGTTCCCGGGTAGCGACCGTTTAAAAATTGCTGGAGCATCGCAACTGATGTATCACGTGCGGTATCGCGAGCACCTTGGCGGAGGTTTTTCTGAGGGTAGACACACGCGGCTTCTGCAGAGAGGGTGAGTGCACAGGTGAGTGTGATACAGGCGATTACTTTTAGATGTGTAGACATACTGTAATAACGGTTATGAGAGCGGGGTATTACTTGCGACGTTCACGGTCTGCATTTGTGCACGAACCGTTGTGGATAATAGTTGCCTTGAGTGCGTACGCTTGATATTTATTCTGGTAGTCACGCACTGTTGGTGGGCACTCGGAAGAAATAACCTGACCGCGGATATCGCGTGTGACGGCGCATGAATACTCAATAGTGCACACAGGTGCGTAGTGTACAAAAAATACTCCAGCGAAAACAATTAACCCAAGGAGAAGTAAAATAAGAAATCCCTTCATGTCCTCTAGTATATCAAAAAGAAGGGTGGATAGCCCATGTGCTCCTCAGTACGAGTCGCGATACACTATATGTCTATGATAGGTAGAGTACTGACGATAGTTGCGCTTGGCCTCGGTGCAGTTGCAACATTGTGCGTTGTGTTTTTGTGGAAGGGTATCATGGTTGATAGGGTACAAGCACCACAAAACCAAGACGATACATTCTCAAATATCCAAGAACGCAAAGATGCTGATATACCAGTCTTGCCGTCGATGACTCGTGACTTTTCGTATGAGCCAGCGAACATTTCTTTTACCCTCCCTGAAGGATGGGAACATCTTTCGCTCGCAGATGCGCCACAGCTCCTCGGGTTTAATACTTCAGGATTTGCCCTGAGTAATGAAAAGGAGGGTTGTTACTTGGTGTACTACGACCAAGATATTGATAAAGATATTTATGCGCAGACAGGTTTTGGTGAGCGGACTTTTGCCGGGGAGATTCAGTTTGATAACCAGTGGTACGCACCGCAGGAAGTGCTCCCAGAGGATTTCACGTTTGATTTCGACAAGCCACAACGATTTCCTCGAGAGATATATGCACTCGGTATTTTCTATGGCACACCGACATTTACTAAAGCGCCGCAACTCATACTCTTTGAGCGAGAAGGTACAGTCATCCCTGATGTATGTATCGCTGATATGAAAGCACTGACTGAATCATGGAAACCATACTTTAAGGCAACTACATTGTCGCAAAAATCATCGGGATATCTCTATGCGACTACACAACCAGGGGCAGTGTCATCGGGCGTCTCGCATATTTTCTTTAAATCAGATGACGGCAGTGCGCCGCAGGTACTCACCCAGTCTCCCGCACAGTGGGGAAGGACAATGACTTTTCGCGCTGACGGCACAATCGAGGGTGTAACAAAAAACGGCACGCTTTCTCGGTTTAATATCTTTTCAGGTAGTACTACAAACTCTCAGCCACTCCTGCCGACAGGGGAAGTACTTACCTATTATCGCTATGCAGCAGATGAGTGGGTGCTCGGTGCTGCGTCTATGTCGTGTCTTGATGGTGGAAACTGTAAATCAACACTGTACAAAAAAGATTCTGACGGTGCATTTAAAGTAGTTTCAGGAGGTACACTCAATGGTCCAACCGGCATAGTGGGATATGCTCCAGAAAAGAAGCATCTCATTCTTTCGAGTGGTTATGGTGATGCAGGGTGCTCACGCGCTGAGCTCTATATCTACGATGTCACTAAAAAAAGTGTGACGCGTACACTCAAATACTCAGGATGTCTTGAGGAGCCCGATACACCAGAGCAAGTAAAAACACGACTTGAGATGGATAATCTTCGTGAAGCAGCAGGTATCAAGCGACAATCACACTTGCTTCGTGTTGAGCGAGGTATTGTCAGCATCACCGATGCATCGCAGGTACGCGAGGCAATGAGCGGAGCGCTGTTCGTGGAAGACTACAGTCTTTAAGGTTTCGCTTGAGCTTCTGCTTCTGCCTGAGCGTTCACTTTTTTCACATAGTCCTCGATAACCTGAGGATATTTTCCAGCCTCGCAGTCTTTCAGGTAGTCTTCTGTCTCACCAACAGGGAGTGTGGTGTTTGAAAGTGAATCTCGACAAATGTCTGCAATTTGTATAAGTGGTGCTTCGGGTACTCCGATGGTGTCACGCCCCGGAGCTTCTCCTACGGTGTAAAAATATGCGGCACCTGCAACGATTGCAAGCGCAACAGCGACTGATAGAAGTGTTTTGTGTTGTTCGGCAAGCTGTTTCATACAGAAAGTATATGCGCGTTAAATCGCTCATGCAAGAGCGTGATTTGTGTTGCAGTAGTGAGCTTATTCTCCGGTTTCAGTAATGGTGAAGATTCCTTTAATGTCGTACTTTTGCCAGTGATTGGTGCTGAGCATTTCTATCGGTGTAACGACTCCCGTGTGTGTACCATGCATGCCCGACTGGAATTGTTCCATGCGTTCTGCTGATGCCCCAAAATTCACAGCATAGAAGACATGATCATCTGTTTCGAAACCAAAGGCGCATTCCTCTGTCTGTGGTCCGGTCGTGTCCTTGTGGGGGAGGCAGGTAAATGTTCCGGTGAGGACAGTGTGCTCACTTGATACTTCCATCGCGCGTTCAATTTTTCTTACCTCAATAATCCCGATACTCGCATACTTTTCGTCTTCTTGTGGGAAGAATGTTCCAGTGATGCGAAGTGATGCACCCATTTCAAGTTGTGCGATAGAGTGCACATCTGAGTTGGTATCGCGGATTCCATAATAGTTCCCATCAGTGTCTTTAAAACCATACGCACATTCCATAGTGACTATTTCTGGATTGCCTTTGTGTGGGAGGCACACAGCTTCGCCTAAAAGAGAAACCTCTCCTGCCATCGGCCCTGTCGGGAGGGCGATAGGGTTATCAGGACTGCTTCCAGGAGGGGTCATCATGTTTCCTTTTAACAAAAAGGTGACAACAAGCGCTGCTCCTGCTACTGCTAATATTCCAAAAATGACTTTTTGAGACATGTAGAAAGTATAGCAGGTATTTCAGGGGTGGTGTACACTTACACCCATGAAGACATATTTCAGTTTCTTACTTATTTTACTTGCTTTCTTTACTGCCCAGACCGCGTATGCACACGAACAGCGCGTACTCGATCTCAATGGCACGCTCTATTACTTCGTTGTCGGTTCGCTCAATGAGCCAGTCGTCGTGGATGACCGTACTGGACTCGATTTGCAGGTACAGAAGATTGGTGCACGCACAAAATATGAAGCTCAGGTAAAAGAGGGCGAGATACCAGACATGGCTGCGCCAGTCGTGGGGCTCGAAGAGACACTCAAGGCAGAAATATTTGTCGACTCAGAGGTGCAGGCAATGGAGCTTTCAAAGGTATGGGGAGCAGAAGGTAAGTACAAGACGCTGTTTTATCCAACATCGGTAGCGACTATCGGCTACCGTCTCTATGGGACCATCGAGGGAGTAGAGGTGAATGAGATTTTCGTATGTAATCCAGCAGGGCACGTGATGAAAGCGCAGGAGGCAACACATACCATGGAAGATGGGACAGCTATGGAAGGTCATGATATGCACATGAGCGGAGAAGATGATGAACATGTTGTGTATACCAGTGGCTCATTTGGTTGTCCGAAGGCAAAAACAGAGTATGGATTTCCTGGTAAGGCGGAGGAGCATGATGATGACAATGCGCAAAATATGTTGACACTCGTGCTAGCTGCACTCGCATTCGGTATGGCGCTCAGTGTCACGCTCCGTCATCGAGCTCATGCAAAACATCACGACCACTCGCACACACATTCGCACCACTAAGGCAACTGAGGAGATTAATTAGGACGCCACACACGGTAGCCTTTACTTGTCGCAAGCCCAAGGGCTCCATCTTCTGAATCGGTTACGAAGATGGCATCGCCGGCAGCGTCGGTGACTACGTAGAGCTTGGTATCGTCAGGCACATCTACCATCGTAGGGAATTCTTTTTTGAGCTTTCCAGCAAATTCAACACGGATATAGGAGTCAGTGCTTTCTCCAAGTTTCTTAAACTCGTGGTCGGGCATTCGTCCTACAGGCTTTTCCATATGATGAGTATAGCAAACAAGAGTGGAAATACACCTCTGTTTCTGCTATGCTACCGCGACTTGTTGTGAAAGCTAACAAGTAATTTGCCGGATCGTCGGGTGGGAGCTACCTCAATCTGCCTAACTACTCCTCGCAAATGTGAGCGCGTATATTATTGCCGGATCGTCTAATGGTAGGACTACTCCCTCTGGAGGAGTGTATCTTGGTTCGAATCCAAGTCCGGCAGCATGACTAGCAAACCCAAGACCATGCGTCTTGGGTTTTTGCTATGTCACCTGCACGGATTGGATTCGAACGGCGCAGCGATGTTTTGTTAGCAGACAAAACCGCGAGCCGCGGCCCTAGCAATTTCCGAGCGACGGCGAGGGAATATGCGGAGGGCGAATCACAAAGTCCGGCAGCAAAGAAATGAACCGCCGATAAGGCCTGAGCAGCAGTCCCTCAGGTCTGCACCGCGCAATCATGTGGTTTGTCAAAAGGTGATTCATTGTCGATAATAGACAGATATGGAAAAATTAACTTTTACAGCAATTATCAACGCTCCGCGTGAGAAGGTATGGAATAGTATGCTTGGAAAGGAAACCTATGAGCAATGGACAGTACCATTTCACGAAGGTTCTACCTTTCAGGGAAACTGGGAGGAGGGAAGCGAAATGAAATTTATTGGACCAGATGAGAGTGGAGGTATGTCGGGTATGTATGCAGTCATTACAGCAAACCGTCCTCATGAATTTGTTTCTATTAAACACGTGGGCGAGTTCAAGGATGAGGTGAGAACACCATGGCCAGTCACTGAGGGGCAGGAAGGGTACGAAAATTATACATTCAAAGACGTCGATGGAGGCACTGAGGTGCTCGTCGAGCTAAACGTGCCTTCAGAGTGGAAAGACATGTTTAATGATATGTGGCCAAAAGCACTCGCGAAACTTAAGGAGATTGCTGAGAAATAAGTTCTCGTTTGCTACACTATATCTATGTTTGAGAAACTCATCGCATATTACAAAGACAATCCAGAGGGCTACTGGTTCAAGCGGAAAGTGTGGGGCTGGGGCTGGGTACCAGTGACATGGCAGGGCTGGACCGTGATTGGACTCTTGTCTGTCGCTGTGGCTTTCTTAGCGCTCACGCTTGATGAAACTTCTTCACCACGCGAGGTCATGTTTACCTTCGTGCTACCGATTATGATACTTACTGCGCTCTTGATTCGCATTTGCTATAAAAAAGGTGAGAAGCCAAAATGGCAGTGGGGCTTTGAAGATAAGGAGTAGCGGTTTTGTAGGACGTGAAGCGCTGAATATAGAAACAGCCCCCATATTTCTACTTATCTACAATACACTCGGAAGTGTTCCCATACTTCGCGCATCTATGCGTAAACCACTCAAAAAAGGTTTGGTGATAGTACCACTCGGCGTATCAACTTTGATTCCATATCCGTAGGTAAGACCAATTGCGTACAAGTCCGTTACGTCATGAATATTAAACTGAGCATACCCCTCAGCATCTGGCTTGATGTCACCACTCAAAGTTACTGTGAGTGTCTCGTCAGCAAGTAAAGCAATTTTTTTTGAGAGTGCTGCTATTGCATGAACACCATCAGGTGACCACGCAACAGGGAACACTTCTTTATCAAAGGTGATTTTTAGGTTATCAAAATCAGAAGATACCAGTGTTCCTGTGTTTGTAAAACGTACTTCAGAAATGAGTATCTCCTCGTTACCTGTATTTTTTACTTGGAATGTATTGAGCGTACTACTTTTTCCTGTCTGAGATAAGGCACTTACAGTTTGTGGGGTTACGAGCATGCGCCCTACGGTGAGCTGTGCATTATACGTATGTTGCGAGCTTGGTATAGGTAGTTTCCCCTCTACTGGTGCGGAAGCGTCAACAGCAGTGATTTGCATACTTACAATCTGTGCGTTTCTGCTGCAAGGGTCTCCACAGTCTGACATGTGGGCTACGAGAGTATATTCTTGTACTTCATTTGGTTGTATCTGTGTATTTATCACAATGTCCGTGCTGCCATCTGAAGTTAATTGCTCTGCTGTTCCAATTTTTGAAACGAATTGATCAAGGATTTCTATGTCAACAAATGCATCACGGTATTCAGGTTGGTCGATTCGTACAGTTATACTTGATACATCTACAATACTTTCCGTACTATTTGCCAGTAAGAATTTGATAAAGGGGACTCGCGCAGTGTTTTTCGGAGCGAGCGAATCTTCAATCGTACCTCCCTGGATTATATGAAATCCAGAGCTGGGTATCGAAACACCATCTTTAGTTTTTTCTAAAAATAGATTTGATGAAAAAATGGCTATAACAATAACAAAAAGATACAATAATGGCCGCATGCGTTCGCGTTTCATAGAATCACGATAGCATATCGATAGTACTATTACACTGCTTTTTGTAGTACACTATACAAATTATAGTAGGTAGCACCATATTTATGGAAAAATCACTCAGAGAAATCCTGTCAGTCGATATGTCAGTCAATTCGGGTATAACAAAAAAAGCGCTCATCGCGGGCGCATTAGTTGTATTTCTCTTCAGCTCTTTTGGGACTATCAATGCAGGTGAGCGTGGTGTGAAAACAAGACTTGGCGCGGTTATCTCAATAATTGAGCCAGGACTTTACTTCAAAATACCTTTCATCGAAAAAGTGACAACAATGGAAGTGAAGACTCGCACAGTAAATTACGATAAAAATGGGCATGAGGGCGATTCGCTGGACTCGTCACAGCTCTCTGGGGCATCAAAAGATCTTCAGGATGTATGGATTGGTGTTGTTGTTAACTACCACATTGACGCAGCGAAAGTCGAAGCAATTTTTTCACAGTACAAGTCAGTTGACAACTTTGAGGCAACAGTAATAGAACCGATAATTCGTGAAGTTGTTAAATCAACATCTGCGCAATACACAGCAGAAGAGTTGGTAACTAAGCGCGCAGATTTCGGTGATAATGTAAACAAAGTCCTTGCTGAGCGATTTGCCACAAAAGATGCGGTGCTTGAACGTTCAAGTATTACGAATTTCCAATTTTCAAAGGCATTCACTGAAGCAATCGAGAATAAAGTTACAGCGGTGCAAAACGCAGAAGCTGCAAAGAATAAGCTTGAACAAATAAAGTTTGAGGCACAGCAGACTGTGGAGACAGCAAAAGCGATTGCTGAAGCGCAGCGCATACAGGCGCAGTCACTTTCAGCGCAAGGCGGTGCAGATTATGTGAACCTCAAGGCAATTGAAAAGTGGGATGGACACCTTCCAACACAGATGATACCTGGGTCAGCTGTGCCTTTCATCAATTTAGAGAGATAGATGCAATCAAAAAAAGAACTCAAAATTGTCGGAAAGTTTCGCACACCAACAAAGGAAGCATTGGCATTAAAGCAGGCACTACAATACAGAGGAGTTCGTGTGTTTGTTGAACTTAATGATGGTCATAAAAATATTGACCTTGCTATCCCTAAGGCAAAACTGAATATTGAGGTAGACGGAATACAACACCTAACAAACCCAAAGCAAATCGTTGCTGATTTGAGTCGGGGGTACTATTCCCACAAAAATGGATATGACACAATGCATATCCCCAACGAGATGGTCAATAGGCATCTTGAAGATATTGCGCAAGCGCTGGCAGAGGCTTCTCTCATAAGGCAAAAGATGGTTCACGTGCACATGCTCTAGTTTGCCCCAGCATCCTTAGCGTTATACACTAACTACATGAAACCACTTCTATACACCCTTGGTGTACTTGCGCTACTTGTTATTGGATTTTTCGCTTTTAACTCATATATCTACCACGAGAAGCAAGCTGATACTGATGTGCCAGCTGCCACTGAAGAAATCAAAGACACGCCAGTCATCGTCGGAGAAAACATGGATGGTGAAGCTGACCCAAGTATGATGAATCTCGGCATGAAGCAGTGGGTCTGGCAATACACAACAACAAAGAATGGAGACAAGGTGATGCCAAAAGTCCCAGGGAAATTTACACTTACCTTTGAAGAAAGCGGACGATTTTCAGTCGGCACCGACTGTAACAGCATGGGAGGAGAGTACACCACCGAGTGGAATGCGTTGACGCTCTCAGACATGTTTTCAACCATGATGTACTGCGAAGGTTCACAAGAAGGTGAATTCGCTGGCTATTTGAGTGAGGTAACCCAATACGAATTCACGTCTCGAGGCGAGCTCATTTTGACGATGAAAGATGGTGCTGGCACAGTGACTCTGCGATAAAACATACCTATTTGCCCCCACGACACCTCAGGTATACACTGAGTCTGTTATTTAATCTTTATATTTTTATGCAAACAATCGCAGGAATAATCGCAGCAGTTCTCCTCATCGGAGGGGGATGGTATCTCTATACAAAAAATTATATGCCACAGGCACAACAGCCTGCGGGGTCTGCAGAGCAGGCTGACATGGGGACCTATGCGTACACATGTTCAAATGGAGTAGATATGGTCATGGTGCCATCAGCTGATTTGAAGACTATTGAAATCACTATGCATGATGGACCGGTTACTCTGACACAGGTTGAAGGAACAAGTTCGCGCTATGAAGATGGATGGTTTACCTTTGTGGGAGCTGGTGAGGAAGTTACACTTTCATACGCAGACGAAACGACAACCTGTACTCCTGTCCCGAGCGCTGACATGGCACCGTTTAACTGGGGTGACCTCGGAGAAGGAGGTGGTGTTCAGCAAGATGTCGCACTCATTGTTTCTGAAAGTATCGCAGGAAAATGGCAATCAACAGACGACGCAAAATTCTTTCGCGAGTTTACCACAGACGGACATGTCACTGATTCGTACGAAGGAGCAGAGAAAACGGACGGTGTCTGGGTAGCGTACTCTGCAGAAAATGTGCCTGAGAGTGTACAATTCCCTGTGGACGAAAATGCAGTGTATCTCCAGCTCGTTATGGAAGGTTCACAGGATGATACCCTCAACTTTAAAGTTGCAAAGCTTACTCCTGAGACGCTTGAGCTCATCTATATGGACCGCGGAGGTGTTCTCTCGTTTACACGAGTTCAGTAATCTCATACAAAGTGTCAATGCACATACCCCAAGTATCATGTACACTTGGGGTATGATTTTGCTTATTACGTCACTGGTCGCAGGATTTCTGACAGTCCTTGCACCGTGCACCATCGCACTCTTACCGGTCATTATCGGGGGAACACTGAGTGGTTCGGCGAACCTCCGCCGAACACTTACGATAATCATCTCACTCGGAGTCTCAGTCATTGTCTTTACGCTTCTTCTTAAAGCGAGTACTTCGCTCATTGCAGTTCCTGAAAGTTTCTGGGAACTATTTTCAGGAAGTATTGTCATTATCTTGGGTCTTACGATGCTTTTCCCCGCACTTTGGGAAAAGCTTTCGTTTCTTGCATCGGTGAACGCGAGTTCAAATAAGTGGCTCGCGACAGGATTTCAAAAGCAAAATGCGTTTGGAGATATTCTCATCGGTGCAGCGCTCGGTCCGGTGTTCTCAAGTTGTAGTCCAACATATTTTCTCATACTCGCTACGGTGCTCCCGCGCTCTCTTATCGAAGGGCTATTCTATCTGCTCGTCTATACACTCGGGCTGTGCGTTGGGCTACTCATCGTTGCGCGTGCGAGTCAGGGATTGATGGATAAGTTGGGTACGGCGTCTGATGCGCGCAGTTACATCAAGCGAGGAATCGGCGCACTCTTTCTACTCCTTGGTATTGGCATTCTCACTGGTTATGAGAAACGACTTGAGCTCTACATCGCAGAGCATGTCTACGATGTGACACAGATTGAGCAGAAGCTTCTACAATTTAAAGAAGAGATGCCTCGCACTGTGCAGGAAGTATCAGCGAATGCGAGTGATAGAGAGAAGGCGAAAGCAAAACTTTACAGTCAGGCGCCAGAAATCACTGGGATCAGCGACTACATAAACACCGAAGGGAGGCCGATTACTTTTGGTGAGTTTAAAGGAAAAAAAGTCGTACTCGTGGATTTTTGGACCTATAGCTGTATCAACTGTAAACGTACGATACCGTATCTGACTGCGTGGGATGACCGCTATCGTGACAAAGGACTCGTCATCGTCGGCGTGCATACTCCAGAGTTTGCCTTCGAAAAAATCAAAGCGAATGTCGAGCGTGAGGTGACAAACACATTTCGCATTGAGTACCCAGTCATCCTTGATAATGACTTCGCAACATGGAATGCATTTGGAAATCACTATTGGCCGAGAAAATACTTGATAGATATAGACGGCTACATTGTCTACGACCACATAGGTGAGGGTGAGTACGAGGAGACAGAGCGGCAGATTCAGAACGCGCTCGCGGAGCGAGCGCGAGTCCTCGGCCTTGCGGGAGAAGTTCCTGATATGGGTGCGCCAATCGTGCTTGATGTTGGTGAAGGGGGCGAGCAGGAGCGTTCGCCTGAGACGTATTTCGGCGCGTCACGAAACGAGTTTCTCAAGAGTGGTACACCTCATCTACTCGGTACACAAGCAGGTGTGATACCAGCAACGCTTGAAACACATCAGCTTTACCTCAAAGGTCAGTGGAATATACATGAGGAATACGCGTCAAATGCAGGACCTGCATCTATTGTGTACCGATTTTCAGCGCGTGATGTCTACTTTGTCGCGCGCTCGGACAGTGGTGCACGAGTCAGACTGTTTCTCGATGGTGCACCGCTCGGTGCATCTGCAGGTCGTGATGTTGGCGGTGATAGTACGATGACGATTACTCGTGACGGGCTCTATGAGCTCATCAAACTCGATGCGCATGGCGAACATACGCTTGAGATACAAGTGGAGGAGGGAATACTTAATGCCTATACATTTACCTTCGGTTGAGGTGTATCAAGGTCTCCGACAATAGTGAGATACTGCTTCTTCATGCTTCCGCCAAATTGATGTGCGAAGAGGTCATCAAGAGAAGTGACTTCAATTTTCTCGTTGATTGACGGTCCTTGTTTATGAAAACAGTGGTAGGTGCCATCAGTACCTTTACCGGTCACGATAAATGAATGGATGAAGCCCATTTCTACCAGATCATCTACTTCAAGTGATCGTGTGACTATTTTAGCAAGGAGGCTCTGAGTAAGAGCAGTTTCATTTGGTGCGAAGACGTGCACTATCTTAGGAAATGTTCCATCGCGCAACTGAGTCGTTATGCGTTCTGACTCGGGAGTCCATACCGTCGGTATCGCACCTGCACGCAACAATCGTTCGACATCGCGCAACATGTCGAGAATACCATCTTCGTCAGTGGTAAAAGGATCATCAAGCGCTTCGCGTATCGCACTTTTTGTGTTGAGTTTAGGAAGTCCAGAAAGCACCGCTTCACGAGGAGGAAGTGTACCGCCAGCAAGCGCAGCAGTCTTTCTACAGTTTAAAAGAGAAACAAGTGCCTTTGCGCGGTCGTCAATTTCTAGTCTATCCCGCACTTTGTCTTGTATGCGGAGTATTTGATGCATCATCTTTCCAATCTTTGGGGGGAGCACCACTTGAGACGCACCGTTTCCAAGTGATGATATGTACGAATCTCCTTCAGCTCGTATTTCACCTGTAAGTACCGCATCAGTCTCTTGGGCGCTCTGTCGCAGTCGCATGTTGTCCAGCATGTGCCTATGATAGCAGTAGTCGATATTCGAGTAAACGGATGCATTTCTTGCTCTTTTAAAATCGAACAGGCACAATAGCGCCATGCAAATCATCATTTCGATTATTTTGTTTCTCTCAGTGCTCGGAGGTGGTACGTACTTGTATACAACAAAAATTAGCACGGAGCCGGAGGCTCATTCATCAGCACAGATTTCAGTGGACACAAAAAAATGTGCACTCCATGCGGGTGACGGATACCTCTGTCCTCCTGATGCGGTGGCTTCTTTCACAGACGTCGTCGTTACTGACACAGCGTCAGGTCGCACCTGCACTCTTTCGTACTCAAGCGAAGGGTTTAGCTTTACCGGCTCAGACGGTACCGCCACTGCAACTCTTGGTGAGGTTGTAGTCGCGACACATCCCGAAGGAGAGGGGCTTACTATCGCTCGCACTGGTGGAAATGCAATTTCGCTCACCGTTGACGCGAAGGGGCGGCCTTCATTTGCTCTCCTTGTCCGCCCCAACTTTGCCCGAGAACAGTGCTTGTCGATTGCTATCTAAAGCCAGTCGCACCCTTGCTCTTTTTGAGGGGGAGTGCACAATAGCTCTATGAATAAGACATACATCATTCTCATTATCGCATTACTCATCGGTGGCGGTGTTTTTTGGTACACCACACAAAGTACTCCTGTCGAAGCGCCAGCTGAAGTGACAGAAGAAGTAGAGGCCATCGAAGGACAGCAGGCATCGTATATGAATGCATCTGAAGACAATATCGTCGTAGACCTTCCTGGTCCTGGAGATGTGACAGGGAAGACCTTTTCAGTAAAGGGAAAGGCTCGCGGTCCGTGGTACTTTGAAGCATCATTTCCAGTCTCGCTCCTCGATCAAAACGGTCAGGAGATTGCACAAGGTGTTGCCTTTGCAGATGGCGAATGGATGACCGAAGAGTTCGTTCCGTTTTCAGTTGAGCTTACAGCGCCGCAGACATACATTGGCCCTGCAACCATAGTCTTGAAGAAAGATAATCCATCAGGCGAGGCACAGTTTGACGCGTCACTCTCAATCCCAATCACTGTCGAGTACTAAGCGCATCATTTCTTGCGCGTATGAAAGCATTTACTCAAGATATTGTCTCGTACCTTAAAGAGAACCGCATCTGTGTGCTTGCGGTGCAGATGCTCGATGGCACACCACATGCATCTACAGTGCACTTTGCGTATGATGATGTGCAGGGGTGTTTTATCTTTGAGACCTACCGTGAGTATAGAAAGCTTGAGTCGTTTGCACAAAAAGCAGACGTACCAGCATCATTGGTCGTCGGTACCGATGAACAGATAATGAAGACACTTCAGGTAGATGGTATTTCGCGCATGGTTACTGACACTGACGGGACGCTCAAGGCGATATATATGAAAACCTTTCCAGAAAAGCAAGGTAAATACGAAGAAAACAAACTCGTCTTTTTCACGCTGACACCTCGCTGGTGGCGTTTTACTGACTGGACTCACCCTGAAGGAAAGCGAATTGAAAACTCTGAGTGAGTTGACTCTCAGAGCGCTCCTTGGTATCGTTTTTATGTTCGCGTTGATGTGGCATCCTCCCACTGAGCGATTCTCGAAAGAGAACAGAAGCGATGTCTGACAACACCATCGAGACCTATTGTTGGATAGGTCACAGAGTGTCTGCTTGCAAAAGTAGATAAAAACAAGGTGGTACCACGAGAACCCTCGTCCTTGTATGCAATTATTATTTAGTGCATATAATGACGAGTTTTTTCTTTGGAATATTCTATGAAAAACAAAGCACAGACAACTGTGCATGAAACCATCGTTGTAAAAGTGGGCACCAACATGCTCATGGATGCACACGGGTTTATCATGCATGAACGGTTACGTTCATTAACACAACAGCTCGTACAGCTCTCAAGAGCAGGACACACCGTGATATTGGTTACTTCAGGAGCTGTTGCCATGGGGAAGTCGATACACCCTCATATCGAAACAGCACATGATGCAGCACAAAAGCAGGCATACGCTGCGATTGGCCAGAGTGAGTTGATGCATGTGTATAGCTCACTCTTTCTCGAATATCGCATGACTGTTGCGCAGGTATTAGTTACTGCCCTCGACTTCACGACAGCGCTTCATAAAAGGCATTTGCTCGAATGTATGCGAGCTTTGACTGCATCGCGCGTCATTCCAGTTCTGAATGAAAATGATGTGACTGCGACACAGGAACTGCTCTTTACTGATAACGATGAACTTGCATATCGTATCGCACGTCTCATGAACGCGAATCGAATCATTATCCTCTCGAAGTCTGGTGGCTTTTTTACCAAAGATCCAAGTATGCCTGGTGCAGAACGTATTGCGATTGTACGCGATAGTGATACTCGACTGCGGCGTTTTATAGCAACGTCAAAAACCGCGCAGGGCAGAGGAGGTATGTTCACAAAGTACCACTTTTCGCAAAAAGCTGCGCGAGAGGGTATGCATGTTCATATTGCCGCACTGAGTGATGGGGTACTCACTGATTGTCTGCAGGGTAAAGATGTGGGAACGCGCTTCATACCGCGAGCGAAGCGGGTATGAGCAACTTGCGTTTTTGCCCCATACGGCTAGTGTTGTTGGATGAAAGGGAACTATGATGTGATTGTCCTTGGTGCTGGTGCGGCAGGAATGATGGCAGCAGGGCGCGCAGCAGAGCGAGGCAAAAAAGTTTTGTTGATTGAAAAGAACAAACAACTCGGCGTAAAGCTCTCGATAACTGGTGGTTCACGGTGCAATATCACAAACGCAGAGTTTGATACTCGGACACTTCTCTCGCACTACGGTGAGTCAGGGCAATTTCTCTTTACACCGTTTAGCCGTTTCGGTGTTACTGAGACGTTTTCATTTTTTGAATCACTCAAGCTTCCGCTTGTTGTCGAAGCGAGAAAACGCGCGTTTCCAAAATCGCAAAAGGCGAGCGATGTAGTGACTGCGCTCCGTGCGTACCTCCAAGCTCACAAGGTGACGGTGATGACCAGTACTGAAGTAGAGCATGTTGTTCATAAAGGAAACTACATACAGGAAGTACAGACAAAAGCAGGTGCATTTAAAGCTGGGCATTTTATTCTCGCGACAGGAGGTGTCTCGCACCAAGAAACTGGTTCAACAGGAGATGGGTTCGACTGGCTCAAGCATCTCGGGCACACAGTACATACTCCAACACCGACCATCGTGCCGTTGCGTGTGAAGGAGGCATGGATAAAGCGCTTGGGTGGGAAAACTATTACCAACGTGCGGGTGACTCTCAAGGTTGATGGAAAAAAAGTACATGCAGTGAAGGGTGATGTACTATGCACCCACTTCGGTGTCTCAGGTCCACTCATTTTGAATATGTCTTCGCGGGTTAGTGATGCGCTCCATGCTGGTGAGACGACGCTCTCGCTCGATCTCTTTTCTGGAGAAGAAATTGGTGCACTCAGTACACGCCTTGTACGCTACCTCGATGGTCATAAAAATAAAAATCTTAGAAACGCACTGCGCGATTTTCTTCCCCCAGGTACTGCCGAACAGCTGCTCGATGCAGTCGGAATAAGTGCAGACACCAAAGTGCATTCGTTTACCAAAGAGATGCGCATGAAAGCAGTGCAGGGGTGGAAAGCACTTCCGCTCCATGTGCACGGATTGATGGGACTCGACAGAGCAGTTATCGCTGATGGTGGTGTCCCTTTAACTGAAATGGATATGGCAACATTTCGTTCAAAAAAAATACGCAATCTTTCAATCGTGGGAGACCTTCTGCATATTCGACGACCATCAGGTGGCTATTCGCTCCAGCTCTGTTGGACGAGCGGATGGGTTGCTGGCGATTCGCTCTAGGAGTACACTTTTCTCATGGGATACTTTCCACAACAATGCCAATCATGTGGCATGCCACTTACCAAAGATCCGAACGGTGGTGGTACTGAAAAAGATGGTACTACGAGTACGCTCTACTGTAGCCTCTGCTATAAAGACGGTGCTTTTGTCGGGGCAGATTGTACGGTGGAGCAGATGCAAGATATTGTTGAACAAGCGATGAAAGCCCAGGGCTTTAACTGGCTCATGAGAAAAATGGGCCGTTACCAGGTTCCAAAACTTGGTCGTTGGAAGAAATAGGATATTCTTGCGTGCGAACCTTTTTTGGGGTAGCGTTTTGCCATGAAATTGATTCATGTCGTTCTCATTTCTGTGCTTATTTCTTTTTCCGCAGTTGTCCCTGCATCTGCGTACCTTTTTCCATACGATGACCAAGAATATGCACTCTGCGGATGGGGTGGTAGTTGCGAGGGGTGGTTCTATCCATCTCAGTACTATCTCCGCTTTGAGCCAGATCCACGGCAGTATGAGCGCGTCGAGACATACCCGATGGGGTATGCAGACGTTGCACCAGAGTGGCAGGAACAAGCGATGAATTGGGTACAGTACGGCCGCGTCAATCCAGCCTACACCTGGGGAGATTACAGTGGAGGATACTGGTATGACGGATATTCAGATCCGATGGTTACCTACACGCATCCATTTTACGGGTACTATTCAAGTGATCAGAGTAATGAGGTGTTTGGGATTCCTCAGGGCTACTACTCGATAGAGCAGCAGTACTATCAGATACGCATATAGGGGCTTTTTTGGAGGTACTGGACAAATACATATTTTCATGGTATAATTGATATTGCAAGGGTGGCCATAGGGGTCATTCGAGTACGGCAACAATGAGGATAGCCGTGAAGCTACCGATCATCTTTAGCGCTCTGGTGACGCTTATCATGCTTGTGCTTACCGCACTGGCGTGGCCTGAGATGCGAGGAGTTGTCCGCCTCGCGCTCGCTGCAGGTTGCGTTATCTTTGCAAGCGCTACTGCCATCTTCCTGGGGCATGACAGAAACAGGAACGACCTCATTCGTTACGGTCAGTGGGTCTTCGTGCCCGCGGTCGTGACGTTCATCGCTTCGATGTATCTGCTGGTCTTCTTCAACTTCTGACCAGCGATTCTCGTCGCGCGGCCGTACGATCACTCGCGTCGTACGGCTCTTTTTTTGCGTGGTACACTATTTTTATGAAGATAGAAATGAAGCGCGTCACCTGGTACTCGCAAATTATCGCAATCGTTGTGTATGTAGGTACATTTTATGTTGCCTACCAGCTTGGTGGATATGCACACGAGGACACTGTGTGCGAAGCACCATCTGTGCAATCATGAATAGTATGAAAGTTCGATATATTTTTATCGGTCTCGGTTTTATTGCAATAGTAGGACTTGTGGTGGCAGTCATCATGACTGGAATGCGTGGCCCTTCTCGTGAAAGTTTGAAAGATGCCTCAGATATACAAGGGGATGGGTATGTGAAAGTGGTGGAAACGGAAGACACAACTCAACCGTCAAAGCCAAAATATCAGACGCACGGGTGCACATGGAAATGGTTTCAGGTACGCGACCTCGGGCTCTGGGCTGAGGAGTGTCTGTTTAGTGGTGTGAAGTGGTCACTCCGAAAGGCAGATAGTGATACGCTCGTACTTGTTATCGACAACAAAGTCGAACGCCCTGTGCTCAAGTTGTTTCAGAAGCCAACCGATAAATCTATAGAGAGCATCGGAGGAGTCGTCGGCGCAGATGCGCCGTCTACCTGCGCATTCGTCGAAAACTTTGCACAAACAACTCCAGAAATTAGTGTCTACGAATTTGCACCTACGGGAGCACAGAGGCGCGCATTTGAAATTTCAAAGGAAGAGCCATCTGACCCCTGCGGTCCGTATGGTATATCTGCGTCAGGGCAACGCATTTTTGAAGTCTGGAAGGGACATGAAGATACGGTTATTTTTCTCGATTACGGTATCGAGGGCTCACTCTTTGAATACGAGTCCATCTCCTTTATTCGGTAAAGTACGTGGTACACTAGTCCTATGACGTATGTACAGTATTTTTATGTGTACCTAGTTACTATTCCTATCTTTTTCGCCATTGACATGGTGTGGCTTGGAGTTATTGCAAAAAACATGTATCGAGAGTATCTCGGATTTCTCCTCCGTGATCCGGTGAACTGGAGTGCCGCTTTCATTTTCTACGCACTCTTCATTGTTGGTCTCATGTATTTTGCGATTATCCCTGCCCTCAAAGAGGGTTCGTTGGTGCAGGCACTTATCTATGGGGCACTCTTCGGATTTTTCACCTACGCGACGTATGATCTCACCAACCTGGCGACTATTAAAGATTGGCCGCTTACCATTACACTGATTGATATGGTGTGGGGGACAGTGTTGTGCGGGCTCGTCTCTGTTGGAAGTGTCTGGGCGTCGCGCACGTTTATTTTATGATGTTTGTTGTACTCATTTCGGTCTTGGTTGCGTACATGATACTCGGCTTTGTCGCGAGTATATTGTTTAAAGACAATTCAATCGCTGACGTGATGTACGGGAAGGCCGTCATGCTTATGGCGCTCGTGTCTCATGTGCTCGGTGGTGCACAAGGTGTTGGTTGTGTACTCACCATCCTCGCGATCATCTGGGGTGTACGGCTCGCATGTCGTATCTACTTCAAAAATCATGGTAAGCCCGAAGATAGGCGATACGCTCAGTGGCGTGAAGAGTGGAGCAAGCGCTCAATGGGGTATTTCTATATGCGAAGTTTCTTTCAGGTATTTGTACTGCAGGGTGTCATTATCTTTCTTGTTTCACTCCCAGTCGTGCTCGCAAACTTCTATGGAGTTATCGGGTATGAGTGGTGTGCGTACGCTGGTATTGCAGTGTGGATTGTAGGTTTTCTCTTTGAAGCAGTTGCAGATTTTCAGCTCGATCGATTTGTAAAGAATCCTGACAACAAAGGGAACATATGTACAGTGGGATTATGGAAATATTCACGTCACCCAAATTATTTTGGTGAGGCGCTGATGTGGTGGGGTATGGCATTTTCTGCAGGTGCAGTTATGCCGACTGAGGTGCTCGCAGGGCTTGTGTTCATCAGTCCGGCACTTGTTACCTTCTTGCTTCTCTATGTGTCAGGTATTCCAATGCTTGAGGCATACATGAAGTCAAAGCCAGGATGGGATGAGTATGCGAGAAAGACCAATGCGTTTATCCCGTGGTTCCCAAGGCGTGACGTATGAGGCAAAAAATTCACTGGGGTAATCCACACGAGCGATCGTATCCGTTATTACATGGTGAACACGAGGCAGAACTCGTCATTGTTGGGGCTGGCATTGCGGGGATTATGGCTGCGCACTACGCGATACGCGCAGGGATTCGCTCTGTCGTCGTTCTTGAGCAAGATGCGATTGGAAGCGGTTCGACAGGGTATTCAGCGGGTATGTTGGTTTCAGAAATTGAGACAGCATCATGGAAGTCTTTGGTGCGGTCTGTCGGCGCAACCCATGCGGCGCTCTACCAGCGTGCGCAATATAAAGCACTCAAAGATATTCATGGCCTCATCAAAAAGTATCGAATACCATGCGAAGCGCAGCTCGACGATGTGCTTTTTGTGGGTTCTAAACACAGAGACAAAAAGGTGCTCGATTCAGAATTCAAAGCAAAGCGTGCTATGGGTGTTTACGCACAACCGATTGCAGACAATGTGTTTGATAGTGAGCTATCACTTCCACCGTATCGATTTGGGTATCGGTTCGGTACTGGACTATCAGTCAACCCTTTGGTGTGTCTCAGGGGTATCGCTCGCGCACTCACTGAGAGCGGTCGCGTGCGTATTTTTGAAGGCTCACCTGTTGTGGGCAGAAAGGGTACTACACTCCATACACAATCAGGTACAGTACGCGCTCAATATGTCATATATGCGTGTGGCGCGTGGACAGATGACGCACATGTAGAGCGTGTCATCACCAGTATTGCAATCACTGAACCAATCCAAAAGCGTGATTTGCGGCATGCAAAATTGCTGGATAGAGACATGCTCATCGATACGGGTCTTCGCTCGTATCATTACGTGAAAGCAACAAAGAAATCTGAGTTGTTGCTTGGGTATGGAGACGTGTATACAGAAAGTTCGCATATCGATTCTGTACACAAGCCGCATAAGCGAGCCCTCAATCGCTATCTAAAGACTTTATTCCCACTAAAGAGAATTCACACCTCGCACTGTTGGTCGCAGGTGTATGCCTTGAGTTCGGGGTATCTGCCGTATGTACGCATCCGCAAAACCCATGCGATTATTGCAGGAGCGGGGACTCAAGTTGCCTCTGCAGTCGCTGCGCACTACGTGGTATCTCAGATACGCAAACGGCGTCATCCACTGTCGCGACTCTTTTCGTAATCCACACAAGACAAATACGCTGATATAGAGTATGCTCTGGTCATGTCTGATGTCGCAACTGCCGAAGTACAAAGAGATTCGATTGAAGATTTAACGTGGTGGCAGATTCTCCTCATTCCACTTTTTGTGCTCGTGCTTCTGTACGGTATTCGATATCTCTTGAGTTGGGTAGGAATTCCTGCAGACCCTGATGTGCTTATTGCGCTCTTGAAGGAGTGGATTCAGATGTATGGTTTTGCGGTCTCTATCATAGGCGCGTTTCTTGAGGGGCTTTTGCTTGTCGGCTGGTATTTCCCTGGGAGCTTTATCATCTTTTTGACAGTGATACTTGCTGGCTCAATACCAAATACAGTCATCGCCGTGCTCGTCGTCTCTATCGGTATGTACAGTGCATACATGGTGAACTACCTCCTTGGAAAGTATGGATGGCATACACTTCTTTCGCGATTTGGACTTGAACCTGCGATTAATGACGCACGACAGCGGATTGAGAGTTACGGCACAAAGGCAATCTTCATGTCTTTCTGGAATCCTGGACTTGCATCGTTTACTGCCACTGCTGCTGGTGTAATTCAATATCCCTTCGTTCGATTTATGATTGAGTCAGCAATTGCACTTTTGTTATGGAATGCAGTGTGGGGAACTATTGCGTATGTTGTTGGGGAGCAGGTACTTAAGATGTTGTTTAACTGGTATTTTATTGGCGCGATTTTGTTTGGGTGGGCATTATTGAAAATATACGAACTCTGGAAGGAAGGTAAGCTCATCTAGTATCCAAATCTTTCAAAATGTATTTGTGCGCGAGGAACACCATGTTCGCGGAGGCTTAGTACTATATTCTCCATCATCGCAGGTGGGCCACAGACATACGCATCTCTATCCAATAAATCAGGTACGAGTTCCTTTAGACGCTCAGTGTTGAGCATACCAGAGAGCATGAGGGGCGCATCACTTGGCGCTGCGTCGCTGACGAGGCACACTAGTCGCACATGCTCGAATGCTTTTAGTTCGTTCACAAGTGCTAAATCAGCTTTTGTGCGCGCGCTGTAAAGAAGAACAGTATCCTTATTTTGTGTATTCAGACTTTCAGCAAGTGCTCGAAGGGGGGTGATGCCTATACCTCCGGCAATGAGCAAGAACATGTCGGTTACTGCAACGTCCTGAGTAAACCGCCCGAGCGGTGCGGTGACAGTAACTGCACTACCTATGGTGAGTGTCGGGACTATTTGGGTAAAATCACCGAGTGATTTTATGGAAAAGCGAATTGATTTCCCATCGTACGCTTTCGAGACTGAAAATGGGTGAGGGAATATGAGTGCGAATTTTTGTGCCCATGGACGATGCGCGGAATCATGAAATCGAATGTAGAGATATTGACCTGGTTTGTATGAGAATGTTTCAAGGTGTTTTCCACTCACATACAGTGATGTAACACCTGGGGCCTCTTGGACCAATCGTTCCACTACAAATTGATGCTTTGATGATAGGTAGAGTGGGTATACCCAGCGGTAGAGCAGAAAGAGTGAAGCGACGCTTCCATTTAGTAACAGCCAATATACCATTGCAATGCCACCTGATACCACCGGGTTGCTCATCTGGTGGATTGAAAATAGTGCAATCGCTGGATATGTTAGTAGATGAATGCAATACCAGGCCTCATACGGAAGCCTGCTCCGGATTACTCGTAGCGAGCTCACACCAATTACAATGATGAGCGCTATACTGACGAGTGCATAACCATAGTGGGGCCAGGCAGTAACGAAGTGCAGATACCCACCCTCGTGGGCATATCCGAGGTACAGAAAGAGGGGGTGAATCACTATGCTTGCAAGCAGGCAGTAGCCGAGTGTTCGGTGTACTTTGTTCATTTTGTCGTGACCAAAGTAGCGCTCAATAAAATCGATACGAGCGACAAGCACAACTTGTATGAGGAGTGCACACTGTAAGAGAAGGCCTGAGAGTAGTGCTAGAGAAATAAATTGTTGGGAGTACTCTCCGTACATGAGCTGAGCTCCAGAATGGAGAGTCCACAAAGACACCACAAGTACAAGGTGGATCACAAGAAATGCAGGGATAAATACGCGTGCAGTCGAGTCACTCATAGGGTAATAGTTGCATACTTTGCTCAGTGTTGCGAGTATTGTATCTGTGAAAAAGACTCATAAATACTCATTTCTTCGTGGTAGCATGTTTTGATGCAGGTCCTACAGTTTCTTGATGCAAACAACTTTGACTATACGCTCGATAATGAACAGTTAACTGCTGCCTCACGTGACTCGAGTGTCTTTATGGTGCGTCCGCAGGCAATTGTGTTTCCTCGCACCGTAGAGGAGCTCGGCACACTTGTTAAAAATGCTCCAGGCAACTATGTCCTTGCTCCGCGTGCAGGAGGAACATGCATGAGTGGTGGGTCTCTCACATCTGGCATTGTGGTTGATTTGAAAAAATATATGCATCAGGTCATCATCAAACCTGAAACAAAGCATGCAGAAGTAGACATGGGTGCATACTATCGAGATATCGAGAAAATTGCCGCAGCGCATGGTTTGATGTTTGCGCCGTACACATCCTCAAAGGACGTGTGTGGCATCGGAGGAATGATTGGAAACAACGCTTCTGGTGAGAAAAGTGTTCGGTTTGGCGCAACAATCGATAACGTTGAAAAAGTATGGGTAGTGTTGCGTGATGGTAATGAATATGAATTTGGTACAGTTTCGGATACAGAGTTTCAAGAGCGACAGACACGAGATACTTTTGAGGGTTCAGTGTATCGCGAGCTTGGACATATACTATTTGGCGCACAGGCTGGTCTAGACCCACTACAGAGAGCGGTATCAAAATGTTCGACAGGGTACCGGCTTGAGCGAGTGCATGATATAAAAAATGGGACCTACAATCTCGCTGCACTGTTTATAGGAGCGCAGGGGACACTGGGTATTGTGACTCGTGCAGTGTTGAAGCTCGTCTCCCTTCCTCAGCACAAGATGTTGCTCGCGGTACCAGTCCCAGACCTTACAAAACTTCCGACGGTCCTTATGACCGTTATGGCGCACCATCCCGAGGGATGTGAGACGTTTGACAAAAATACGTATGAATATGCGCAGCCATTTCTACCTAACGAAACGCAAGCAATTAAGCAAGTAATGGGCAGTGCTCATTTGATGATTCTTGCTCAATTCTCTGAAGACACTCATGACAACACAAAGAAAGTTGCGTATGAATGTCTTGAAGAACTTGCACGAAAAAAAATCACCGCGCATGTTGTCGAGGATGATGTGCATGCAGATGATTACTGGAAGATACGGCGCTCAAGCTTTCGAGTGTTGCGAGATGGGGTGAAAGGAACGATGCACGCAGTGCCCTGCATCGAAGACATCATTGTTCCGATTGAGAAGTTTGATGAGCTTGTCCCATCACTCATGCATATACTCGATGAGCGAAATATATCGTATGGTTTTCATGGGCATATCGGCGATGGCGCATTGCGCATTATTCCGCTCTTTGATATGGCTGATGCAAAGACTCCTGGGCGAATCATTGAGCTTTGTGAAGTAACATTCGAGCTTGTCGGGCATCTCGGAGGGCACATGTCAGCTGATCATAGTGATGGCATCATCCACACGCCATTTGTGCCTGATTTCTATGGCCCACGTACCTACAGGCTTTTTGTCGCAATAAAAAATCTGTTTGATCCAGAGAACATATTTAATCCGAAGAAAAAGGTGGGTGGTACGCGACAAGATATTGAACAAACAATTATCCGCGCGTAGATATAAATATTCCTGTCGCAAGATGAACGATGAAGAGTCCAAATGAAATCCAGAGATGCTCAGGGCTGGTAAATAGTATGATGAGGAGTAATACAAAGTGTAGTGGTAAGAGTGCAACAGTCAGTTCTTCATGAGACATGGTGCGTAGTGTAGCACGGAAAAAGTGCTATGATGTCTGCCATGCAATTTCAGGCAGTCGTTTTTGATTTTGACAGTACCGTCGTCAATACAGAGACGTTTGAGCTTTTGGCAGAAGAGGCACTTCGGAATAATCCTCGACGCGACGAGATTCTCACTGAGTTTCAAAGTATTACCAATTTGGGTATGGCAGGTGACATAGCGCTTGAGGAAAGCTTTAGGCGTCGCATGGAGCTTGTGTCACTCAACCGGACACACGTAGATGCGGTAATGCCAAAGATGCTAACGCACCTCTCCCCATCATTTTCAGAACATCGAGACTTTTTCGAAATGCAGGCAGATAAATGTTTTATTGTCTCTGGTGGTTTTACTGACCTGATATACCCAGTCTCAGATGCTCTCAAGATCCCGAGAGAGCACGTCTTCGCGAATCAATTTGTTTTTGATGAGCATGGTGCTGTCGTTGGTATAGATACAACACGCCCGACCTGCAAAACAGGAGGGAAGGCACAACAGATACTCTCACTCCAACTTCCTCAGCCTGCGGTCATGGTGGGGGACGGAATGACTGATTACGAGGCAAAGCATCTGGGGGGTGTCGGTACATTTATTGCATACACAGAATTTTCGAGGCGTGAAAAAGTGTGCGCACTTGCTGACCGATGTGCGCACACGTTCAAAGATGTGCTCGAGTACATCCGCTAATTCACGAGTACAATTTGCAAAAAATGTAACTCTAAGTACACTTAGAGAGTGTATATGCAATAAAATGACTTATATACTTACTATATTTAAATATTTTTTCTGTGAAAAAAATAAAAAATCGAGTTGCTGTGCTGTGTGGTGGTCCTTCGCTTGAGCGAGGCATTTCACTCAATTCTGCTCGCTCAGTACTCGATCATCTTGCAAGTGATACCACAGAAATCGTCGCAATCTATTTTGACCAGAAAAAACAGGCATACCATATCTCGCCATCGCAGCTGTATTCAAATACACCGTCTGATTTTGATTTTAAACTAAAAACCACTGCTCGCGCACTCAGCACGCACCAACTCGTACAGCTTTTAAAAAAAGTTGATATCGCGTTTCCAGCGATGCATGGTCCGTTTGGAGAAGATGGGCAAATTCAAGCGCTTCTCGAAAAACATCACATACCATTTGTCGGCTCGTCTTCAGAGGCGTGCAAACGGGCATTTGACAAACATAACGCAAATGAGTTTATTCGCGCTCGGGGATTTTTCACATTGCCATCCCTGGTACTTCAAATACACAAACGTGATCATGCGCATAAAATCCGTGCGTTCTTCAAGCTTCACAATATACATCGAGCGATTGTAAAGCCTGCAACTGGCGGTTCGAGCATTGGAGTTTTCTCTGTACAGAATGAGCACGAAGCACTTGAGCGAGTTGCACATCTTTTTTCAAAACGTATGGACACGCGCGTCGTAATTGAGCCATTTGCAGAAGGAGTCGAGTTTACTACGATCATCGTAGAGAACAGATGCAACCTTCCAGTGGCTATCTTGCCCACAGAAATTGAAACAGACTACGCCGAGCACCAAGTGTTTGATTTTAGAAAAAAGTATCTACCAACGAGACAAGTGACATACCACTGTCCTCCTCGATTCAGTAATGAAGTAATGGAAACAATTCAGACCCAAGCTGAGCATCTCTTTGCACTTCTCGGGATGAAGGACTGCGCACGGTTTGATGGTTGGGTAATGCCCGATGGAAATATTTGGTTTTCAGATTTTAATCCTGTGTCAGGAATGGAGCAGAATAGTTTTCTCTTTCAGCAAATGTCACGAGTCGGATTTTCGCATCGAGATACGCTTCGGTATCTCGTAGCTCAGTCATGTAAACGGTACGGCATTGAGTGGGTGGATGAACAGGTAGAGAAGAAGGCGCGCCAGAGGAAACCAGTGTCAGTTTTGTGCGGAGGGTCGACATCTGAGCGGCAAGTTTCACTCATGAGTGGTACTAATGTATGGCTCAAGCTTCGACGCTCACACGCATATTCACCAACCTTATTTGTCTACGATGGGAACGATACGGTATGGAAGGTGCCATACGCATATTCACTCAATCATACTGTTGAGGAGATACTTGGAAATTGTGCACGTGCTGAGTCAGATCACGCTCGACTTGTCCGACTTGAGCGTCGCGTACAGGAGAGGCTCGCACTCCTCCGAGGAGATGCTACTGAAAGTACTGAACTCCCACAGTCGATGTCACTTGCTCATTTCGCTTCTTCTGCGCAATTTGTGTTTATTGCACTTCATGGAGGTCCCGGAGAAGATGGCACTATTCAAGCACTTCTCGAAAAAAGGAATATTCCATACAATGGCTCATCGAGCGCAGTATCACGTGTTTGTATGGATAAATATGAAACTGCACGACGTATAAATGCATTACATATAGATGGAGTCACCACGACAGAGGGTGTAGTCCGCGCGCGAGAAATGCTGTTCTCTCATCCTGCCGCAGATGTATGGAACAACCTTGTCAAAGAACTTACTTCAAAAACTATTATTGCAAAGCCGATTGGTGACGGGTGTTCGTCGGGAGTCGTTCGGCTATTTTCAAAAGATGATTTGCAAGCATATATCACTTGTATGCGTAATGGAGTAACCTCAGTACCAAAAGGAACTTTTACGAACCAAAGGGATATCGTCGAAATGCCATCTTCACAGATGAACGCAGTCTTGTTTGAAGCATTTGTTGAGAGCGATCATCTTCGTGTTATTGATGCACGGATAAAGCATCAGTCACGTACAGGGTGGGTAGAGGTTACTGTAGGAGTGCTCGGAAGTGCGGGTCGCGTCTCGGCGCTTAATCCGAGTATTACTATTGCAGAAGGTGAGGTTTTGTCAGTCGAGGAAAAATTTCAAGGTGGTACAGGGATAAATATCACACCTCCACCATCATCTCTTGTATCTGCACGTGCGCTGCGGCGCGCGCGCGAACATGTTACTGCAATTGCGCGAGGTGTCGGCATCGTTGGGTATGCCCGCATCGACGCATTTCTCCATGTCCGTACGGGAGATATTATGGTTATTGAAATCAATACACTCCCCGGGCTTACTGCATCAACCGTTTTGTATCATCAAGGGCTCGCAGAACATCCACCACTTTTCCCAGTTCAGTTGCTCGAACAGTTGATTGAAAATAAGAATTATTAAGAGTACCATTTCACTTCATGAAAAACGCCGTACCAAAAAAGCGCGTCCTCCTTCTCGAAAACATTCACGCTGACGCGCGAGCGCTTTTGACTGAGCATGGATTCCATGTCGAGTCGCACCAAAAGGCGATGAGCGAACCAGACCTCATTCGCGCGATCAAAGGAGTTTCGTATCTCGGTATTCGTTCTAAGACGCGTGTGACGCAATCGGTCATTGACGCAGCGGACTCACTCGAATGTATAGGAGCGTTTTGTATTGGTACTAATCAGATTGATCTTCCAGCGTGCACGAAGCGAGGTGTTGCGGTATTTAATGCTCCGTATTCGAACACTCGCTCTGTTGTTGAGCTTGTGATAGGTGAAATAATCATGTTACTTCGAAAAACAGTAGACAAGAGCATTGATGCGCATCGAGGTGAATGGGATAAATCAGCAAATGGGTGCTTTGAGATGCGTGGGAAGAAACTCGGTATTGTCGGGTATGGAAATATCGGATCCCAGCTTTCGGTGGTTGCTGAAGCATTGGGAATGCGTGTTGCCTTTTTTGATATTGCAGAAAAGCTTGCACTTGGGAATGCGCAGCGCATGCGTTCGCAAAAAGCGCTTCTTGAATGGGCTGATATTGTGACCCTGCATGTTGATGGTCGCGCTGAGAACAAAAATCTTATCGATGCAACCGCGTTGAAGATTATGAGAAAGGGAAGTTACTTGCTAAACCTAAGCCGTGGACATGTTGTCGATATAGAAGCACTTGCGACAGTGCTTCGTCGTGGGCACATCGCAGGCGCTGCTGTCGATGTATTTCCGTCTGAGCCGAAGGGGAATGACGAAACATTCAAGTCGCCTCTACAGGGGCTGCCGAATGTATTACTTACCCCTCATGTGGGAGGCTCTACCGAGGAGGCACAATATAATATCGGACAATATGTGGGCACACGATTTATTGAGTATCGAGACAATGGGGTGACACCACTTTCAGTAAACTTTCCAGATATTCAAATGCAGAGAACTCCACGTTCGACACGTATCGTGCACATTCATGAAAACATGCCAGGCATGCTTGCACATATCAACAAAGAACTAGCAGAGCGAAAGATAAACGTTGTCGGGCAGTCACTCAAGACAAACGATACTATTGGCTACGCGGTTACCGATTTTGAAGGTAAAGGGACTCAGGAGCTCTTAGCATCCTTCAAGCAAATTCCCGGGACTATCGCCGCAAGGCTTCTCTAAGCCACTTCACTTACTTATCTCAAAAAATATCATGAAATATTTCACTGTAGGTCCAACACAAAACCACCAACTCTTCGAAAAACACCTCAAGGAAGCGCTCAAAAAAGATGTGCACCAAATCTCTCATCGAAGCGCGTATTTTACTGACATGTATCGTGAGCTTGCAGGGAATGTCAAAAAACTTTTCAAAGCCCCAAAGAATTTCGACACAGTCTTTCTTGGATCAGCAACTGAGTTCATGGAGCGCGCGATACAAAACATGTCTACAAAAGAAACACTGCATCTTGTGCCAGGTAACTTCGCTGAGCGAGCATATATCTTTGCAAAAACCGCAGGAAGAAAGGCTGTGCGTGTCGATGCGCGTGCAGACGGCTCATTTTCCCTCGATGATATACCTGCTGATGCACGCCCTGAGCTGGTGTTTCTGACACACTCAGAAACAAGTGTCGGTAGCCAGATGCCAAAAGCGTTTATCAATGCGCTCTGTGATGCATATCCAGACGCGCTCTTTGCAATCGATATTGTTTCTTCTGCGCCGACTGCTGATATTCCAGTTGAGCGAATGGACTGCACATTCTTCTCGGTACAAAAAGGAATGGGGCTTCCCGCAGGGCTTGGTGTCGGGATTCTTTCACCACGAGCCGTTTCTTTTTCCGAGGCGGTTTTCGCGGACGGTACGTATAATGGGCTCTTTCATTCATTTCCATCGCTTGTAAAGCAAGGGAGAGAACATAAGACACTTGAGACGCCCAACGTACTCCTCATGCATCTATTGAATGAGGATATAAAAGCAATGCTCAAAAAAGGTGTTGCAACAATACGTGCTGAGCAGAAAGAAAAGGCGAAGATACTCTACAAGGCACTCGAAAATTCAACACGTGTACAACCATCAATACAAAACAAAGCATGGCGCTCTGAAACAGTAATTGTTGCACATACCCCGAGTGGCTCAAAGGAAATCATTGAGGCAATAAAAAAGAAGGGGATTCTTATCGCATCTGGCTACCACAAAGACAAGGACGTAAAGGTACGGATAGGAAACTTTCCTCAACACACGAAAAAGGATATTGCTACCATCGCAAAGATGCTTGCTTAGTGGTCTATATCTTCGCTGTGCCCCTCAATGTGAAGTTCAACTTCATGTGTGTGTTCGTGAGGTAAGACCCACTGCACTGCAAGAAGTATGCATGCGCCAATAAATGCAGATACAATTGAAGTGATAAGAGCACTCGCTTGCCTATTGTGGAGGAATACATCAGGAAATAGGTCACGGACCACAACATACAAGACAGCACCTGTTGCAATTGCAAAAAAGAACGGTTCAAACGCTTCTGCACTTGTTAAGAATAGCGCAAGGATAATACCTATGAAGACTGTTGTTGATGCGATAAAGCTTCGCATCAATGCCTGCTTTTGAGTGTATCCAGCTTCTCGGAGAATAATATATTTTGCGGATTCAAGAATAAGCTCGTGGAAAAAAATACTTGCAGTAGTAGCGAGTCCGATAACAGGGTTGATTGCAAATGCGGGCACAATAACGATACCGTCAGTCACGTTGTGCACACCGTCAGCAGCAAGAATTGAATCAGCGTCGCTCTTTGAATGGTCGTGATCAGTATCTACGTGATGATGGTGGTGAGGACGGAAGAAGCGGTTAGATACTTCTAGTAACACCATCGTTCCAATCATTACTATACCCATAAGAAACATCTCGCCGTGCTCCATCGCCTCACTGAACATTGAATATGAGACAACTACATATACACCAAGCGCAAAAGCAAGGAGTTGGTGGGTGTATCGCTCAAGCTTATTTTGAACCCCAAATATCCAAAATGCGCCTCCAACAAGAGAAGGGAGTAGGAGAATGAGTCCTCCAATAAAGACCATAGAGTTACTTTCTAACATATTTTATTTCAAATAACGAGTTACTTTGTAATATTGATAAACGCGCCTGGCGATATGGTGAACTCAGAGCCCTTGTAAAATGGATCTAAGCTGTCTCCATCTGGTGTACCGTCGCTCGTGAGAAATACTGAATTGCCAGAGGTCGCAGTGTGTGATTCGGGGCTTCCTTCGATGTAATATCCATACTGTAGTCCGCGCGCACCGACATCATCGGCGCACTTGGTGTGCTTGATGATATTGCCGTTACGCAAGTTGCTGTAGTGAGTGAACTCCACAAAGCGGACCGTTTACTTTCTCGTTTTGAGTTGTACCGACGCGCACTCCGTGTGGGGCGCGCACATGTGGGGGCACTGGTAAATACACTCGTGCTCGCATACGTTGGAGTCGCGCTCCCCAGTGTGATGCTTATGTTTCAGAATTCGACTCCTTTGTTGACCATCATAAATATGGAGTATTTTGCAACGGAGATTGTCTGTTCACTTGTGGGTTCGATTGGGCTCATCTTTACGGTCCCGCTTACAACAGCGCTCGCAGTGTACGTCCTCCATGGCAGGAAGCATATTCCTGAATTTGATGGTCATGGACATTCCCATGCAGATGGGCACCACCATCATCATGCCTAGTGCGAGAGAGTACTTCGATGTACACTTGGAGAGTGAAGTTGTATATCTATAGTGTTGCGTGTTGCATCGTAGGGCTCCTCTGTGTCCATGCATTCGCTCTATGGATGATGGGGCAGCCTTTTATTTTTTCAGGGGGATACATAAAGCTATGGCATGGAGTCGTGCAGAGTTCTGAAAATTCGCAGCATATTTCAGATTGGTATACCTTCAGCCATATAATCCATGGATTCATATTCTTTTGGGTGCTCTATCCATTTCGTCGTTTCCTCTCAGTGTCGCAGCGTCTTTTTTTGGCGATTGGTATTGAAATGGGATGGGAGTTGCTTGAGAATACAGATTTTATAATCAATAGGTATCGAGAAGCGACAATATCCCTCGACTACTTCGGCGATAGTATTATCAATTCGGTATCTGATGTAATTGCTGCCACCCTTGGTTACCTCGCTGCAGAGAGAATGAGATGGTGGGTGGTATGTGTACTCATCATCATTATGGAGATTGGGGTAGGGTATATCATCCGCGATAATCTCACACTCAATATACTCATGCTTGTGTATCCAACAGATGCTGTGCGCCTTTGGCAGGGAGGCATGTAGTTGCTATACTCTAAACCTATGGAGACTCTTCAGAAAAATTCATTCGCAATTATTCTTGGACTTTCACTCATCGCATCAGCGTGTGTTGGTTCGTACACTATGTATCATATCAAGTCGCTTGATAATACACTTTCTGTAACTGGTTCTACCAAGGAACGCGTGACGGCTGACACTGCGAAGTGGGGAGTCGATGTTGAACGGATTGTTGCTGAGGGTGAGCTCGCACAGGGATACCAAGGTGTTACTGAAGATACAAAGAAAGTAAGGCAATTTCTTTTGAAGCAAGGTTTTGCTGAAGCAGAGATTGTTGCATCACCAATCACATCATACGAACACTATACCGGCTCAGGGGATAACCAGGTTCGCAAAACAATGGTCAGACAAAACATTATGGTTACTACAAAAAATGTAGCGATAGTAGAAGCTGCCGCACAAAACACTGTTGCGCTTGCACAACAGAATCTTCGGTTTACACCAATCCAGCCGCAGTACCTTATTTCAAATCTCCCTGAGCTCCGCATAAAACTCATCGGTAAGGCAATTGAAGATGCGAAAAAACGAGCGGAAAGTATTGCAATGGCAATGAATCAATCAGTCGGACGAATGAAAAGTGCAAACAATGGTGTCGTGCAGGTCATGGCGCCTGACTCAACTGCAGTCTCAGACTATGGTGAATATGATACTTCTACGAAGGACAAGGATGTAATGCTCTCAGTAAAAGCAGTGTTTACACTTCAGTAGGCATGATGCGCACCTTTCTTGCGTATGCAGTGCTTAGCATTGGATTGGTAGGTACTACGTGTGTGTATGCTCAAGGGAATTTCTCAGCTACTACTTCAAGCACTGCCGTGGGAATCGATTGGCAAGAGCGCTCAGAAAATCCTCAGCTCAGAGCTCGTGTGAGTGAAAAAATTGCACGTTTTTCTGATGCCGAACTCGCTGGGGCAGTCCTCATGCCGTCTTTTGAAAAGGGAATGAAGGCAGAAGTGTTTGGGAAACTGCTCTGTGATATACGAGCACGCTCATATATTCTGCTGAGAAGCGATACGAGCAAGGCACTTACTCAATCAATACAGAAAGCCTATACCAAGGCATGCCCGCACACTACCACCACACTTATGGCTGCACTTGACGCAGAACCAAGTTTGATGAAGTACCGCATGCCTGCAATCAAGGTGCCTAATACGATTCTACTTACTGATACGCAAAAATCTGCAGAAGCGGGGAAAACCATTGCGCGTGCACTTGCTGATGCGGGTATTTATTTCAACTTCGCACCAGTGTACGATACTGGCCCCAATAAGGAAGTGATTGGTAATCGTTCGTTCGGTACATTTGAAAGTGATCCGATGCTCCGCGCGAATGCATTCGCACAAGCGACATGGGAAGCACAAGTGATACCGACGGCAAAACATTTTCCTGGACATGGGCAAGTAAAAGGTGATTCGCACGTGCAGCCTGTGTGGACATCGGGCGAGTACGGCATTCCTGAAGTTGCTCAGTTTGTGAGTGCGATACAGTTTGGAGTTCCTGTTGTTATGGTTGGGCACATTGAAATTCGTGCTGGCGCGCATGACTCCAAAGGTCTTCCGAGTACGCTTTCTTCTGTTGTGATGACAGGGCTTCTGCGTAATTCACTCGGGTTTAAGGGTCTCATCGTGACCGATTCGATGGCGATGGGAGCGCTCAATAAATATTCTGATAGAAGTGTGCGTGCATTGAAGGCTGGGGCAGATGTAGTGGTCATTCCTCCTGACCCGAAAGCGGCACATGCGCGTGTGCTTCAAGAATTGAAAGCAAATAAAAAGTTTCGTGAGCGAGTTACAGATGCAGTTTTTCGCGCTGAATTACTATACGCAATCCGTGCAGAATTGTAGTCGTGGGGCAATTGGGTATACTTACTCGATGAAGACACTCTACAGAACTTTACTCATTATCGTCACGGCACTCGTGGGTCTTGTCGACGCGTTGTATCTGTTCGCTCATCGCATCAGCGGAGAACCACTGTCGTGTGGTGCATCGGGTGGTTGTAATATTGTCGCTGCGTCACCGCACTCAGTTATTTTCGGCATACCACTTTCTCTGCTTGGGGTTATTTTTTATTTTGGCATTATCATTCTCGTTGCGATTCGTACACTCCCTGTGCGCGCATACCTTGAGTCATTTATCCCTTACAAACGAGCGCTTCGAGTGTACGTCGTTGCTGGTCTTGCATCATCTGCATACTTTACATACTTACAGGCATTCGTCATCAATGCGTGGTGTCGCTACTGTGTGCTCTCAGCATGCACAACTCTAATTATATTTATTCTTGTCATGACATGGAGAGATGTCGATGCGAAAGAATAATTTTCTTTAGAGAAAAGTTATTCACAGGTATGACCATTCAGAATGTTGAGTGCGAAAAAATCACGTATACTTGTGATTAGAGGTCGAGCTCTTTGTTACTAGCGCTAACTCAAAGCCATGGCAGCAAAAAAGAAAGCGAAGAAGGCTCCTGCAAAAAAGAAAGCAGGAAAGAAGAAGCGAAAATAGTCTTCTCAAAAAATCTCCCCACGGGAGATTTTTTGTTGCTGCATGTGAGCCCGTTGAGTTTGCCTTAAGAGGGAGGGGTTTCCGAAATGGTTGCTTTTTATCGACTTTTCAGTATACTTCCGCCCATGCTTACGGTAACCGCAAAGAATCGTGCAGCCACAGAATCAGTGGCTACATTGCACAGCCAGGAGTCAATCCCAGCTGTTGTCTATGGCCCTAAAACAGCTGCACAATCTATTAGTATCCCTGCGCGCGAATTTGCAAAGGTCTGGCGCACAGCAGGTGAATCAACAATCATCGCCATCAAGGGTCTTGGTAGTGACATCGAAGTACTCATTCACGAAGTGCAGATGCACCCACTCACCAATGAGGCGCTCCATGTTGATTTCTACGCATTTGATAAGACTAAGAAGTTGACTGCTACAGTACCACTTCATTTCGTCGGTCTTTCACAGGCAGAAAAATCTGGTGCAATCATCATCAAGGTTATGCATGAGCTCACTATTGAAGTTCTTCCGTCTGAACTTCCAAGTCACATTGATGTTGATCTTGCAAAGCTTGCCAAAGTTGATGATCACATCACTGTTGCTGACTTGCCACTTCCAGCATCTGCAGAAGCAGAACTCGCAAGTGATGAAATTATTGCAACTGCAGTTGAGGCGAAAGAGGAGGTTATCTCTAATGCCGCACCTGATGTCATCCCAGCAGTTGCTGAAGCACAAGCTGCAGCAGCAGCGGCAGCAGCAGCAAAGCCTGCTGATCCAGACAAGAAGAAGTCTGACTAATAACGACTTACATACAGAGATACGCCCCAATCGCTTGCGACTGGGGCGTATTTTGTTACCCTTAGGGGAGTCATGCGTATACACGAACAGTTTCTTTTGTCACTCGCGCTCGGCGCGAGTCTTTGTTGTGTGGCATACGCTCAGGAATCTGGATTTGAGGGCCTGTCTCGTGAGCAGATACAACAACAACTGAAAATTCTTGAAAAGGATATTGAAGCAAACAAAGCGCAACTCGAATCGAAAAAGTCTGAACGAAGAACCATCGAGCGGGATTTGTCTATACTTGATGCGAAAGTAAAGGAGGCAAAGCTCTCACTGCAACGAAGAGATCTTGAAATAAAGACGATAGATAAGAATATAAAGCAGAAGGAGGTTCATATCGGTACGCTCAATGATAGAGCAAAACGTGCGAGGGCATCACTTGCACAGTTATTACGAACTGCTCGCCAGAGTGATGATCAGACACTCGTTGAGGTCATGCTTCGTGGTGATTCGCTCACGACAGTGTTTACAGAAACTAACGACATTCAGTCGCTCCAAGAAGCGCTCAGTGAGACGTTTGAGACCATACGGAATACAAAAGAAACACTCGACGAAGAAAAATCACGGCTTGAAGCAGAACAAGAGGAGAAAGAAGAGCTTCGTGCAATTCAAGAGCGAGAACGGCAAGTTGCGGTTTCGCGCGAACAAGAGAAAGCGGCGATTTTGAAAGCAACAAAAGGTAAGGAGAAGGAGTACGAGCAATATATTAACCAGCAGGAGAAAACAGCATCACAATTGCGTAAGGCGCTCTTTAGTTTGCGCGATTCTACTTCAGGTCCGCTCACATTTGAGACGATGCTCCAGTATGCAGATGAGGCGAGCCGTCAGACCGGCGTCCGATCTGAGCTCATTCTTGCCATTCTCACCGTGGAATCAAATCTTGGAAAAAATGTCGGTAAGGGTACATGGACAGTTGATATGCACCCTACTCGTGATAGACCGGTATTCCTCGAGATTTGTGCAGAGCTCGGACTTGATCCAGATAAAATGCCAGTATCAAAAAAGCCGTGGTATGGATGGGGAGGTGCTATGGGACCGGGGCAATTTATCCCTTCTACATGGAAAGGCATCAAGTCTCGCATCACTGCACTCACGGGTGAAAACCCTCCTAATCCATGGAATGCGCGAACCGCTACCTTCGCTACAGCGCTTTATATGAAAGATAATGGTGCAGGAGCACAAACTCCAGCCGCAGAGCGACTTGCATCATTGCGCTACCTTGCAGGATGGGCAAATGCATCGAAACCAGCCTATGCTTTCTATGGGAATGACGTCATGGAAAACGTAGAAAAGTACGAACGGGAGATAAAGATTATCCGAGGGCAGTAGTTTTGCATTTTTTGCATGACTGTTGTATAGTGCCCCCCTATGAAAGCAGACACACATCCAAGCGACTACCGAATGGTCATTTTCCATGACAACACCTCAGGTGAGCGCTTTCTTATCTCCTCAACTGTAAAGACAACTGACAAGGCACAGTGGACTGACGGTAAAGAATACCCAGTATTCTACGTTGAAATATCTTCTGCATCGCACCCGTTTTATACCGGTAAGTCTACCGTTGTCGACACTGCAGGACGTGTTGAAAAGTTCAAGGCACGCGCAGCAGCAAAAAAGTCTAAATAACTTCAGTACCCGCGCCTATGACACTTGCGTGTTACGCTAGTGTCATAGGCGCGGGTTTTCTATATCTATGACATTTGATCCACTACAATACGAGGACGATCCAAAGGTAATGTATCTTGTTGAAGAGTGGAAGCGACTCACCAAGTCAGAGCAAGATGCAACTGAACTCATGGAGGCAGATGCCACCATGAAGGAACTCGCAGAGGCTGAGCTTCACGATTTGTCACAACAAAAAGACACACTGACTAAACAGATTGAGGAGATAATCGCATCGAGCATCAAAGAGCGTGAGTATCCAAACGAAATGGTATTTGAGGTGCGCGGTGGTGCAGGGGGAGAAGAGGCGGCACTCTTCGCAGAGGAGCTCGCAAAGGCGTATCTGCTCTATGCGGGTACTCAAGGATGGACATGGAAGGCGCTTGATGAGTCTCGTGCAGCGATGGGGGGTTACAAAGAGGCATCGTTTGAAATACGCGGAAAGGATTGTTACAAAAAAATGCGGTTTGAGACTGGTGTCCACCGAGTACAGCGTGTACCTGAAACTGAGAAGCAGGGAAGAATTCATACTTCAACCATCTCGGTTGCTATTTTGCCAATGTATAAGCGGACAAACGTGGTAGTTTCGCCGACTGATTTTGAAGTCGAGTTTTCTCGTGCGGGTGGTAAAGGTGGGCAGAACGTCAATAAAGTAGAATCTGCTGTGCGTATCATTCATAAACCCACAGGGCTTGATGTGCGTTGCACTTCAGAGCGAAGTCAGGCACAAAACCGAGAGAAAGCGATGATGTTGCTCATGTCGCGCCTTCAAGAGAAAAAGGATGAAGAAGAAGCACTTGCTCGTTCAGAAAACCGCAAGGCGCAGGTTGGTACTGGAGATAGGTCTGAAAAAATTCGTACATACAATTTTCCTCAGGATCGCATCACCGATCACCGTATTAAAGAATCCTTCTCCGGCATCGAAGGTGTGATGGCGGGTAAATTGGACAAAATTTTGAATGCAGTACAGAAGATACCTCAAATAGAGTCAGGTGAAATTGAGGCCGGTAGCGATGATGAATAGTATGGAAATCTTTCATTCATTTTCTGAAATAACACAACTTGAAAAGGGTGCGGTTTATGCGCTCCCAACTGACACTGTGTACGGTCTCTCATGTGCACTCGACGACATCGATGCAGTGCAAGAGATTCGTAGAATGAAAGAACGTGATTCACAAAAGCCTATGATTGTGCTTGTCTCTACGATGCGTGATCTCGAGAAATGCGGTATCAGACCATCCGAGCAGCATATAGATTTCTTAAAGCGAATATGGCCTGGTCCCGTTTCTGTTGTCTTTGCTCAAGCGCAGCCGCAGCACGCACACCTTGCATATAATGATACACTCGCCGTTCGAATGCCGCTCAGAGAAGATTTGCGAGCATTTATTGCTCGAGTTGGTCCTATCGTATCTACTTCAGCAAATCTTTCGGGTGAAAAACCTGCAACAACTCTTGAAGAGGTGCAGACGCTTTTTGGGGAGAATCTGAAAGGAGTAGTCGATACTGGTGAGTGCAATAACCCTCCATCCACTGTAGTACAGATCCTTCGGTAGTCCACAGTATTTCCTGCTGAATTCTGTGTTTCGCGCTAGAATGCAAAGATGCATTATCGTGCACGAGGTAGACACACCCATCACCGAACACACCATTCAGATGCTACTGCCCTCAAGGCAATCCAATCCTTCTCTTTGCATGCAGGCGGGCTTTTGGTGAATCGTCTCATCTTGAAGATGGCCTTTGGCTTTGTAAACGTGTTTGTTCCAATCCTTCTGTATCAACTCTTCGGAACAACAATCTTGGGTATCTACATACTCATGTCGGTACTGATTTTTTTCATGACACCAGTTTCAGCGATGCTACTCGCTCGATTCGGCGTGCGTGCACTTATTGCCATATCGATACCATTTGCGGCAATGTCAGTGTGGGCACTTTCGCTTCATGATGTTGCTCCAGGCTTTTCTCCCGCTACTTCGGCAGCTCTCTTTGCGGTGTTTTTTGCGATTCACCACTCACTGTACTGGGTCCCATACCATGTTGATTTTGTGCAGGCTCTCAGTAAGCACCATCGAGGTGCTGTACTTGGTTGGTATGAAGATTTGCTTGAGCTCGTCTCTGTCGCTACGCCACTGATTGGAGCAATCTTGATTGTTGTGACAGGGTTTTCAGACACGCTCCTCTTTGTCGCATTACTCTGTCTGATGTCGCTGTTTCCGGTGTACTACGTGCACGATATCTATGAGCGCTTTTCGTGGACCTATTTTGAGACGTTTAAGCGTCTTTTCCACCGAAAACATCGTGGCATCTTGGTGGGGTATGGGGCGGACGGTGCACAGCTTGCTGTTGCTACCATTCTCTGGCCAATATTTCTTTTCGAACTTTTGAGTGAGCGATTTATTGCGGTTGGTATTGTCACTACACTTACACTGCTCGCTATTCTTGTACTTAACATGAGTCTTGGGTATCTGATTGATAAGTTTGGCCCAGACAGATTAGTGCGATGGGGTGTCGTGCTTTCAATGTCTGGATGGCTCCTTAAATCATTTGTCGGTAATCCATTTCAGGTTTTTATGGTGGACACGTATCACAAGTTTGGTGATGCGGTAATGCGTCTTTCACGAAATGTGAGTGGTTATTCATCCGCAGTAGATAGTGGGCATTATGTTGATGAATATACTGCAATTGCAGAGATGTCGTATCATCTGGGAAAGGTACTTATGCTCGTACTTGCTGGAGTGCTCATTACTTATTTCGGGATCCGTGCGGTCTTCTTTGTCACTGGATTTGCAACTTTGTTTCTTATTGTCTTTCGGCACCATCTTGCGTTTAGTCATCGTCATTAGTTGCCACAGCGCGAGCCTTTGCGTTGAGGCGCTTGCGCATGCGCATTTACGTAACGAACTGTATTGCCCAGCTATTCAATGAATCCACTCGATTGCTGCTTCCATAAGTTTGCATATACGCCATCCTTTTTTATCAGTGTCTCATGTGTTCCATCTTCCACAATCTCACCTCGCTCAAAGACAACAATGCGGTCCATAGACTGAATGGTTGAGAGTCTGTGTGCAATAACAATAGTGGTGCGTCCTTTCATCAGGTCAGTGAATGCATGTTGAATGTGGCGCTCGCTGACTGAGTCGAGAGCTGAAGTTGCTTCGTCAAGCAAGAGGATGGGTGCATCTTTAATCATCGCTCGAGCAATCGCAATGCGTTGTCGTTCGCCGCCTGAAAGACGTACCCCGCGTTCTCCGACAAGTGTATTGTAGCCATGAGAGAGGCGTTCAATAAATTCATGTGCATGTGCGCGCTTCGCGACCGCAACTATCTCCTCGTGCGTTGCATCGGGTCTCCCATAGGCAATATTTTCTGCAATCGAGCGGTGGAAGAGTAGTGGATCTTGCGGTACATACGCTATCTTGGAGCGCAAATCATTCTGCGAAACATATCGTATATCTTGTCCGTCAATATGTATTGAGCCGTTATCTACATCTAAGAAACGAAGGAGGAGCTTTGTTATAGTAGTTTTGCCAGACCCAGAATGACCCACCAGTCCTACTTTTTGTCCTGCTGGTATCGAGAGAGAAAAGTCAGAAAAAACCTCAGAGCTATCAGCGTAGGCGAAAGTGATGTTGTCTATCTCAATCGCACCCTTTTCCATCTTGATTTTTTC
>CAZGUV010000004.1:0-5416 GCA_964528735.1 uncultured Candidatus Saccharibacteria bacterium | reverse complement strand
TTCGAGGGTCCTGCACCGACTCCTCAATTTCAAGTATTTCGCACATTGTATTTGCATCAGCCAGTGCATTCATTGCGCGAGTCATTTGGCGGGTGATGTTGTAGATTGTTTCGAATGCGCTGAATAGATAGAGCTGGAGAAGCACAATAGTACCCGCTGAAATGGCACCATTTGTCCATAGCCACAGTGCAACACCAAGCGCAATAATTTCGAATAAGATAGCAAGCCCGCGCTGCACCGCACGAGCGTAGTTCTGGTACACCCATGAGTCATAGACAAACCCTGTCTCTGACTCAACAGTGTCTTTAAAGTAGCGCTCCTCGTTCTCGTTTCGAGAGAACATTTTTATCGAAAGTATGTTGGTGAGTGCGTCCGCGAGAACACCGGTAGTTCGTGATTCTGCATGGGCGACTTTATCGCGCATTTCTAAGATGCGGTGGAAAAAGAGATAGAAAATCGCGAAATAAAATCCAACCCATATAAAGAAGAGGACTCCGAGAATAGGAGCGACAATGCAGAGAACAATAACCGAAAATACTATGCGAATACCTTCGACGTAGACGTTAAATGCGACGAAGTCAAAGAGCACTTCAAAAGAACGAGTGAGCTTATTTGCATACGAGACGAGTGATCCCGTGAAGCGATGAGTGAAGAACTCGTATGAATGCTTGCTGAGTGTGTGGAATGTACTTACAGCAATATCGCGCATTGCGCGCGTCTGCATATATACAACAGCGTAATCATAGAATCTCCATGCAACCCAGTTGGTGATTCGACTTCCTGCGATGCCTAAAAATGTACCTACAAGGATTACACCAATAGCCTCCGTGTACGGTCCGATTTCGATTGTGTCTATGATGCGTTTGTAGAGGAGTGGTGCAATAATTACAGACGAAATCTGTGCAATTGTTCCAAAGAAGAAGCACGCAACAACATACCACTTGTATGTCTTGAGATGAGGTGCGTACGCTCTCCACACTCGAGTGATTGCGTCCATCGCGACACTATAGCACACGGGTCTACACACCCCTGAGGAATGTGAGTGTTATATGGAGGTATTCATGGGGAGGGAGTATCTTTCGTTGAGGTATGTATGCTTCCATATCGTCGTGGCACGCTCTGCAGAGTGAAAGTTTGTACTGCATAAATCGTGTGAAGCGTTTGAAAAAACGTTGTGGGTATATGTGATGCCACGAAAGGTTGTTGTCTGTGCCGCAACGAGCACAAGGCGGCCGAGTACTTGTTGTTGCATGAATTGGAAGGGCACATACATGGACTTTCGCATGAGCGCATGCCTCATCTTCACACAGATATACGCGCCATAAATTACTGAGGGGGTCTCGATAGGTGACGTATGAGGCATATTTGCCACGTTTCAGCATAGAAAAAACCGGAGTATAATCCGGTTTTCGTTCAATGGTCGTATGGAGTGTCGATACACTGCTTGTTGTATAAGTGCTCCGAAGCGGAGCATGCCCCACGGTTCGTCTCATACACAAAGTGTAACAACAGGTGCCTGCTATGCGAGTGCTTTGTCCACAGCTGCCTTAATGAGCGTTCCATCTGCATTTCCGGCAAAGTGCTTTACCACCGCACCGATAAGCTTACCAGCACCAGCTTTATTGGTTACACCGAGCTCCTGTATTTTTTGTGTCACAACAGCAACAATTTCAGCCTCAGTTGCTTGCGCGGGGAGAAACACCTCAAGTAGTGCTCGTTCCGCATCTTCCTTTTCTGCCAGTTCTGGGCGTCCGCCTGCTCGAAATTGGTCTGCTGCGTCTTTTCTTTGTTTTATGAGTCGCTTTATTAACGTAAGAGTTTCCGCGTCAGTAAGCGCAACAGTAGGCTTGCGCTTCAAGGATATGAGCTCGTTTGTGCACGTTGCCATGAGGCCACGGAGAGTATCTGTTGCTACTGAGTCCTTTGCTCGCATAGCGTCCTTCATTTTTTCTCGTATTGTTTGTGTGAGTGACATGTCCCCATTGTATACCAGCACTCGACGTCACTCAAACGAGCGTGATATATACTTGCGTTATGGCGCATCCAAGTAGTGAATCGATTGAGGCAGTGCTCCAATCAGTGCATTCTGCGAAAGACAGTGGACTCTCGTCTGAGGCAGTAACAAAGCATCGTGCAGAACAAGGGAGCAATCATCTAGAAGAGCGAAGTTCATTCTCAAAAATTAAATCCCTCATCAGAGAGCTGCGAAGCCCGCTTTCACTGGTGCTTATTGGTGCAGGCATCATCTCGTTCTTTATAGGCGATATGATAGACGGATTGGTCATTTTGTTCGCGCTCGTTATCAATGTCGTTGTCAGCTTATGGCAAGAGGGAAGTGCGGCGCGTGTGTTCTCTCTACTGCAAGAACAAACACGTCATACTGCGCTTGTCGTGCGTGATGGAAAAGAGCAGACGATTCCCGCAGAAGAAGTTGTGGTTGGGGACATAGTTGTTTTAACCGGAGGCGTTCGTGTCCCTGCAGATGCGCGGATGATAGAGGCACACGAACTTGCCCTTAACGAATCAGCACTTACGGGTGAATGGACTGCCCAGAAAAAAACTGCGGATGCGCTCCCTGAAACTGCACGAACACAGGATATGACGAACATGGTGTGGGCAGGTACATACGTGGCAGAGGGATATGGACGGGTAGTTGTTACGAATGTCGGAGAAAAAACATTATTTGGATCACTCGCACTTTCAACGACGGAAATCGTCGAGCGCCCAACTCCGCTTCAAGATAAGCTCAATAGTTTGGCTCGTATCATATTGCTCTGTATTGGTGTTGTGGCTGCATGTATTTTTATACTTGGTGTTTCGCGAGGCGAGTCTACCGCTCACATGCTCCTTGTGGCTCTGGCAGTTGGAGTAGCAGCAATGCCAGAAGGTCTTCCGTCAGTTATGACAGTCGTGCTCTCTCAAGCGATGCAACATATTTTAAAACGTGGCGGTCTCGTGAAGCGCCTTGTATCTGCTGAGACTTTTGGTTCGGTGACAACAATTTTGACTGACAAGACGGGCACGCTCACAACAGGAGAAATGACATTTTCGGGGATTGTTACTGCGGATGGTATTGCCGATATGCATACACTTTCACCAGCTGAGCGTGAAGTACTCGCGGTCGCAGTTCGTGCTTCAGATGCATTCATTGAAGAGACAGAAGGAGCGCTGCACTTCAATGGTCGCGCACTCGAAGCAGCCATCATTCGAGGCGGCTTTGAGCGAGGTATTGATGTTCGAAATATAAAAAATGAAGGTCATGGAAGAATCACACTTATGCAATTCGAGCCAACGAGACGTTATGCTATCTCACTCAATACACATCCAGATGATGGTTCTCGAATCTACCTCACCGGCTCACCTGAGCATATTCTTGGTGTATGCTCAACCATACTTACAAAAAATGGCCCTGTACCAATCACACCAGCGCTTGAGCGGTTTTTCCTTGAGGAGCAAGCACTGGCCGCATCAGAAGGTAAGCGCTTTACTGCTGTCGCGTACCGTGTCTCGCGAGACTCAATGATTCATGAAGATATTGTGAATCCTCATCATGGTGAGCGACTTGGCTTCGTCTTCGGTGGTCTATTGTTGTTCGAGGATACAATTCGCACCGATGTTGCGCCAGCGCTGCTTTCGGCACGACAGGCAGGTATACGAGTCATAATGGCAACTGGAGACCATCCTGGTACTGGTTTATATGTTGCAGAGAAAGTCGGACTTATTGCACAGAATGAACGCGAAGTTATAACAGGCGATGTTCTCGAAACGATGACCGATGACAAAGTTATTGAAGCATTGAAAACAACAAAAGTTTTTGCACGTGTTTTGCCGCAGCACAAGATGAGGCTTGCGCATATTTTACAAGCCGAAGGTGAGGTGGTGGCGATGACGGGTGATGGTATCAATGATGCTCCCGCGCTCGTGGCTGCTGACATCGGAGTCACGCTTTCAACGGGAACAGATATAGCGAAAGAGGCGAGTGATTTGGTTCCCATGAAAGATTCATTCGCAGTCATTCTCGACGCGGTGCAGGAAGGAAGGCGAGCTATTGCAAATATCCGCACCATTGTGACGTACCTTTTGTCATTAAGCATGTCCACCGTTGTACTCGTCGGGGGCGCGTTGCTTTTTAATCTTCCACTTCCTTTGCTGCCTGCTCAAATTCTTTGGATCAATATCGTCGTTGAAGGGTTTATGAGTTTTCCATTTGCATTCAATCCGCTACGCACTAATGCAATGTCAGAAACTCCATACAAGAGAACGGAACCACTCTTTTCAAAGAGGCACCTGCTTGGGATTGCGATGATTGCATTGTGCTTTGGGTCAGTGTTGCTTGCTCTTGCGCTCTACATCGTCTCAAGTGGTGTTGTGCTTGAAAGTGCGCGCGTCGTGTTCTTTATTTCACTCTGCATTGGTGCAATGCTTGCTTCGTTCTCGTTTCTTGATGTTGAGGCGCCACTGTGGAAGTCAGTTCAGACTGCGCACCCCGCATTTTTTGCCGCGCTTGGTTTGAGCACACTATTGCTGTTTATCGGCTCTTTTGTACCGCCGTTCACCACACTACTCTCGACGTATGGCGTGACTGTTGCGCACTTTGTCTGGGCGCTCGGTGTTGCGGTGCTCTGTGTATGTATTGTTGAGATTGCTAAATTCGTGTTCTTCAGAAAGCATCGTGCTACACTAAGTTAATGGAAGCACCAGGGACTTTTACGATTATCCTACCTCTTCTTGCGCTACTCAATGTGGTGCTCGTTGGGGTGATTATTTTTATGCTCCGAAAGCCAAAAGGTGATGAGAGCGCACTCAAAGAAGGTATAGGGTTCCTGCAAAGAGAGCTTCAAGATGTTCGACGTTCATTTGATGCGCGAATTACGGAGGCATCACGAGATATCAACTCTACAGTGAAGCATCAGCTCTCAGAGTCAAACAAACAGTCGTCAGAGTCAAACAAAATTATCCGAGAAGTTACCGAGGGGCTGACAAAGCTTGGAGAGACAAACAAGCAGGTCGTGAACTCAATGGAGCAACTCAAGCAAATTCAAGATATTCTCAAAAACCCAAAACAGCGTGGTGTGCTCGGTGAGTACTATCTTGAGTCAGTGCTTCAAAATGTCCTTCCGCCCGATAGCTACACGATGCAATACTCGTTTGAGAATGGTGAAATAGTTGACGCTGCAGTATTTGTGAAAGACAAGGTAATCCCAGTGGACTCAAAGTTCTCACTTGAAAACTATACGCGTATGGTGGAAGCAACTGATGTGGCTGAAAAAGAGCGTCATGAGAAAGCGTTTGTGAACGACTTAAAAATGCGCATCCAAGAGACCGCAAAGTATATTCGTCCGAGCGAAGACACGACAGACTTTGCGTTCATGTTCATTCCCCACGAAGCAATCTACTATGACTTGCTGGTAAACAA
>CAZGUV010000003.1:45407-75884 GCA_964528735.1 uncultured Candidatus Saccharibacteria bacterium | reverse complement strand
ATGCTTCAAGCGTCAGAAGTTTCCTCACGACAGGTCCAGAGTCGCTTCAAGACAAATACAAACTATTTCTTTTAGTACTTATCGCTTACCGTGCAGTTTTATATTCTAAGTAAACGGTACGGCAGCGCATACAATCTGTATATGTATGAGTTTTCGCACCCTGTGCTTAGGGATTTTTCGTATACTGTAGTTCGGGCATTCGTCCCTGCGTTCATCAAGCTTTATTTGTCTGAGGTGTTTGCAACACCTTTCTCTTCACGACTCAGACAATTCATGAGTGACAAGAAGCTCAAGTACCATCGTGATACAATGAATTTACTGCCTCACTTTTTCCCCTAGTATGAAAGTATTCTCTTTGTTCCATACAATTTCAAAAAACCGTAGGGATGAGTCGTACAATCCTGACGAAATACACAACAGAGATAATTGGCCTGACTCATGGAAGACGACGCAATATAAGACCTACCCGCGCTTTACAACAATTCCGCTTTCGCGACCACAACCAATACCCGCGTCAGTATCTCAGTCAGTGCTTGAAAGGCACTCGACACGCGTGTACACCTCTTCTCTTACAGAAACTGCTGTATCTAACTTACTATACTACTCGGTCGGTGAGATTGATCCCGACGCTCTTGATGGAAGAGGAAGGAGGGCATGCGCAAGTGCAGGAGCGCGGTACCCAATTGAGACCTACGTATTGTTACTCAAGAATGTAGAGGGTCTTTCTCAAGGGCTCTATCACTACGCAGTAGAAACGCATGGGCTAACAATTTTAAGACGCATGCAGTTATCTCCAGAGGAGCTCGAGGCAATGTTCCGTCACAAGGAAACGCAACATGCATCGATGGTACTGTTTTTCACAGGAGTTTTCTCACGAGAAGTAGAAAAGTACGGCGAACGTGGGTATCGTAATGTTTTACTTGAAGCTGGGGGTATCGGTCAACAATTGTATGTTCTTGCGCAAGCGCTCGGGGTGGGGTGCGTAGCGCTCAGTGGGGTTGATGATGAGGTTGTCGAGAGAATGATTGGGGTCGATGGCCTCCATGAATCAATGGTGCACACTATTGTCATCGGGTAGGCGAACGGCGTAGATTTCATTTGCGTATGTGGGTACGATTAATGTATTTGTTGCCGTGTCGAATGCCACTTTATTCGTGATTCGCTCACTCAATGTCATGCCCATGTATTCCTCACCAGTATCTGGGTGGAGGAATACACATCTTCCCGTATTTGATCCAATAACTATGTGCCCTCGTACTTCTGTAGGTGAGGCAAAAATGCGCGCGCCAAGAGATCGCTTCCACACACGTTCTCCATGAATTGAGAAGCAGTATATATGTTTATCGAGGGACGCAACGTAGATTTTATTATTGAATAGTAGCGGTGTTCCGACAGAGCCTAACTCCATAGTTGCATGCCAGAGTGTTTGGCCTGAGTTTCTTGCAATTGCGTAGATATCTCCTTGTATGTTTGCCGCGACAATTGAATCGGTGTCTTGTACATAGAGACATGACTCCTTTATGTCGCATGCACTAAAACCACTCGTCAGTTCAGCAGGTGAGGGGTCTCCAGTTTTTACTTTCCAGCGCGCCGTTCCATCGCGGGCATCATAGAGACGCACAATGCCGTCGTTGCTTCCGATGACAACCTCTTTTGAATTCGGTAGATAGAGAGGACTTGCATGAGTAAAGTTTGGCATTGAGTTATCCCACCATACTTTTTTACCTGTGCGTGCATCAAGTGCAATAATCCCACCCCGCTTTTTGAAAAATCCAAACTCAAGCCCTACAAAAATAAGTCCCAAATCTTCAGCGTACGTAGGGGATGATCCGACATAGTCACCATCGTAGGAAATCCATATCTTTTTGCCGGTATCTTTTGCAAGTGCGTACACATTTCCATCATACGAACCAAATACAACCATCGCTCCTGCAAGGCATGGACTAGAAAATATGGTTTTCCCACGCGAGCCCATTCCTACTTTGTATTCCCATACCGTCGATCCATTTGTAAGCGATAGCGCGCGAAGGACTCCTTCATCGGTAGCAAAATAGACATGACCGTCAGCAATGAGTGGAGTACTTTTAGGGACAACCCAGAAATAATTCGGGTGCTTTCCAGTAAATTTCCAAAGTGGCTGAGGAGATTTTTTCAAAGGGCTTGCTGGCTCAACGGAAATTAAATTTTTTACCTTCAGTGATGGTTCAAAATCATCCAACGTAAATAGTGAATGTATGGCTATCCCTCGAGCATTGAGTGCTTCGTAGAAGCTTGTATCTCTAAAGCGCAATATAGTCCAGACAGCATGAACCGTGTGCCCGAGTGATTCGAGCACTTCGATTTGACGCAAGAAACTCTTTCCTTGGTTCATGAGATCGTCAACAAGGATTATAGGAGTGTGTGGTTGAATGCTCCCTTCTACCATGCGAAGAAGTCCTTCTTTCTTTCGTGATTTTCTGATAAAAAAGCCGTTTGCATTTTCAACACCATGCGAGTATCTGTACTGTGTGATTCCTGTGACGAGGGGTATAGCAGCCACTTCAAGCCCACAGATTTGGTATGAAGGTACATCTTTGAATGTATGAGTAAACGATGCTCCGATGGCCTCTATAATTGTTCCTTTCATGATGACCCTTCGAAAGTCAAACAGCCATCCAGCTTTCTGTTGCTCGCCTCGCCCATCTGAAATATATTCAGCATCAGAACGAACAAAAACCTCTGCTTCTATGGTCTTTTTTATGACATTGTGAGCGACATGCGCGTCCATTTTGTGAGCATACAGTTGAGGGTAGTATCTTGCAAATGATTGAGCAAAACGCTACTGTCGCAAGAGGTATGGCACTCAGAGAACATACAGACAGGTCAGTTTTCACGCAGACGCACTACACGGGTGAGCACCACGAAGAGGTAGTGTCTCCTGGGGTATATGGGTATGGGTTCACCGCACTGCGAGACCGTCTTTTTAAATCCTTCCTCTCATTTCCCCAAGGTATTGTCTATCGCTTTAAACTCCGACCCTCTCCAATGCACGTGCCACAGTTTTGCAAAGATTTAGTGCAAGAAAAGCACATCACTTCCTATGAACCTCTTGCCTCGTTTCATGATTATCCGGCGATTGAAGGGGTAATGATTACCAGCGCGGGCCCTATGGGTGGAATATTTTCAGTACCGACAAGCGCAGGGTTCTCAGACATGCGGCTAGAGATAGTGCGGAGACTTTGTGTGAATGGTGATACAAGAGGTCATGGGGCAACAGTGGGTTATGGTGTTGCAGAATCACATGAAGAAGCTTGCCGCTTTGCAACTCTCGACATGATCCACGCCGAGATACTCTCCAAGCACGGACTCCTTAATGATGTGCGACGCATTGATGTATCCGAGCGTCTTCCATTCATCAAACAAGTGGCACAAGATTACAATCTTGAAATATGTTTCATCGCGTTACATACAAACGGTGCCCCTTTCGGATGTGTGTGTTTCATCACTGACAGTCAGCTCAATATCTTGGGGTCAGGGTATGCAGGCGAGAGTTCAAGTGACGTACTTCTCGAGTCATACTTCAAGGCGCTCTCAATGTTGCATACACAGAGAGTGGCAGATGGAAAGGTGCTAACTACTCCATCCGAAATAATTACGCCAGAGCGCGTAAGTGAACTTTCGTGCGCTCAATTGATTTCAGCTGCAGAGTTTATTTGTGCGATGAGTATGAGAAAAGGTGGGGAAGAGCAAGGAGCTTCGGGGCTGGTGCATACTGTCATTGATACGGCGGCTTCTGCTACACGAGGATACTTTGTAGTGCGCGCAGAGCGTGCACATCCTGCACACACTTCGTAAATTGCGGTTGTATTTCAGTGAGAGTATGAGAACATTATTTATATGATTGCTTCTCTACAGTCACTCCACCGGAGGTTTACTAGCAGTGCGTTTATGGTTCGCTATTCTCGTATATTTGGTATCTCAGAAATTGAAGGATCAACCGCGCTAAAATGGGTTTTTGGTGCTGCAGTTTTGTCATACTACACAGCGTTCTCTTCGTGGATACATAGTTCAGCCATGACAGTGAATGGCTTTGCACAAGGTATGGCGACCTGCTGGCCGTATTTCCAGAGCTGCAGTGATTACTACTTTCTCTATTCACTGCCATACGGGTATTCGCAGACTACATTCTACATGGTGCTTTTGGGTGTCTTGATACTCATCGTTTTCCTTATGCATAAGCGGGCGTGGGTGTTTGCTCACATGTTGTTGGTGATTCCTTATGTGTGGCATGTACTCGGCAACTTGGTTCTAACGCACCAAAATGCCGGCAATTTTGATTACTACCTGATTGCTTTTACAACAATCCTTTTGTTTGCTCACCACAAAGAGTACTTTATAAAAGTCTCACTTGTGTCGTTCTACTTCTTGTCCACTGCAACCAAAATCCACGATGCGTGGATTTTGGGCACGTATTTCTCGGCACTCCACACAGGCCTACCATTTTTCCCAGATTGGTCCCTTCCGCTATGGACAAACCAACTCATCTTCATGGAGATGATTGGTGCATGGTTTTTGCTTAGCAAGCGACCAGTGGTGCAGAAAGTAGTCACCGCATACTTCATATTCTTTCACCTCTATTCAGGAATCCTAGTTGAGTATCGCTATCCTTCAACAGTACTACCTACACTCATCATTCTTTTTGCTGTGTTCTACAGATATCAGGATCCACCATTTGATCGCAAGGCGATTGCAGGGTGGGTTTTCATCGGACTCTGTTTCTTTGCTCAAACCGTGCCGTTTATGATACAGGGCGATCAAAAGTATACCCAAGAAGCAAACAAAATAGGGATGTATATGTTTGAGTCAAATCATCAATGTGTCAGCAAAGTCACGTTCTATCTTGAAAATGGCGCACCAGTATCGGTACTTCGAACAAATGATTCATCACGAAACCGCTGCAATCCATTCGATTACCTCCAGCGCATTCAGCATCGATGTAAGTATGGGGTGCCTCGAGTCGTCCGCGCTGAGTGGACATTTGATCACTCAATAAATGGAAGGGCATTTTATCGACAAGTTGACGAGCAGGACGCATGTTCGCTCGTGTACAAGCCCTGGTCACACAATACATGGATACGTTTGCAGGACGAAGCAGTGATAGTTGGTTATCCGCTTGAGAATTGGTTTTACTAAAAACACATCATGGAACGAACATATATTTCGACATCGTCTCTGGTTGCAAACAACCCACCAACACAACTCCATGGGCTGCAGGTCTACCTTGAGCCCTACCTTCCCCAATTGGAGCTCATGTGGTGGGTGCTGTTGTTTGCGACGGTACTTGAGCTTATGATTTTTCTCTTGAAAAAGTACAAAGAGAGTAGAAAAAAGCATTAGTGCTTGAGCCTCGTGCGATATCCACAAATGCAGATAACAGAGCGGTGTATTTGATGTACAATGCATGTATGAAACGATACACCAAGCGATTTGTTCGCTTTAGCGCCTACTTTGCATCTCTCCTCGCATTAGGAATCATGGGATGGTTTGGTTCAGTCCAAAACAGCGATACACAAGAACGAACAGGAGATGTAATGAGTGGAGTACTTCTCGATAGTGCTGAGGCTGATGATGTGGGTTCTGCAGGTTCTGAGACAGGCTCAACATCATGTTCAGATGGATCTGGTAGTGGCGATGGTTCTGGTGGTGACGGTTGTGGAGGAGGATGTTCTGGCGGTTGCAGTGGCTGATTACATAGTGTCACAATCAACTAATATTCATCAACATGAAAATCATATACACCATTCTCGTACTCTTTGCACTTGTTGTTGTGGGGGGTAGTGCATATATCTACACAAACCTTGATTCGTTCATGAACAATCGCGGGGCACAAGAGGGCACAGACGTCCAACTCGTTGGTATCCCTGCTGGTAAGCAGAATGAGGAAAAAATTGTCGCGCCATTCTATCTCAGAGATGCGACTCAACCATATAAAGATTTGAATGTCATGGTGAATGGGCATGTGACGGTGAATGCAGATATGAACTCAGTCGCCCAGAAGCAGATTCGTGTTCCGGTATATGAAGCAATACTTAAGTTTTATCGTGATGAGACACATCCTGCAAAGGAGCGAGCATACGCATTAAATCTTGCGAACCTCATATTCATTCTCGGTTTCGATGCAGAGACTCTTAAAGAAGGACTTGCAAAGGACCCAGAACTTTCTAAGGAGTTCCAGAAGCACCTTGATGTAACTAAAAAACTTAAGACAAAAAAGGATGGAGCACCAGGTACTATGTTTAGTACCGGTAGCGCAGCGATGAATTACGCAGCTCAGAAGACAATGGCAACCATGAACAGAATGGCGCTCGAGCTATATCCAACATCGTACGCGCTCCTTCGTTCAAATATTAACGAGGTGCAGGCTGAGTGGGTACTCTACACAAACTTTGAGACAGGAAAGAATTATGAGACGGGGGCACATATACTTCGTGACAAACTCGGAGCTTCGTATTTCGATGATTTCCAAGCTCAGATTTATGAACATGAACGAAAGGGAACACTCTATGAGGATACCTACGCCGCTTCGCCTGAGATTGATATCATGTACGCACAAGCATTTCTCTGGTATCGCTATGCGTTGATTGCAAACGATACGACAAAGGCTAAAGAGGCGCGTGCAATACTCGATGAGGCGCTTGAATATCACGATAGAATGGTCACTGATACGGATGAATACAATACTGGCAGATTGTTTTATGGATATGTACTATCGGCGCTTGGTAAGTCACGAATTGCACAAACTGGTGTATACTCAGCAGAGGAAAGCGAGAAGCTCATGGTTGATGCCGAGAACACACTCATCAAAGTTCTCAAGACGAGTAGAAATAAGCAGCTCCCATACTGGCTCAAAAACCTCCCAGCACGTGGCTGGATCAAGCTCGAACTCGATAGACTTGCGCAGAGAAACAAGGATATTGATGCATACGTGAAGTCGCTCTAGCGTCTTACTAAGTGTGTATGCGTTCAATCGTACACATCTTCGAAAAAATAAACCCTGCGTGGGGAGTAGGTGCTGCTCTGGTAGCGCATGCAATACTGGTTTACGGCATCGCTGCTGACTTAAAGTGGCACAAGATATACCCACTTCGGGAGTTCTACTTTATTGATCCGCACATCATCGTGTATGCAGGTATTACAGTACTGCTTGCTGGTCTTGCTTTTTTACGACTGAAAGGTAATCGAGTGAGTTTGTGGGTATTTGTTGTGTACCCACTTTTGTCTGTGTTTGATGAGGTGTGGCATAGGACGTTTGGTATAGAGCTCGCGACAAGCCCACTTGCATTTTGGAGCCCTGCACACTGGTCATTTTCGGTAGTGACGTGGTATGTACTCTTTGTGGTATATCGGCTCCGGATAGAAACAATTCCCATCATTAATCTACTTCTTGAAGCGACTCTGTTTTTCATCTTACCAGTTCGTCTACTCATGTATTTAGCAATTCCACTTGCACCATATACGCATATTGCATACCTCGACACCTCACTCAGTCATAGCATATCGATACTTATTATATTGTTCATGTGCTCACTCCACTATTGCATACAAAGAAATGATATTCTGCTCATCAGTGTGCTCTCGCTCGCGACTGTTTCTGGGCCGTTCACTATATTATTTATGGATCCTTCAGACGTACTATCGCACAGCACCGCTGTCCGTGTCCTGATGATCGCGGTGTTCATTGCTCTCGTCTCGCTCAGACGCTCGCGGGTATTGTATGTCGTGCTTGCAGTGGCCACGACATTTCCTGCGGTGGCGGTCATAACCGGAAACCCGCCCGCACTCTCGAGCGTGCTCTTTCTAGGACTCTCTTCAGCACTATTTGGCTCAATATACTACGACACGGAAAGAATACTTTTGTCCATTGTTTCACCTCAGCTACGCGGTAGACTACAGTCATGGCTGAGCACTACGAATGGGTGACACGGGAGTATAGAAAGCCAGGATTCAGTGCTGAAACAGAGGCGCGCATACAACGTGAAGGCGGCAGTTTGTCAGGGTATGGTTTTTTCCGGGTAATGAGTGTACTTCTCAAATTTGTATTCAAAACTACCAATGCAGCCTACTATGCAGCACCGCTCGCGTACAATCCGGGGTACACGCATTTTGTTGATCGTCTAAAGAAAAAAGGATTTGTAGAGTTACTGTGGATGCGGGGTATATACCATGACTATCCAAAGTTGATTAGCTACTTCATCAAGGCGGTGGGCAAGTATGATGACCCCGAACGTCCAACCGTTGCATCAAGTATGGTGTTACCTGAGGTCGGGCACGATGAAGCATTTTCAAAAGCTATCGGTGAGTTGTTAGAGCGTGATGCAGCGCGCGCACCGGATAGCGGGTGGGATACGCTGAAGACACGACACTTGCCGTTGCCATTTCCTATAGAAGATATCCCGCATTTTAGCTATGCCCAGATACAGAGTTCAAAGCGATATGTACAAAAAGGAGATGAAGGCCTCTTTAAATCAATTAAGGTAAAAAATATAACCACCGGAGGAAGTGCGTGGCTTCCACAACAGTATATCTACTATGGAAATGGAACCCGAAGCGCACACGAGAGAGTTCTTTATGAGCCTACGACGAGTGGGTGTGGGGGAGGGTTTACATTTGGGCAAGCAGCACTTTCTGCACTCTGCGAATTTATTGAGCGGGACCATTTTATGCTTTGGTGGTTTTCTGGACTTGCTCCACGACGCATCGCTCTTCCACACGGTGATATGCGTATCACAAAAAAAGTAGAAGAGGCGCGTCGCCGGTTTGGACTTGAGGTGTATTTTCTCGATACATCATACGACACCGGGCTGCTTTCAGTTGTATGCATTATCATAGACCCAAAACTTTCGATCGTGGGTCTTGGTGGTAAGGCAGGGGTACACAAGGATCGTGTCCTTGAAGCTGCATATTCTGAAGCACTTACCTTGTTGCACTCGACTCGGACTCGCATCGATGGAGGATCAAAAGGAGATGCATTTTTCAAAGAGAATGACTTTACAGATATGAGCATGAGTCAGATGGAGCGTGAGACTCAATGCTGCACACCTGCTGCGGTTGAGTATATAAAGAAGACATTTCTTGCCGGCGTAGAGGTTCCTTACGAAAAAATTGCTGTTGACGCGTTTGATACGAAGAGTGACGAACATCTATTCTACTCTATTGTTAAGCGGTATAATGAGCATGCAGATATACGTCATCTGGCAAATCATATATTTTTATACGAGTTTGATTCAAAATGGCTTCGTGAATGTGATTATCGAGTCGTTCGTATTGTCATACCGTCATTCCTTAAATTGCATCTCAGAGAAGCCTACGCAACACCACACTCGCGTCGTCTCAATGATTTCTGCACGCATCACGGAATCCCAAAGAGTGATTTTGTAATTAATACAGTTCCACATTTTTTTCCATAACGTATGAAGTACTTCGAATTATTCCACTTCCATTCAAAGAAGCGAAAAACTTCTGGGAAAGATCCACATGATACGAGTGAGTGGCCGAAGGCATGGAAGACCGTCTTTTACAAATCGTATCCACGATTCGAGAAGCTTCATTTGCCAAAGCCAGCACCAATTGGCATGTCATTAAGTGATGCAATCATGAAGCGCCATTCAGGGCGTAAGTACACAGGGGCATTGAGTGCAGATGAATTGTCGACCATTCTGTTTTTCTCAAGTGGCGAGCATACCCAGGGACGATCTGCAGGAAGGCGCGTGTATGCAAGTGGCGGAGGTCGGTACCCTATAGAGACGTACATTCTTGTGCTTAAAAAAGTTGGCAGTTTTCAACCTGGTCTGTATCACTATGATGTACGAGAGCATGCATTAGTACATATGGGCGCCCCAGTGCTCACGCAGGAAGGATTGGGCACATTGTTTGTGTACCCCGAGTCGCTACAGGCCTCATGTGTTTTCATTTATACCGCTATATTTAGTCGTCAGGTTGATAAATATGGAAATAGGGGCTACCGACATACACTCATGGAAGTTGGGGGCATTAGTGAACATGTGGGAATTGTTGCAGCGAGTCTCCAAGTCCCGCAGTGCCCGATGAGTGGCTTTCTCGATGAGGCGCTTGAGGCGTATCTCGATATTGATGGTATATCCGAATCAGTGGTCCACACGATAGTGGTAGGATAGGAAATCCACACAGGGCTCAAAAGAGCGGTGGAGTTCATATGAATCAGAGGTACTATGTACGTATGAATACCTCAGTGTCACACTTTATTAGTTGGTCTGTGCTTGGCGCTGGAATCTGTTTCGGACTCTACTCACTCTACTCTTTCAGTACTATTGACGCCTCGTTTGCAAACGCACCAGTGGGGAATACTCAGATATCAAGCGGTTATACAGAGCTCGCACGAAAGAATGTGGGGGTAAATTACAACATAAAAAAGGCTGTTAGTTACTACCAAAAGGCAGTCATGCATGACTCAGCAAACGCAGAGGCAATGTATGAGCTTGCTCGAGCCTACACTGTACTTGGTAATTACGAGTCAGCGCTTGCGCTCACTGAGCGGTATGTCTCAAAATTCCCTCAAGATCCAAAGATTCTCTATACCGCAGGACTTGCCGCAGGCTTTTCTGGTGATTTCGCGCTCGCAGAATCATATTTTGACAAATACATACAGACAAACGCTCAATCAAAGTGGCAGTCACGTCTTGATCTTGCATGGGCACTCTATCAACAAGGTAAGTACCAAGAAGCTCGAGATACGGTGAGCGCTGCTATTGAAATGTTTGGAGGTAATGCATGGTTGCATACTTCGCTCGCAGCGTCAGAATTTGCAGTAGGCAATACTGAAGCAGCAAAAGAAGCTATAGCGCTTGCAGAAAAAGAAGTGGCAGAAATTGATATCAATACATGGAACTCAAACTATTCATTTAATGGCCCGAAACATTACGAGAAGGGTATTGCACAAATGAAAAAAATAATCGCTATAAACAAGGCGCTTATTGCTGGAGGCGCAGTACCTGAGTACACAAAAGACGACTTTACGTTGATGGCTGGATTTGCGCCGACAGAAGGGAAAGGTATTGTGGTATCAGCGTGTGGTGAAAGTTGTGGACCGCTCACATGTTACTCATCGCCAAACTCATGCGGTGCGACTCAATCGTGGCAAGTAAACAGTTGCATTGATAGTCATGGTGCTCCAACTTCAAACAACCAATCATGCGCAACAAACCCACTCCCTCCTCCGCCTGTTCCTGAGCGTTATGGCCAATCATGTACATCAATTAATCTTTGTGGAATACAGGCAACAGGAACGGTCCAATGCGATGGACGATGTTCTGCGGTTGCGCCACTCCCTGCAGCGTTTGGGCAAGGTTGTACGATTCGAAACCGATGTGGAAGTGCAAACGGTACAGTCGGATGTAACGGTCAATGTAACGTCTCTCGATACCCTACATGTCTCAACCCTGATGACAGTGTGACTGGTGGTGATGATGGATGGACAGAGGTCACAATCAACGATGATGGAAGATTTACCGGACAGGATTACGGAAACGTTGGTGTACAGATAACTGTGTCACCAAGTCTTGTTCGTTCAGGACAGCGAACCGTTGTTCGATGGAACTCTCGTGAAATGACAAGCTGTACAGTCACCGGGACAAATGGTGACAGTTGGAGTGGGCTTCAAGGTGAGGAGATTACTCGCCCAATCACACTTCGGGTAACGTACACTATCTCATGTACCTCATTCGACGGGCGCGTTCTTACTGACTCAGCGATTGTCGGACTGGCTCCAGTTATGTGTGAAATCGGTCAGCAAGGTTGCGAACAGCAACAATAATTGAAAAGCCTCCGATATGGGGGCTTTTTCTTGCCACCATCAGCGGTGTGTGCAAGTATGTAGTATCCAACGAGAGTTGGGTTGACGCCACTAGAGAGTGGTAGGCTTTCCAAGGGCAGGAGTCCCGTATGAAGCTTCTTACAGCACTGACCATCTCCGGCATTCTCGTCGGCACGGCGCACGCGGCGCCTGTCCCGAATATGTCTCCGATTCCCCGTGCGGATCCTCTCATCACGAGGGTGGCCTGCGCTCCCAACCGTGTCGGCATTCGCGCCAAGAACGCGAAGGCCTGCTACGCCAACTGCAAGCAGTGGAGCGACAATCCTGGCTGCTATCGCTGGTGCGACCAGAACTGCGACAACTGAAGGGGTCGGACCCGGTCAGAATAGCCGACGGGCTTCTCATGAGGAGTCCGTCGGTTCAATACTTTTGGCCTTTTGGTCATTTTTTATAACTTGCTTTTCTTGTCTGGCTCAGGTAGTCTACCCCCAGTCAAAAAGCTTTACGTCTACGTACCCCTGTACCCAAATGTGAGTATAGGGAGACCAATGGACACCAGTCACTCTCTTTCAACAAGTAGTGCTCGTGTTCCGACGAGCATTTTTTGATGATTTATCAGTATAGTTTCAGCAGTGCATGAAGTATATTCTTGGCACAAAGGAGCAAATGACTCAGGTCTTTGCTGCAGACGGTAGCGTCAGTGCTGCAACAGTTATCTCAGCAGGGCCGGTAACGGTCACGCAGGTAAAGACAACAGATAAGGACGGCTACGAAGCTGTTCAAGTTGGCTTTTCTGAGAAAGCTGAAAAGCACATGACAAAGCCGATGCTCGGTCACCTCAAGGGACTCAGTAATTTCCGCCACATGGTGGAGTTTAGTGGGGTCACTGGTGTAGAGCGTGGAGCGGTTCTCGATGTCACACAGTTTTCTGTAGGAGACATCATTACTGTTTCAGGTATTACAAAAGGAAAAGGATGGCAAGGTGTCGTTAAGCGACACGGTTTCCATGGTGACCTCAAGTCACACGGACGCAAGCACTCACTTCGTATGCCGGGTTCACTCGGTGGCGCAGGGCGAGCAGGTGGTCGTGTTGCAAAAGGAAAGCGCATGGGAGGACGCATGGGTGGTGATCGCGTTACGGTAAAGAACCTCAAAGTTCTCCAGATCAACAAAGAGACAAACACACTCGTTATCTCAGGTGCAGTACCAGGAAACAAGGGAGGATTATTGGAGATAATTTCACAGTAATATGAAAGTCACCGTATACACACAGGCTGGCAAGGAGAAGGGAACTGTGGAAGTCTCTGATGCAGTATTTGCTGCGAAGTGGAACGAGGCGCTCGTGTCTCAAGTAGTCCGCGGTATGCAGGCAAATGCTCGCACTCCAGTTGCTCACGCAAAAGATCGTTCAGAAGTTCGAGGTGGTGGTAGAAAGCCATGGAAACAAAAGGGTACTGGTCGTGCACGACACGGCTCAAGTCGCTCTCCACTTTGGGTTGGTGGTGGTAAAGCACACGGCCCAGTCAAGATGCGTGATTACAGTCAAAAGATAAACAAGGCAATGCGTGCAAAGGCACTCTTCGCAACGCTCTCTGAGAAGGTGCGAGAAGGTAAAATTGCATTCGTTGAGACACTTGCGTTTGATGCACCAAAAACAAAGGATGCATCTGCAGTATTGAAAGCCTTTGCTAAAAACAAAGACTTCAAAGATATGGCAGATCGCCGAAACAATGCAGTCTTGGTTGCCGTTACTGGTGCAGTAGGAAACATCCAAAAGAGTTTCCAGAACATGGGTAATGTCGAGGTAGTTTCTACCGCGTCACTTAACCCTGTTGCAGTTTTGAAGTACAAGTATGTGCTCATCACTGAACCAGAGTCAGCAAGTACAGCACTTGAGAAGCGTATTACTAAAACTAAGTAATGAGTATGAAAAATACAATGAAAGGTACAGACCATACGCTCTCACTTGATGCAGTACTCCGCCGTCCACACATCACTGAGAAATCAGTACGTGGCATGAACGGAGGGTCATACTGTTTTGAGATTGATCCACGCGCAAACAAGACACAGGTAGCGGCAGCTATCAAGCACGTCTACAAGCTTACTCCACGTCGCGTTGCTATTGTGAACATTCCTGCAAAGACTGTTCGTAATCGACGCCCCGGAAAACTTGGTACGACGGCTGGTGTTAAGAAGGCGTACGTGTATCTCAAGAAAGGAGACACGATAGCAGTCATGTAATCGCAATTCTATGAAACACTACAAGCCTACATCTCCAGGACGCCGCGGCATGACATCTCTGCCATACCGTGAGCTCCTTTCAGGAGACAGTCCACATAAGCCTTTGATGAAAGGCCGAAAGCGCGACGTTGGACGAAACAACGCAGGACGCATCACTATCCGGCACAAGGGTGGTGGCGTAAAGCGAAAGTTCCGCCATGTCGACTTCATGTACAACAAGTACAACATTGATGCAACGATTGAGACCATTGAGTACGATCCAAACCGTTCTGGTTTTATCGGACTCGCACTCTTTAAAGATGGTGAGAGACGCTACGTCTTGGTACCACGCTCTATGGGTGTCGGTTCTACATTCACTGTGTCAGAAAACGCAACTGTTACTACCGGTAACCGTCTTCCTCTAGAGAAGATGCCAGTTGGTACATTCGTCTACAACATTGAGATGAAACCAAAGGGAGGTGCAAAGCTCGTTCGTGCTGCAGGAAACTTCGCACAAGTTATCGGTCATGATGCAGGATTCGCGTTCGTCAAACTTCCTTCAACAGAAGTGCGACGAGTGCTCGACACCTGCTGGGCGACCGTTGGTGAAGTTTCAAACCCAGACTACCGCTTGGTAAACATCGGTAAAGCTGGTCGCGCACGAAAGATGGGTATCCGCCCTACCGTCCGCGGTTCAGTGATGAACCCAGTTGACCACCCACATGGTGGTGGTGAAGGACGACAGGGACGAGGTCTCAAGCGTGCAAAGTCACTCTGGGGAAAGCCAACAGGCAAGGGCCAGAAGACTCGAACACCAAAGAAATATTCAAACGTATTTGTCGTCTCACGACGAGTCGTTGGGAAGAAGAAAAAGCAAGCGGCATAAAGTCCCTGTGCGCAAAAAACACCCTCCACGGGTGTTTTTTGTTGGTCGCCTATTGTGTATAGGAGCGCATATACGAGATGTAAGCGTGTCATACTAGACGTATGAAATGGCGCTCTGTACTGGTTGTCTGTGTGTGGATTGTACCGCTGGTGACATACGCTCAGCAAACTGCACGGAGTCAAAACTACGGCATTGCACAAGACTTACCACCAGTGCGCTCTGACATTGCACAAGTCTGTGACATGTGGACTGACGCACGAAAAAGTGCCTGCAAGCAGTATAGTGAACAACTCAAAAAACAGTACAATCTCACCGCCCCATTCCCGTTGCTCGAGGAGCGCGCGCAGAGTGAACTAAAATATCGTGTAGCGACGCAGGATGTGACGCCAAAAAAAGGGGAATTGTTTTTAATGTGCGAAAAAAATACGGTGCAAGACTCATATCGACTTACTGGGGTAGATGACATTTCAGTACAAGAGCCAACTCAAAAAAAACTTTCACCAGAAGCGTCTACCGTGAAAAAAATATCAAACGCAGAGAAAAAGCGCCTTCCTGATTCGTACGTACTTCTTGCTGATGGTGAACACATGGTCAAAGGAAAAAAGGGTTGTATGCTTGAGCGTGACATACAGTCAAAATTCGGAAAGGGTTGTGCACGGCCTACGGGTGATGGGGGAACAAAGGAAGACCCGAAAACGTGCAAAACAGGTCTTACAGTTATGAAAGGAGTGCCTTTTAGTGAAGAATCACTTCAGAGTATCAAAGGCGCGGGCATTCGATGCTTTAAAGAAGAGCGCGGTCGAGTCAAAAAAAATCAGAAAACAGATATTGCTGAAAAGATATCACTCGCAACGTATGTGCTCTGTAGTGATGACGCGGAAACTCTGAAGCGCGCAACAGAGACAGATAAACAGAAAAAGGAAGGTAACCCAGATGGTGATACGGTCGAGAACCTCCTCGCGGGTGAGGAGGCCCCACAAAACACCCCACAACTCACGAGTACTGAGTATCGCTCGCGTGTCTCAGCCTTGCTCAAAAAGCAACAAGGAGACCCTGATAATGTAGAAACACTGAGTCAGATTTTTGAAGAGAGCAAAGGTTTTGGAAGGTCATTTAGCAAAGAGGCAACCGTGTCACAAATAAAGGAACGAATCTCTGATTTCAAATCGCAATTAGCAAATAATGTGACAACACGAGGACATCGTGCAGCGCTCTATGGCGGGCTCTGCGGCCTCGGTGAGGTGCGGTACTGTGGTGCAAAGATACGAGGAAGTAAATGATATACTCGTGGGGATGAAGCGACTAACAATAGCAGTGTTCCTGTGTGTATCGTGCGCTAGTGTAGTGCACGCGCAGGCGCAGAAGCCGCAAGACAAGCTTCACCCTCAATGCGAACAGAAGCAAAAGCAGGCCATACGCGAATGTAAGAATCGAGGGTTGCGCGGTAAGACACTTGAGCGATGTCTCGCGCAGGCTCGTTACGGTGCATTCGAAACTCTTTCAATGAGTGGTACGAATAAACGTGAAAAACGGTACTGCGAGCGTGAAAGCACTATAAAAGATAAATACGGTAAAAAGTGTATTTCTGAATGCCCTCGTGGTGTAGCTGTCCTCTCGAGGTCTGTCGTTGAGGGTGGTTTAAAAGTGAGGACATGTAGAGATGAAAAGGGCGAGAATTATGTGGTTGCATGTCGAGAAGAGCAGAAAAAGGATACTGATAAAGAAAAGGAAAAAGATACTGAAAAGGAAAAGTTGAAGAAGGCCGAGGAGCGCGCACTTGGTGGAGAAAAAAACACAACAACACACTATGACTGTAGAGGTATGGGCAGGTCGAGCACCTGTTATGGGGCAGATGGCGTGATTAAGACGCAAGCCGATAGAGACTTAAAGCGTCTTCGGGACGGAGATATTGCCATCCCACAAAACCTCAAGAAACAATATGATTTAAATTTTGGAGATAGGGTCTTGCTTGAACATACGACAAAAAACGGAGAAGTAAGACAAGCGTGGGCAACGGTTCGAGATATGAACAGCGCGCCTACCATCGACTTTTTCCGAGAGTATGACCCAGGACTCGGGAGGTCGGTACGAGAAAGTACACCGATGCGTGAGCTGGGGTTTACGTACGGCACAACCTACGGAGATCGTTCCCAGGTACGCATTATCCAAGTCGATAGGTCCGGCAGATTTTATACACGATGATCATGAAAGGGTCTGAATTTGGGAAATTATTACTCGCTGCAGGGATAGCATCACACGGTGCACCGGAGGCGCTTGCATCACGTACAGCAGGTGAGATTGCACCCCAAGAGCAGGTGCGAGTCGTTGATCCGATTGCCACCATCTCAAGACTTATGGATGCGCAGATGAATGGATGGTCTGCTGACTGTAGACTTGCGGAGCCTGAGCGAACGCTCTCAGAGGATGAAGCGCGAATATACAAACGGGCGGAGGAGCTGCTCTACCAGAACATCATCCCATTTCTTGCACAATACGAGTCAGCGGTAGACCTCAGTGAGGCATATAGAAGTAAAAATGCACTTACTAGGGCTGAATCAAGCCGTAAAATGGAATCAGTGATGCCTGCGCTTTATGAATTTCAGCGCCTCAGAAAGAGTAATCCAACGGTAGTGTGCCCGCTTCGCATGAAACGGCGGTACTGACTTGCATAATTCAACGCACTATAGTATTGTACCGCGACCCGTTGTGGGCTTTTGTTTTGGTTTCTTTACACGAAACCAAACCTGTACCTGATTGAAAAATCTGGCGCGAATCTTAATCTCACAACTTAGTATATTTATATATATGTCACGATCACTTAAAAAAGGACCATACGTTGATGAGAAGCTCGCAGCGAAAGTCGCTGCTCGCAAGCCAGGTCAGGGACCCATTAAAACATGGGCTCGACGCTCACAAATCCCCCCAGAGTTCGTTGGATACACTTTTGCGGTGCACAACGGCAAGAACTTCATTGATGTATACGTGACTGAAGAAATGGTTGGTCACTACCTTGGAGAGTTTTCATATACCACGCGATTTGGTCGCCACGGAGGTAAGATGCAGAAGGAAATCGAAGCTGCAAAGGCTGCAGCTGAGATTGCTGCTGCAAAGGCTGCTAAGGCTGCTCCAGAGGTTAAGAAATAATCACTACTACCATGAAAGCATACCTCAAACAGTTTAATCAGCCTCCTCGAAAGATTCGCCTCGTTGCGACGCTTGTTCGCGGAAAAAGTGTAGCAAAGGCACTCAGTCTTCTCTCGTTTGCAGACCAGAAGTCAGCAGAGCCTATTCGAAAGCTCATCGAGTCAGCAGCAGCGAACTCAGGACTTTCACGAGCATCTGCACATGCACTTGTCGTAAAAGACATTCGAGTCGATGAAGCTGTAAAGCTTCGACGATTTATGCCTCGTGCGCAAGGTCGCGCAGCAGGATACCGCCGTATCTCAAGTCACATTTCAGTTGTCTTGGGTGAAGCTCCTGCACCAAAAGATGCAAAGAAGAAAAAGGGTGCAAAGAAAGCGGCTGTTGAAACAACTAACTAATTATTTATGACACACATTTCACACCCATTTGCACACCGACTTGGAACCATCCGAACATGGAAGTCTCGATGGATGGCAAATTCAAAGAAAGCATACCGCGATAGCTTCCGTTCAGACACACAGCTCCGCCAGTACCTCACTAAGCGATTGCGAGGTATGTATGTCGATGTTGTAGAAATTGAGCGTTCAGAAAAGCAGATTCGCATCAACATCAAGACATCTCGTCCAGGTATGATCATCGGTCGTTCAGGAGAGGGCGCAACAAAGCTCCAGAAAGACATCGAAGCTGTTGTCCGCAAGTCAAACAAGGCGGACACTCGAAAGGTAAAGATTGATATCGAAGAAGTCCGCTCACCAGAATCTCGTGCAGCAATTGTTGCATATATGGTTGCTGAAGGTCTCGAGAAGCGCATGCCGTTTCGCCGAGTGCTTAAGCAGACTGTTGAGAAAGTTATGGCAAACCGCGATGTTCAGGGAGTCCGTATTGCTATTTCAGGACGACTCGGAGGAGCTGAAATGTCACGTGCAGAAGAAATCCGCAAAGGACGAGTACCACTCCAGACAATTCGTGCTGACATCGACTTCGCTCGAGAGAAAGCGTACCTTCCATACGGTGTTATCGGTGTGAAGGCATGGATATACCGAGGCGATATCTTTAACGAGAAGGAGAAGGGTAAGACACTTACTAAATAAGTAATTCACCATGTTGTTTCCAAAGAAAACAAAACGAAGAAAGTGGCAGCGCAACCGAATCAAACCGGCTGCTCGTTTGCGACCAGACACACGTGGTCTTACTGTCTCATTCGGTTCACACGGCCTCAAAGCTATGTCACCTGCTGAGATCACTTCAAACCAGATTGAAGCAGCGCGCCGTGCAGCACAGCGCGAGCTCGGAAAGCTCGGACGACTCTGGATTCGCATCTTCCCAGATCGACCACGAACAGCAAAAGGTTCAGAAGTACCGATGGGAGCAGGAAAGGGAGAGCTCCAGGGCTATATCTTCGAGGTACACCCAGGACGAATCATCTTCGAAGTGGATGGCGTCACTGATGCAGTTGCTCGAGAGGCGCTTCGAAAGGCAAACACTAAATTACCAATCTCAGCTCGTGTTGTAACACGTGTCTAAATTCAATCGTATGAAAGACCTTGCAAAAAAAACAACACAGGACTTGCGTGAAGAAATCGCAAAATCTACAACAAAAGCTCGAGAGGCTCGATTTGGTGCCGCAGGAGCGCAGTCAAAGAACACAAAAGTTCTAAAAAACATTCGTCGATCAGTTGCTCGAATGAAAACAGCACTCCGCACGAAAGAGCTTGCAGAATCAAAGAAAAACGCTTAGTATCCTTTTCACCCAACGTATGAACAAAGCACCACAAAAAAAGAAGAAAACACTCCAGGGCACAGTCGTCAAGACTGCGATGAAGGATACGGCAACCGTTGTCGTTTCTCGCTACGTCAAGCACTCAAAGTACCAGAAGTACATGAAAATCAACAAGAAGTTCTTGGTGCACGACGCAGGTAATACTGCGAAAGTGGGAGATGTTGTCCAGATTGAGGCGACACGCCCAATCTCAAAGAACAAGCACTTCAAAATAGTCGGCTAATAGTCATTTAATACACGTACCATGCTACAACCACAATCAATCGTCATCGTCGCAGACAACACCGGAGCAAAAGTTGCTCGCGTCTTCAAAGTACTTGGAGGCAGTAAGCGACGCTACGCACAAATAGGAGACATTGTTGTGTGTTCAGTACAGACAGCGGAGCCACGAAAGGCGCTCAAGAAGAAAGATGTTTTCAAAGCGGTTGTTGTCCGACAGACAAAGCCATTCAGACGACACGACGGTTCATATATTCGCTTTGATGATAACGCAGTTGTTGTTGTAGAAAAGAAGAAGACTGAGTACGACACAAAGGGTAACCGTGTTTTCGGTCCAATTCCTCGAGAGCTTGCTACAAAGTTTAAGAAGGTCGTTACGCTCGCACCAGAAGTCGTTTAATAGATAACACCACTACCATGCATGTAAAAAAAGGAGACGCTGTCGTTGTCATCACTGGCAAAGATAAAGGAAAGAAGGGGACTGTTGTGAAGGCACTTCCAAAGGAGAATAAGGTAGTAATCGAGGGTGTCCACGTAGTGAAGCGATCACTCGGAGCTCGCTCACAAGGTGCGAAGGGGCAAGTTATTGAGAAATCACTCCCTATTGATGCGTCAAACGTTCGACTCGCGGAGACAAAGAAGAAAGCAACAAAGAAAACTAAGTAACGCATATGAAATCTATCAAAGAAAAAGTAGCATCATCATACGATTCATTCAAAGGTGAGTTTGGCTACAAAAATAAAATGCAAGCGCCAAAGCTTGTGAAGGTAATGGTCTCTTCAGGTGTTGGTTCTGTGCTTGATAAAAAGCGAAAGGAAATGATTGGTGACCGCCTCGCAAAAATCACTGGACAGAAAGCAAAGACAACAGCAGCGAAAAAGTCTATCGCCGGCTTTAAACTTCGAGAAGGAGAGCACGTTGGATACCAGATAACGCTCCGAGGTGCGCGCATGTACGAATTCCTTGAGAAACTCGTACATATTGCACTCCCACGTACTCGAGACTTCCGTGGTATTTCACCAAAGGGAATTGACGCAATGGGCAACTATTCATTTGGAATCAAGGAGCACACTATTTTCCCAGAAGCTGCTGAGGAAGATGTGCGCGATGTCTTTGGTATCGGCATCACTGTCGTCACTAATTGCAAAACAAAGAAAGAATGTGAAGCGTTTATGCGCCACATCGGGCTTCCGCTCAACTAGTCAAACGACCGAATTTGAAAAGACCCCATCGGGGTCTTTTTTTGTTTCGGTGCTATACTCACGCTATGAAAGAGTCACTGAAAACACTCACACAACTCTTCAAAAAGTACCCACATCGTTTCACGACGTTATTTTTCGTGCTCGGGTTTGCGTGGGACGCGCTGACACTCTGGAAGGCGGATGGATGGTATGAAAATACGTGGTTCGGTATATATCTAGTGGTTTCTACTGGAGTCATTGTTGCACTTTCAAAAACAGATGAGAACAAAGCACATCCACGTCGCGCGTTTCTCATCGCTACACTCCAGTTCTGCTTCGGTGCCCTCGCAGGAGGGATGCTCATTCTTTATGGAAGAAGTGGAACACTCGCAGGGAGTGCCGCGTTTCTTTCAGTCGGTGCTGCGATTTTATTTTCAAACGATTTGTGGGCGCACCGATATAGTGCTCAGACGATGCGCATCGGTGTTTGGTACGCGCTTCTGCTTGCTTATGTATCAATGGTTCTTCCTATTTTGTACGGAAGAATCGGAGGAGATGTATTTATGCACGGGATTCTTGCCGGGTTCATTTTCGCCTTCTTGTTGATAGTCGCATTCCGTGCGGTGGGGTACCTTGCTCGACCTCGAGACTTGTATGTACCACTCGTCACCGTAACCCTCATCACAGTATTTTTCGTATTCAGTCATTTCACCCGCATCATGCCTGCGGTCCCACTCGCGGTTCGTCATGCTGGTATTGCTCATAAAGTAGAGCATCAGGGGAGTGAGTATCAGGTGTTGTTTGAAGAATCAAATGTCCCGCTGCTCCTTGAGACATCAAGAACCTTCACTACAGAACTTCCGAGTCGCCTCTATTGCTTCAGTCAGGTGTATGTTCCCAAAACAATCACTACTCAAATCCAACACCGGTGGGAGTACTTTGATGTGGCTGAGAACAAGTGGAACACCATTGCGATTATCCCGTATTCAATTTCTGGAGGAAGAGAAGAGGGGTATCGTGGGTACACCTACGTTACTGCCCAACACGATGGGGAATATCGTTGCAACATCGAGACTGATCATCAGGTTTTAATTGGGCGGAGAACAGTCAGCACAAAAGACGGTATTCCATCGCTTAAGGAAGCCACTTTCTAGACTTTCAGGAGGAGAAATCCACTCATTGCTTTCCTAGGCCTTTTATAGTAGTGTTTCGAGCAGTCAAGAACCACTCCGAGCCATGCATAATGTCTCACTGGGGTATACTTCAATGCACGACTTCACGTCTATGCAGGGGCTTTTGCTCTCGCGGTGCAAAGAAAAGGTACTTGAACAGCGGTCAATTTAGTCCTGCCGCGCTGTCAGCTAACTCATTTGCTCTATGGCAAAAACCTGTAAGGTTGCTAAGTCAAATAAGCCCGCTAAGTTTTCGACACGAGTCAATCGTCGATGCTTTAAGTGTGGCCGTCCACGTGGATACATGCGAGATTTCGGTCTTTGCAGAATCTGTTTTAGGGAAGAAGCTCTTGAAGGGCACATTCCGGGTGTAAAGAAATCATCATGGTAAACGATCCAATTGGCGATTTCATTGTTCGCCTCAAAAACGCATCTGATGTCGGTCTTCCGCACGTTGTTGTTTCATACTCACGTTTGAAGCACTCTGTCGCAGATGTACTCGTTGCATCAGGGTTTGTTACAAAAGTAGAAAAGGAAGGCAAAGATCCAAAGGCAGCACTCACCGTGCACCTCGCATACAAGGATGGAAAGCCACGCATTACTGGAGTCAAGCGTATCTCAAAGCCGGGACGACGCATGTACGCATCAGTTTCTGAGATAAACCCTGTCAAATACGGAAAGGGTATCTTGGTACTTTCAACACCAAAAGGTGTGATGACTGGCGGACAAGCAAAGAAAGAGAAGGTCGGCGGTGAGACTATGTTTGAAATGTTCTAACGAAACAACTATGAGTCGACTCGCAAAAAAACCAATCATCATTCCTGCAGGGACAACAGTCACCATCAACGGTACTGCAGTTACAGTCAAAGGAAAGGGTGGTGAGCTCAAACACACACTCAGCCGTTTCGTGAAGGCATCTATGAACGGTAGTGAGATTGTCATTTCAGCAGAAGGAAACAGTACACAAGCACGTGCATCATCAGGAACAGAAGTTGCACACATCAAGAATATGATTGCTGGCGTAAACAAGCCATTCGAAAAGAAGCTTGTCATTGAAGGTATCGGATATCGTGCAGCACTTGCAGGTAAGAAGATTACATTCCAAGTGGGTAAGTCACATCCAGTTGAGATTGCAATCCCAGCAACGCTTACTGCAACACTCGAGAAAAACGAAATTACAGTCAGTGGAATCAATAAGTACGAGGTTGGACAGTTTGCAGCAAACATCCGCTCACTCAAGAAGCCTGAGCCATATAAAGGCAAAGGAATCCGCTACAGCACTGAAGTTATTCGCCGCAAGCAAGGTAAGCGAGCTGCATAAAAAAGAATTGTATGAAAACAGCAACAAAAACAATACAACGAGCAGCACGCCGCCGCCGCATCAGTGGCAAAGTGCGTGGAGTGGATGGTCGCCCTCGACTCTCTATCTTCCGCTCATCAACTCGCATCTATGCGCAGATTATTGACGATGCAAAGGGAACAACCATTGTCTCAGTCTCATCTGACAAAGAAGCAGGAAAGACACAAAAGGAACGAGCACTCAGTGCAGCAAAGACACTCGCAGAGCGAGCGCAGAAGGCAGGAGTAAAGAAAGTAGTTTTCGATCGAGGAGGCTACGCGTACTTCGGTACTATTAAAGCTTTCGCAGATGCAGCTCGCGAAGGAGGACTTGAATTTTAATCACATACACGTATGACAGAAGAAACAACAAACACACAGGAGAGCTCAGCAGCACAACTTGCAGCAGCTACTCCGACAGCATCTTCAGCACCGTCAGGAGCTCCGCACCGTGGTCCTCGCCCAATAGGACGTGGTCCTCGCCGAGGCGGTCCTCGTGGACGTGGTGGACGTGATGGAGACAAGGGAGGTGAGCGTGGTGGACGTGGTGGACGAAACGATCGAGGAGAGAGAAAGTCTGAGTTCGATCAGAAAACTATTAGTGTCAGACGCGTAGCGCGTGTGATGGCTGGTGGTCGACGCTTTTCATTCTCAGTAGCGGTTATTGCAGGAGACAGAAAGGGTCGTGTTGGTGTGGGACTTGGTAAAGCAGGTGACACCGCAGCGGCAATCGACAAGGCAGGACGTGACGCAAAAAAGCACATGATTAAAGTGCCTATGACCGCAACGAAGAGTATCGCAAAAGATGTGTCAGGTAAGCATGGAGCATCACGCGTTACTATCCGCCCTGCAAAGAACCGTGGACTTGTCGCGGGTGCATCAGTACGTCTTGTACTTGAGCTCGCAGGCATCACTGATGTTACTTCAAAAGTACTCAGTCGAAGTCGCAACAAGCTTAACAACGCACGAGCAGCAATCGAAGCGCTCAAACAGCTTGCTTAATAGACATCACAGAACGTTATGACAAAGTTACTCAATACACTCAAAAGCCTCGGCGGAAAACGCGATCAAAAGCGCGTAGGACGTGGTGGTAAGCGTGGTAAGACTTCTGGTAAAGGAACCAAAGGTCAAAACGCACGTGCTGGTCACAAAAAGCGACCAGAAGTTCGAGACATGATCAAGAAGCTTCCAAAGCGACGTGGATATGGAAAGAATCGCGCGCGAACAGTATTTACTGATCGCCCTGATGCATTCCCACTTTCACTCGCAACTATCGAGAGTTACTTCAAAGCAGGAGACACCGTTTCACCTGAAAGCTTGGCAAAAATGGGCGTCATTGTTATGAGTGGCCGCACTGCGCCTCGCGTGAAGATTCTCGGAAAGGATGGAATCAAGAAGGCAGTTACAGTACAAGGATGTGAGGTCTCAGCTGGCGCTAAACTCGCTATTGAAAAGGCGGGTGGTACAATAGCTGAATAATAGACTCGCTATGAACTCATTTATTGCAAAAGTAAAGACGGTATTCACTGATGAGACACTGAGAAATCGTGTACTCTTCATGCTCGGAGCGCTCGCACTCTTTCGATTGCTCGCCGCACTTCCTATTCCAGGAGTCGACGTCGCTCGGTTGCAAGAGTTCTTTGCGCAAAATCAGTTCTTCTCACTTTTGAATGTCTTTTCAGGTGGTGGTTTCTCAAACCTTTCAATTGTAATGCTTGGTGTAGGTCCGTACATTACTGCATCTATCATCATGCAGTTGATGACGGTACTTTCACCTCAGATGAAGCAGATGTATCAAGAAGAAGGTGAGGCGGGTCGCATGAAGTTTACCCAGTGGGGTAGACAGCTTGCAGTACCACTCGCGTTCATCCAGGGCTTTGCGTTCTTGGCGCTCTTGCAACAGCAAGGTGTCGTTGCACAACTTGATTTCATGCATACATTTGCAAACGTGTGTATGATCGCAGCAGGTTCACTCCTCCTTATGTGGATTGGTGAACTTATCACTGAGTTTGGTATCGGCAATGGTGTATCACTCATCATTTTTGCCGGTATCGTATCAGCACTTCCTGCAACTCTCGGTCAGCTCGCGTTTACTTTTGACGTCGCACAGCTCCCAACATATCTTGGTGTCGCAGCGCTTGCACTCATTACCACAGCAGCGGTGGTGTTCATCTCAGAAGCAGAACGTCCAGTACCGGTCATGTACGCACGTCAGAGTCACGGAGGAGCAGTTCGTGGTGGAAACGCAACATACCTTCCTATTCGTGTGAACCAGGCTGGTGTTATACCGATTATCTTTGCGCTCTCATTGCTTATCTTGCCTCAAATGGTTGCGGCAGTGCTCACTCGTCTCGCTCCTGGTGCAATAGCACAGGGCGCGCAGACAGTAGTGAACTTCTTGCAGCAAGATTTGTGGTACGGATTGTTCTACTTCGTCCTCGTCTTCATCTTTACGTACTTCTACACAGCAGTAACGTTTGATCCAGATAAGATTGCAGAGAATTTGCAGAAGAGTGGAGGTTTTGTTCCGGGAGTTCGTCCAGGTACAGCGACATCTGAGCACTTGGCACATATAATCACTCGCACTACATTCTTCGGTGCATTATTCCTCGCAGTTATTGCGGTCTTGCCGATTGTGCTCCAGTCATTGACTGGCACAGCGATGCTTGCAGTCGGAGGTACGGCACTCTTGATTGTGGTTTCAGTGGTGCTTGATGTCATCAAGAAAGTTGACGCTCAGCTCTCAGTTCGAGAATACTAAGCAATTTCGTCTTGTTTCTAAAACCCGCAGTCACTGCGGGTTTTTAGTTGCATTTTTTTCCATGCTACGATTACGCAATGTTGAGTTTTCTTCGACATGAGCCGACAACCTACCTTTTCATAAAGATGTGGGGGCTTTCGGCAGGGAGGAGAAAATACATTATCTTATACACACTTCTTTTGACTGTAGCGCAGCTCATCAATATGACATGGCCGTATGTGATGGGTGTGTTTATTGATATGATTCAGCAAAACGGCGTAACATTTGAAACTCTTCCGAGACTCTACGGTACGCTGAGCTGGATTGTATTTATCAACCTCGGTTTCTGGTTGTTTCACTGGACCGGGCGCTATGTTGAACGTACCCACGCATTTTTCGTGCGCGCTCAGTATCACAAGTTTCTGATGCAGGGAGTGCTTAATCAGGGTCTTGCGTGGCACGGGGAGCGTGAAAGTGGAGATGTGATAGATAAGATAAACAAGGGTTCAGATGGAATGATGAATTTTTCCGACAATATTTTTCAAGTGATCACCATCATTGTTCGTATTGTGGGGACATTCTGTATTTTGCTGGTATACGGTTTCCCAGTCGCATTTATACTCCTCTTTGGTGCAGTCATCACGTTTACTACCGTATTTTTATTTGATAGGAAGCTCGTTGCTCAATACAGTCAGTTACACAAGATGGAGAACCGCATCCAGGCAAAGGTATTCGATATTGTTTCAAACATCACAACAGCGACAATCCTCCGCATTCAGAAGCCTCTTTTGCAGGACATCGTATCGACAGTGCAGAAGCCAAAGGATGTATTTACATCAAACGTAAAACTTGGTGAAACAAAATGGTTTACTGCAGATATGCTCATCAGTCTCGTTTCTGTTATTCCGATTGCTTACTACTTGTACGAGCACGCATCGACAGGAGAAATCGTTGCTGTCGGTACAATCACTGCGCTCTGGACATATTTGCGACAAGTCAGTGATGTATTCTATTCATTTTGCTCAGAATATGAAAACATACTCGTGCGCCGCACTCGTGTGCGAAACGCTGAGCTTCTTGAGAGCGCGTTTCAGGCTCCTGAAAAAAGGAAAAGTATTCCTCAGTGGAAGACAGTACTGTTTTCAGACATAGCCTTTCGCTACGATGGGCAGAAGAGTGCTGCCGTCAAAAGTGCAAAACTTTCGATTAAGAAGGGTGAACGAATTGCGCTCATTGGGGCGTCAGGTTCGGGGAAGACGACACTACTTAAGGTGTTACACGGCATGTATGAAAGTGCTACGGGCATGGTGTCGTATGACAACAAGAAGGCAGTGCCAATTTCTTTTAGTTCGGTGAATGCTCGTACCATGCTTGTCCCACAAGAACCCGAAGTATTCGCAGCTACAATCAGAGAAAATATAACTCTCGGAATCGACTTCGATGAGAAAAACATACAGCGCTCGCTTGATTTGGCGCAGTGTACGCAGGTGGTGAAACTGCTCCCGAGAGGGCTTGATTCACAGATAAACGAAAAAGGCGTGAATCTCTCAGGCGGGCAGAAGCAACGGCTTGCTCTTGCTCGAGCACTCTTGTTTTCAGAAGGGAAAGACATCGTGCTGCTTGATGAGTCAACCAGTTCAGTTGATCCAGATACAGAAGCAAAAATTTATGAAGGACTCTGTACGCATTTCAAAAATCACGCGGTCATCGCGTCCATTCACAAGATGAATCTTCTCAAATACTTTGACCGTATTTGTATATTTGCAGGAGGGAAGCTAGAAGATGAGGGGACATTTGACGAGTTATTACAGCGCAACACGCATTTCAAAAAGACATGGGAGTCGTACCAAAGTAGTACCAAACGAACAGCTCCTGTGGTATAGTCCTGCGCAATGAAACCGAGAGTTGTCGTCATCGCGGGTCCCGCAGGAAGCGGTAAGGACACCGTTGTGCGTGAGCTCATGAAGCGCATCCCTGATGCTACGCTTATGGTGACAGCAACAACACGTGCTCCACGCCCTGGAGAGGTTGATGGAGTCAATTATCACTTCATGGATAATACCCGCTTCAAACAAGAACTTGCCGCAGGAAATATTCTTGAGTATTACCATCGTGCAGCGACAGATACATACTACGGTACCTACAAGCCAGATATTGATGTGCGGATTCAAGAAGGGAAGCTTGTTTTTTGTGTGCTTCAGATTGTTGGTGCAAAATACATGAAAGAGCACTACGGTGCGCTTACGCTGTTTATTGAGCCACGCTCAATTGATGAATTTGAAAAGAGAATTCGTGCGCGAAGCGACATGTCAGATACTGAGTGGGAGGAGAGGAAACGAATTACTGAAGAAGAGCTCAAAAACGATGCACCGTGGTATGATCATCGAATTGTAAATGGAGACGGTGCACTTGAAGATGCTGTCGCCTCTGCACTTTCAATATTGAAGAGTGGCGGATACGTTAGTTAGAGATAGTACTCCCGAGGAAATCCTGCGCATCAAGACATGCATCAACGCGCTCAAGATGTGCGCCATTGATAATTGATACTGAAATATTGTGTGCAGCTGCCTCTCGTGAGGCGATAGGGTCAAATGGGCTTGAAAGTCCAGGTTTCCACTCGGTCGGTATTATCTTAATGTAGTCTTCCCAGGTAATTTTTTTGATTGGCTGGGCAGTGGCGTCGACTCGGGGGTCAGCAGTATACACTTGGTCAATATTTGAAAGATTGAGCACTGTTGTTGCGCCGAGCTTTTGTGCGAGCTTTATTGCCATGAAATCAGTTGATCTGCCTGGTCTCCAGCCTGCTGCAATAAGTATAGGTTCGGTGTAAAAAGGTACGTGCTCAGGGTCGGTCACAATCTCAGGATGTGCGCTATCAACAAAGATTGTTCTCATGAGCTGTGCGTTGATACGCGTCGCATGAATACCTATCCAATCTTTGTCCTCATCGGTGACTGAGGTAACCGTCTGTGCTGCGTCTTGGTAAATTCGTGCAGTCTTCCCTCCGCCAACTACAAGCACGAAACGTTCGCCGTTCTGTATACGTCTTCCTATCATTGTCTTAAATGAAGAGAGGAAATGAGTGTCGATTTGATCAGGAACAATGAGTGATCCTCCGAGAGAGATAATAACTGGGGCAGCGAGTGGTGTTGACATTGCGGTACTCTAGCACAGTGGGGCAAGAAACGAAACCATTTACCTGCCCTTGTATGTGTCTGCAATACGCTCAAGCATAGCCAGATATCCCACATACTTGTCCTTGCTCCATGTACCTTCGCCACCCTCGTCACTCACCTTAGATGAGTAAATACCTCGACGAGAGAGATCGTCCCGAATTGAAGCTGGTGCGTCGACGTGTAACCCAATGAGTCCTGTATCAACTACACGCAGGAAGAGTTTGGGGTCATTTCCTTTTTTGCAGAATACAATATTGTTTGAACCACCAATATCCAAAAATACACCTTGTTCCATGAGTGAGCGCATTTTTTCTACTAGGTTCACAAATTGCTTTTGAACGCGCTCGCCTCCTGTCGCGAGCAAGAGTTCTATATGTCTCAGTGCTGATTTTGAATGACCAGCGCAAATATCGCCCACAATTTCGCTGTACTCGGACACCGTGATGTGGTGCTTTTTCTTGCCTCCCAGAGAACGGAGCGCATGTGCCTGCCATGAGACTAGTTCACCCAGCTGTTCTTGATGCCATTGATGTGCTGCTTGTGCGACTGAGTTGAGCTCCTCAGCGTCTTCAATGTTTTTGTGTATTCGAACTGCAAGATCGGGGTATGTATCCTTCTTCGATCGAAATACGTACAGCTCGTAGCTTGAGCCAGTGGCTTGAGGAGCGTCAGGTACTGTGTATGCCTTTTTGAAGGCACTCTTCACTTGGCCGGGGTCGAGGTCTCTGGTGTAGAGCAAGAGCATCCTCCGTAGTGGAGGAGGGAGCGCATTCCTACATACATAGAGTGGGTAG
>CAZGUV010000003.1:0-45397 GCA_964528735.1 uncultured Candidatus Saccharibacteria bacterium | reverse complement strand
CACCTGTACTAACCCATGGGAGCGCTTTGTATACCTCGTGGGGCGATTGGGGACGATTACCCGCAAGAACATCTTTTACTTTTTGAATACCTATGCGTGCGTGGCGAAGCGGGGCCATGAGTATAGTATATCCTCTTCGGGGCCGTTCATCATTCACTTTTTGGTAAAAATGAGTATACTGAGCCCCATGCAACCGCTCACGGTATTATTTTTTGGGGTACAAGGCTCAGGTAAGGGTACACAGGTAAAACTCCTTATTGATGCAATAAAGGCGCTCTCACAAGAGCCTGTCATTCATATTGATATGGGGGCACTCTTGCGTGCATCTGTTGCAACAGGCTCAATCACAGGAAACCTTACGGGAGAGATTATAAATGTTGGCAAGCGCATGCCTGACTTCATGCCGGTCTACCTTTCAACAAAAGTATTTGCAGAAGGTATAGTGACAAACAAAGAACACATTATCGCAGATGGATTGTGTAGAGGTGACGACCAGACCCGTGGATTTGATGACGCGATGGTATTTTATGGGCGCGGTAACTACCACCTGATTTCACTCGATCTCACTGACGCTGAGGCAACCAAACGCCTCCTTGCGCGTGGTAGAAACGATGACACACCAGAAGGTATTGCGAATCGACTTGCGTGGTATAAGACAGATGTTGCTCCACAGCTCGCGCTCATGGAAAGTCGTGGTCGCTCGATCCATCGAATTAACGGTGACCAATCGGTTGAGTCGGTGCACGCTGATATTATGAAAGCGCTCGGTCTCTAATTATGATTATTCGTACCGAAACAGAGCGGGAAGGGATTCGCACGAGCGGGAAATATCTCGGTGAAGTCCTTGATTTACTTCGTGACTATGTGGTGCCGGGTGTCTCGACACAAACACTAGAGGATAGAGCGCGAGAAATGATATCAGCACGAGAGTGTAAGCCAGCATTTTTAAAATACACACCGCGCGGTGCCAAGCGCCCATATCCTGCAGCACTGTGCGTCTCGGTAAATGATGAAATTGTGCATGGTATACCAAATGAACATGCTCGCACCCTCAGTGAAGGTGATATCGTCACTCTCGACCTCGGACTTTCGTGGAATGGATTTTTTACAGACTCAGCGATTACACTTCCCGTCGGCGCGGTATCTGCGGATGTCGAGCGAATGATTGAATGCACCAAGGAAGCGCTCGAAGCGGGTATATTTGAGGCTCGTGCGGGGAATCGCATAGGAGATATCGGGCATGCGGTTGAATCAGTCGCTAAAAAGTATAAGTTACATTTCCCAAAAGAACTTGGAGGGCATGGTGTGGGACGCTCAGTGCATGAAGAGCCGTTCATCCATAACTGGGGTAAGAAGGGGAGCGGAGAGTTGCTTGTTGAGGGTATGGTGCTCGCGATTGAGCCTATGTTTATGCTCGGTTCAAACAAGCTTAAACTCCTTTCTGATGGCTATACCTATGTGACCGTAGACGGCAAAAAGTCTGCACATCAAGAGCATACGGTCATCGTAACTAATGGTGAGCCCGAGGTGGTCACCCGTATATAACCACGTAAGAACTCGCTTGCGCGTACGTCTCTACAGGTATACCATTTTACCTATGACCCACTCATTACGACGTGCCGTTGCAAGTGCTGCGCTTCTTATCAGCTTTATTGGAGGTGTGCAGTTTGCATCTGCGCTTGTTATGGCACAGCCAACATCGTGTCCGGACACAACGCTTACTATCTACCGAGGCGCTCGCGATGTGTATCAGGGAGGACCGGTGTTTCGACTTCAAGAATATCTGATTTCACAAGGGTTTCTCGCGTACGGTAACAATACTGGATATTTTGGACGTGGAACTGAGACTGCACTTAAGCGCTACCAGCAGGCATACGGAATCATTAATTATGGTTCGCCGTTTAGTACTGGATATGGAGTTTTTGGGCCAGCAACAAGACGTCATGTCGCGAGCCGCTGTACCGGAGGTGGTGGAAGTGTTGCGTGTCCGGCTATAGCGCCTGTCATGCCCACATGTCAGTATGGCGAGCAGGCAATTGCTCAATACGACACTCGTGGATGTCTAAACTCGTACCGATGTCCTAGTTGGAACACACAGAACCGTGCGCCAGTCATCAGTAGCTTTACGGGCCCTACTCGACTTCGCTCGGGTGAATCAGGAACATGGTCAATCGTTGCAAGTGATCCAGAATCATCTTCACTCTCGTATTCAATACAGTGGGGAGACACCCTTAACTCAATTTCTGCACCACAGAGTCAGACCTACCAGCAAACAACATTCACACACTCTTACTACAGCTACGGTACATATACCGTACGAATTACTGTAACTGATACACAAGGAATGAGTGCGACTACAACAGCGACAGTAGTTGTCGATCAGTACTCAACTTCAGGAAACTTACAGTTACTCCAGCCAAATAGCGGCACGTACTATTCAGGCAATCTCATGAATATTTCATGGTCTGATTACGGCTCGATATCTGGAGGTCAATCTACCTATAATATTTCACTCGTAAATAGTGATTATGTCGGATGCACCATCTACTCATGTAATAATCCTTCGTATAACTACCCAATCATCACTGGCGTGTATGGCAATAGTTACACATGGACTGTCCCGTCTGGTGTCTATGGTGGAGTATACCGAGTACAAATTTGCCGAGCAGGTACATCCGAGTGTGACCTCAGTGACTCAACGCTCTATATTAACCAAAACGGTGGAGTTAATCCGTCTGGATTTACCGTGAACCCACTCACCGGTACCAATCCGCTCACGGTGACTGCAACAGCGTATGTAACAATCCCATCAGGTAGTAATACCGTGTGCGGCACACTCACATACGGCACTGTTCAGTGGGGAGATGGAAACTCAGACACGATGGAATACCTTGGCTGTACGAGTAGTACACAAACTATGACACGGAGTCACCTGTACAGTAATGCTGGCACGTATGTTGTTAGGCTCGTAAACCAAAACGGCACCACCGAATCTTCTCAAACCGTGACGGTCACCGCTGCAAATTCAAGCTTCTCGTCACTCACTGTTTCTCCATCGACGGTAAACCGAGGTGAGAACTTGAACATCAATTGGACATTCCCGAGTTCATGGTCAGATGCTCGTATCCGACTTGAGCTCCGTGAAGCAAACGGAAATGCAGTTGGTGAATCGGGAATCATCACAGGGCTCTCAGCACAGAGTGGTGTTTACAACTGGACAATCCCTCCTTCAAATGAGCCATGTGTAGCTGACGCAGGACGTGTTTGTGGGGCGAACATTGTGCATGGTCGCTCATATATTGTTCGTGCAATTCTCTATACTCCAGCAAATGCATGTTTTGGCTATTGTGCACCGGGATATCAGCCAAACATCATTTCAACTCGAGACAGCAGTGCATTCACGGTCAATGGAAGTACAAATCCAATTGGAAGTAGTTACCTTAGTGTAGTCAATGATGGTGTCCCAGGTGGCCCATACATGGTTACGGCAACGGTACAAACACTCACTTCAGGAACTTCATGTACCGCTACAGATATGGTACTTGATTACGGCAATGGTCAGACACAAGTAATCCCAGTCACAAGTTCAGGGCAGGTAAGTTGCGGCACACGCACTTCAACCTACACGTACTATTACAGTGCACCAGGCACGTATACTCTTTACTTGCGAAGCGCGGTTTATCCGTATACAACCTCTGCAACACAGGTCATTACTGTTAACTAGCTCGTCTTGTGAAAACCGCGCGCAGTGTAGCGCGCGGTTTTTTGCTGTCCACTGATGTGCACATATTTTATATATTCCGCGATATACTTGGTGCATGTCTGAACGATTACCTCAACACTCACCACCGCCAGCACAGTTTTCTTCGCTCGAAGAAGAGATACGTTACCTCCGGGAGCGTGTTGCAGCTCATGAGGCAGCACTCGGAAGTGGCGAACATACTCCAGCGAGGGAGCGCATCATAAAGCACGAAATACGACAGTACACGGCTACCCCAACACAAGAGGTCTTAAAGACGCAGTACGCGACGCCAGAGTATGAGTCAACGGCAAAGGCGCTAGGCCTAAAAGAAGAAACACACGATAGGCAGGTAGATGAGCTTATCAAGATAATGAACAATCAGGGTATAAAAAATGCTCTTTCGATCGCAACGAGGATAGGCGCACACCTTGAGGATGATTTTCATAAAATTTTGACGCAGTACATTGCCGAGGGTCTTCCTGCTCGAGGGCTTCCCAATAAAAGCGAGATGTTTCGTTCACTGCACATGTCTCTATTTGAGGTATCGTTGCCAAACGAGCGAAAAGATGACCAGCAGTCACAGACAATGCAAAATCCACTTGAGCGACTGCTCAACTCGATGGAGCAATTTTATGCTGGTATGCGCGCAATGTCAGAAGGGGGGTCACAAGATAAGCATAATGTCTTTACCGTTGAAATCGCCGTTTCTCAAGGATCTGAGCAGGCAGTATTCTACGTTGGTGTACCCCGAAGTAAGCGAGGACTCTTCGAAAAGCATCTGTTTTCGATATATCCGGGGGCTCGCATCGAGGAAATGAAGGAAGACTACAACATCTTTCATGAAGACGGACATGAAGCCGCGGCAGTCGCTCGGCTCGAAAAACATCCGAGCTACCCGATTAAGTTGTATAAGCATTTTACGCATGATCCTCTCAACGTCATTATGTCTGCGTTTGGGAAAATGCAAAAACATGGAGAAGGTGCGGCAATTCAAATCGTTATTGGTGGTGGTCACGGTGATTACTACAACCATCATTACAAGGACATCCTCGATGAGGTCCGCAAAGGAGGGTACGCATACAAGGCAATCAAAAAAAAGTCATCAGTATGGGGTATGGTGTCTTACGAAGTGAAGAAATATCTTTTCCCGTATCAGGAGGAGCACAAATTTGTAGACCAAGTAGCGCTTGATTTGATGACTGCAAAAGTTTCAAGTCGTATTGTTCCTACAAATATCCGTGTAGTCACATCTGCAAAAGAGCAGGGTAGAGCAGAAGAGCTCTTAAATTCAATAACATCAACCTTTAACCAGTTTGATGAAGCACAGGGTAATTTTTTCAAGTTTGAGCAGGTGCGCGGCCGCTATCTGAATGATTTTATTCGTTCCTTTATCTTCAGACTTTATTCATACAAAGAGTTGATGCCACTTTCAATTGCAGAGCTAACAACCATCTGCCACCTCACGGCGACAGGTGTTTCAACGTCACGCGAACTAAAATCATCAAAGGCTAAAAAGGCTCCGGCGCCGGTGGGGATGCCCGATACAGGTATTGTTCTCGGTATGAATAAGTATGGCGGGTCTGATACACCAATTCACTTCGGTGAAAAAGATCGACTCCGACATTTCTATGTCATCGGTCAAACTGGTACTGGTAAGTCTACACTTCTCAAAAATATGTTTGTGCAGGATATGCGCAACGGAGACGGATGTTGCTATATTGATCCACACGGTTCTGACATTGTTGACCTTCTCGCCTCAGTGCCAAAAGAACGCTATAAAGATGTCATCTACTTTGATCCAGCGTTTCCTGATAGGCCAATGTCTATCAACATGATGGAGTACGATCCTCGATTCCCTGAACAAAAGACTCATGTAGTGAACGAATTGTTGAGTATATTCGAAAAGTTGTTCGGTAAAGTCCCGGAGTCTCTCGGCCCGATGTTCCAGCAGTACTTTAGAAACGCTGCGATGCTCGCGCTCGAAGGTATGGAGCCGGGCACCACCACAATCGCCGATATTGTTCGCATTCTTTCAAATGCAAAGTTTCGCAGAGGCTGTCTTGAGAAGTCAAAAAACCCAATCGTCAATGAATTCTGGAGAGAGGTTGCTGAAAAGGCGGGGGGTGAAGCATCGCTTGAAAACGTTGTTCCGTACATTACCAGTAAGACTGACATCTTCCTTGCAAACGACATCATGCGTCCGATTTTGGCGCAACCAAAATCTTCATTTAACTTCCGAAAAATCATGGACGAGAAGAAGATATTCCTTGGCAACCTCTCAAAGGGTCGCTTGGGGGACATCAACGCTGAAGTGCTCGGTCTCTTTATTGTGGGTAAGATGACGCAGGCAGCACTCTCTCGAGCAGATACAAAAGCGGGGACACTTCCTACGTTCTACCTCTATATCGACGAATTCCAAAACTTCACAACACCGTCAATCGCAGTCATTCTCTCAGAAGCTCGTAAATACGGGCTCTCGCTCCAAGTGGCGCACCAGTACATTAAGCAGCTTGATGAGAAGATTCGCGACGCAGTCTTCGGTAACGTTGGTACCAAGATGGTATTTCGTGTCGGTGTAGAAGATGCAGAATTTCTAGAGAAAACATTGAAGCCAGAATTTTCTGCAAAAGATATTCAGGGACAAGAAATGGGTATGGCGTATCTGTCGCTTCTCGTCAATGGTCTACCGAGCAAGCCGTTTGATATTAATACAGAGCCACCATTTGACGCAGATTATGAAATTGTCGATATGTTGAAGCGAATGTCATACGAAGCGTATGGGCGCGATAGGGTACAGGTAGAACAAGAGATACAGGCTCGATATCAACAACAAGCACCCGATCCACAGATGATGGACCCATTTGCGCGCTTCTAGCTTTACCGGCACTCCTAAGGTATACTCCCGCCATCAAAACCAGCAGGTTCTTGAGAATTATTATATAGAGTACATCGTATGCTTCACAAAGAGCGAACATTTGTCATTATTAAGCCAGACGGAATTCAACGTTCACTTGTCGGCGATATCATCCAGCGTTTTGAACGAGCTGGACTCAAGATTTCAGCAATGAAATTCGGTATGGCAGATGAACAAAAGCTCTGGGTTCACTACAACAAAGATGATGCATGGTACCTTAAGAAGGGAACAGGTATTGTTGAGAACAGAAAGGCTGCAGGTATGGAGGTTACGAAAGAGCCGATTGAGTACGGAAAAGATATTATTCGGGCTTTGGTGAAATATATCACCTCAGGACCTGTGGTCATGCTCTGTTTGCAGGGTAATCAAGCAGTTGCAGTGGTGAAGAAGCTTACCGGAGGTACTGAGCCAGCAACGTCAGATGTCGGTACTATCCGTGGAGATTACACGCTCGACTCATACCAGATGGCTAACGTCGATGAACGTGCAGTGCGGAACCTCATTCATTGTTCTGACAACACCGATGATGCAGTACGTGAAGTAGCGTTGTGGTTCGCTGAGACTGACTTGCTAAACTATCGACTCGTGCAGGAGCAAATCCTCTACGATGTAAACCTTGATGGAATACTCGAATAGTCCTAAAAACCCCGCCAAATGCGGGGTTTTTCATGCATGAGACTGCGTGGTATGCTGTCCTGATGTCTACCACTGCACAACGATTAAAGGAAGAAAAAACATTTGTACTTATTAAGCCAGATGGGGTACAAAAAGGACTCATCGGAGAAATTATAAATCGCTTCGAGCGCAGAGATTTAAAAATTGTTGCGCTTGAGATGTTCATGCCAACACATGAAATGATAGATAATCATTATCCAAAAACTGAGGCATGGATTGCACGACTTGGCGAAAAAACCCTCGGCACGTATGCAAAATACGGCATTGATGCAAAGACAGAAATTGGCACTGATAGTCCTCTCGAAATAGGTAAAAATGTCCGTACATGGCTCATTGATTTCATGACTTCAGCGCCTCTTGTGCGAATAGTTGTACAAGGAGTACATGCCGTTGATATGGTCCGTAAGATTGCAGGTCCAACACTTCCGTACATGGCAGATATGGGTACTATCCGCGGAGATTTTTCGGCTGATTCACCTGCGATTGCAAACTCAGAACATCGAGCTGTGCACAACATTGTACACGCCTCAGAGACTCCCGAAGAAGCGCTCCATGAAATTCAGCACTGGTTTGGCGACACATCTCGAGTCTATAACTACAAGCGTCACGGTATAAGCGAGTAGTATGGACCGCCCGAAGTTGCTCATTTTTGCATCGGGCACTCATAAAGGCGGCGGTTCAGGTTTTGAAAATATGGTCCTCAGTGCGCGAGGGGATGCACCGATACTTCATGCGGATATTGTCGGAGTCGTCTCAAGCCATGAGCGTGGAGGAGTCTTTCAGCGTGCTGAAAGACTGCGCATTCCTTTTTTCTATATGCGATCACCGTACAGCGGAGATATGTATCAAAAAATAGTCAAGCAAACGGGCGCAGATTGGGTGGCCTTGTCTGGGTGGCTGAAAATGGTATCTGGACTCAATCCACAAAAAACAATTAATATTCATCCGGGCCCACTTCTCGACGGAGGAGGAATGTTCGGCGGTCCGAACATGTACGGGCGTTATGTGCACGAGGCGGTCCACAGAGTCTTACAAGAGGGAAGAACAACCACCAGTGCGGTGTCGATGCATTTTGTTACTGATATATATGATGGCGGGCCAGTATTTTTTGAACAACGAGTACCACTGCATAGAGAGATGACACCTGAGGACATCCAACATGCAGTCAATGAGGCTGAACACTACTGGCAGCCACGGATAACTAACATGGTGCTTTGCGGCGTTATCTCATGGGACGGAAGTTCACCGGCGAGTCTTTCTGTGCCAAATGGGTATACCCATCTTCCGCGTGATATACTACTTTCATGAATGACCGAATATCAGAGTTTTCTCAGAATCTTGCACCGCAGTCTGATAAGGTGGAGTTTCGCCAAGTGAAAGGAGAGGGAATATCAGTCCCTTTTTGGGCGTACATCATTGGATTTCTAGTATTTGTTGCATTTATTGCTGTAAAGACAGAACTCATCGTTAAGAAAGATGACAAAAAGGGAGGTGCTGCTGGAAGTTCGGGAAGTCCATTTGGTGGCAAGAAATAGTTTTCCCCATTGAGGTGCAATGTGCGCCAATGATTTAAAACGACCGGTATACTGTAAAGAGCTGGGGGTATTTCCTCGTATTCAATATACAGGGAGATTTACATCGTCAGGTACTGTGGTACTTGTACTGCGATCACCCACCTGGTCAATCCAGGAATGCCCTCGGTAGAAAGAGCCCATATATGGGCTTTTTCTTTTGAGTACAGTATACTCAACGCATGCTTTATTTTCTGATTTCAGTCGTTGTTGCTGGGTTGACATACATATCACTTCAAACAGAGGTTGCCTATTTTGGGACTGCCGCGTCATTTTATATCAATATGGCAACTCATTTTTTGGGAGGCGCATTTACGGCAGTCGGTACACTCTGGATACGTAGTCTGATGAATTGGTGTATACGCTTAGGAGGGTTTACTCCGGGGGGAGTAGTGCACAAGATGTATATACCTGTCTTACCGATAATTCCTCTCATCGTTATTGTCCTTATTGTGGGGACGGTATGGGAAGTCTGGGAATACTACTTTAGCAGCTCGGTTATCCTTAGTGTTGATACGGGCAAGGATGTTATCATGGACATGCTTGGTGCACTCAGTATCGGCGTTTTATTTGGAAGATTACAGCATGACTAAACTTACATTTCATGGGGGAGCGGGAGAAGTGACGGGTGCGAACATTCTGATTGAATTTGAAACACAAAAGGTACTGGTCGATTGCGGCCTCCATCAGGGAGAAGCGTTTAATGTTGACGAAAAGAATAAAGAGCCTTTTGCATATCATGTCGAATGCGTTCATGCTCTCTTCATTACTCATGCGCACGCTGATCATATAGGACGTGTCCCGTTTCTCGTTAAAATGGGTTTTCATGGTGTCATCTATTCAACACCTGAGACACGTGCACTCGCGGAGCTTGTCCTGAAGGATGCGATTCATATTTTCAAAGACCACGAGCAGCGATTTGGTACGAAACCACTCTACGAGCAATCTGACCTTGAGCATGCTCTCGCTCTGTGGAAGACGGTTCCATTTCATCAGTCAATCGATGTTGGTGATGGTGTGCATGCTGAATATTCTCCAGTGGGGCATATTCTTGGGGCAGGGGCAGTAACTTTTTCTCGTCATGGGAAAAAGCTGGTTTGTACCGGCGACATCGGCAATACACCAGACGTACTTCTTCCTGCGCCTGAGCCAGTTGAAGGGGCAACGTATATGGTCATAGAAAGTGTGTATGGTGATAGATCACATACCGACAGAGATGTGCGTCACGACTTGCTTGCAAAGGTGATTCGTGAGACCGCAGAGCGGAATCGCACGCTCATCATTCCCTCATTTGCGGTGCATCGGACACAGTCGATTTTATTCGAGATTCATTCCATGGTTCACCGAGGTGCAGTCCCGCCTATCCCGGTGTATCTTGACTCACCACTTGCTATTGAGGCAACTGAAATCTATAAGCATGCAGGTCACTATTTTAAGGACGAGGTAAAGTCAGAGGGAGGCTCACTTTTTGATTTTCCAAAGCTGACTCTGGTAAAACATGGGAGAGAATCAGCACGTCTCAACGATGTGCCGGGAGCAAAAATAATTATTGCAGGCTCGGGTATGTCAGTAGGAGGTCGAGTAGTCTCACATGAGCAGGCGCTCTTGGGCGATAAAAATACAACAGTCCTTTTTGTGGGGTACCAGTCTCCGGGGACGCTTGGTCGCCGTATTCAAGATGGGCAGTCAAAAATACGAATAGGAGATTCGTGGATACATGTGCGAGCAAAAATCGAGACAATACATGGATACTCAGGACACGCTGATAGAGAGGGTCTCCTCGATTTTGTTGAACAGTCTGGCGAGTCGCTTACAAAAGTGTTTGTCATCATGGGCGAACCAAAGGCATCGCAGTTTCTTTCGCAGCGAGTGCATGATTTTTACGGGATAGAGACCGCGGTCCCTCAAGAGCACGAAGCATTTACGATAGAATTCTGATGCAAACTTCAGGACTTATCTTCGATTTTTTTGGAGTACTGTGCAGAGAAGTGCGCGGGGCGCTCATTGCTGAATACGCAAAGAGCCAAGTCTCAACTATTGCGATACACAGTGCCTTTGATAGAGCTGATGATGGATATGCTCCGATCGAAGTTCTCTATGCAGCGTGCGCTGAGGCAACAGGGAAGCGAGTTGATGAGATACAAACATTTCTTGCGACTGCCGCAGTAATCAACACAGACCTTTTTGGGTATATCGAACAACTTCACAAGCAGTACCGTATCGCCCTGTGCAGTAATGCACCAGCAGGACTCGTAGAGGGAATTTTACATGCGCATGCATTAACACATCACTTTGACCATATATGCATTTCAAGTGCATTGCATGTTCGCAAGCCGTCACTGGAGATATTTCGTCATGTACTCAATGAGATGCATGCGCAACCTCAGGAAGTGATATTTGTTGATGATAATCAAGCAAACATAGATGCAGCGCAAACGCTTGGCATACCGGGGATAGTGCACCAGGGCACCGAGGAGACAGTGCATGCGCTTCGCAGCAGAAGTGTAGGAATATAAAAAATCCCAGATGAGGCTGGGATTTTTCTTATTTGACTGCGTTTACGAGTCGTTCGAATGCTGCTGGGTAGTCTTTCGCCATTGTTGCGAGGACTTTTCGGTCAAGCTGCACTTTCTTCTTTGAGAGTGTGTCGATGAAAGAAGAGTAGTTCTTTACACCAAGTGCGCGGACACCTGCGTTGATGCGCACAGTCCACATGCGGCGGAAATCTCGCTTCTTTGCCTTTCTGTCACGAAATGCGTATGCACCAGCGTGTCGAAGTGCGTCGCGAGCCGCTGACTCCTTCTTTGAACGAGCAAAGCGATAACCCTTTGCTGCTTTCATGATTGAGCGTCGTCGCTTCAATGCATGCACTCCTCCTTTTACACGTACCATAGTAGTATCTTAAAAATAAATGACTAATTAGCGAAGACCATTCAAGAATTGTGCTCGCTCCTTCTTGCTCATAGACATAACCATCCCGAGCTTTCGGCGCTTTGCGATTCTTTGCTGTCCTGAATTTTTCGCGTTGAAGTGGTTCTGTCCAGGTGCGCGAGAAATGACCTTACCGTTTTTTGTAACTCGAAGACGCTTTGCGTATGATTTGTTTGTTTTCATGAGATTATTCTATTCTTCAACCTCTTTCTGAGGCTTGCCCTCAGTCTTTTGCGAAGTAAAGACTGGTTTCTTCCCACTTTTATCGAATTCGATAGTTGTGAGGAGTCCTTTAGGGCCTTTTTGAATAGGCTCGGCAATCTTAAACGATTCTGGGATAATTGCAAGAAAACGCTCCATTCTGCCCTTTAGGAATTCAAATTCCATGAATTTGTAGCGTCCCCAGAGGTAGAGGCTAATATTGACTCGATTTCCTTCCTTGAGCCACTCGGCAGCTTTTTTCGCCTTTATTTCCATATCGCGGTCACCTGTCCCAATCTTTATTTGAACCTCCTTTGTCTCGGTGACGTGTGCTTTGGCTTTGATTTCCTTGTTTTTCTTGTTCTGTTCGTACTTGTACTTACCATAATCAGCTATTTTACAGACAGGGGGGGTTGCCTTTGCTGAGGCCTCTATCAAATCAAGTCCGGCTTCTCGGGCAAGGCGGATCGCTTCTTTCGTCGCTAATACACCAAGATTTTCACCTTGGGCTCCGATGACACGAACTTCGGGGACTCGAATAGCTTCGTTTATGCGTACGTTTTCATCCATTAGTATATGTACCGTATCACAAAAGAGTGATTTCGCCAAGCAAGAGAAGGGATTGTATACTTGCACGCATGCAAGAACCTCTCGTAGTTCATACCTTTCACGGTACAGGGACCGTATGGGTTCTTACCCTATATGGCGAGGAGGGTCTTCGAGATCGGGCACGAATTGCGGTGGGAGAAGCAGAGCGTTATGCAGAGTGGTTTGAAGCAACATTTTCACGATTTATTGAGACCTCACTTATCTCTAGACTAAGGACGACCACAGGCATTATAGAGGTTCCTCGTGAATGCACTGATATTCTCCATCTGTATGTCCAGGCATATCATCTCACCCAAGGGGCAATTACTCCCACGATTGCGGTGTCACTTTCTGATGCGGGGTATAACACCATGCTCACGCTTGAGCCACAAGACACGATTCGAAAGGCTCCTGATTTTCCTTCAGTGCTACAGATTGTTGATGATACACACATCGAAATGCTTCAGCCTGCGATGATTGACTTTGGTGCTATAGGAAAAGGGTATCTCGTAGATGCAATAGCCGGCCTCCTGAAGGCTCGAGGGTTTACGCACTTTTTAGTAAACGGTGGAGGAGATTTGCGATATGAAAATAGTACAGATGAACCGCTCGTGGTTGGACTTGAAGATCCACGAGATCAAAAACAGGTAATTGGTACGACGACGCTTCTTAACGCTGGCTTGTGTGGCTCTGCTACAAATCGGAGACGATGGAAGCACTACAATCATTACATACACCCAGAGACAGGACATTCTCCTGAGGACATTGTTGCAGTGTGGACAAAAGCACCCCGTACTGCCGAAGCGGACATGCTCTCAAGCTGTTTATTTTTTACTGACCCAGCAGAGCTCAATGCGGTTGGTGCATTTGAGTATTGTCTCATCAGAAAAGACATGAGTGCGACATATTCAGACGGATTCGGAGCAACTTTATTTTAACGCTGCTGAATTGTGGTGCACAAAATTTCTGAGTCTCCCGACTTCTTTCGAAAGTGATTCGAGTTGTCGAGATAGTTCGGTGATAACTTCAAGGTAGCGGGCCTCGTCCTCTGTCTGCAGTTTTCTGAGGGCTACTTCAAGCGTTTCGGTGAGATGGTTCACATCGACTGCCTCGCCATTTTTTTCTCGGACTGCCGCGACAATATGCGCGATGATGTGCACCTGTGTCATACACCAAGTGTTTTTACGATGCGCTCAACAGTAGAAGACGCTGAGTTATCTCGTATATCTGCGTAGATTGTGCTGAGCGGTTCTACGTTCTGTTCATGTGATGAGTGCTCCATACGACAATGATAGGGTATTCTCAGTTTTGTTCAAGTTCTTTTGAATATTCTCCCGCAAACATCTCCAAAAGCGCCAGTGCCAATCCAGCTGCAACAGGGCCAATGATGAGTCCAGGAATACCGTACGTCACGAGACCTCCAAGGATAGATATAAGTATTAGTGCATCGGGGAGTGCTGTGTCTCGTCCCACCAAAATAGGACGAACCACATTATCAATTAGGCTGATGATACCAAAACCACCAATCAAAATAACGAGCCCACCAATCACATTCCCAGTGAGTAACTGGAAGACACCCACTGGAAGCCAGATGAGGGTCGGTCCGACTCCAGGTACACACGCAAGAATGGTCATGAGTGACGCGAGCAAAAGTACCGAAGTGCTGCCACCAATCCAGAGGAGTATTCCTCCAACGATACCTTGCAAGAGTGCGGTGACAATCGTTCCTTTCATAATTGCCCGGGTGATGCTTGAAAATGTCTCAAAGAGGTGGTGTTCGCGTTTATTACCAAGGGGGAGTATGTATTCAAAAAACTGCACAATACGTTTCCCATCTCTGAGGATGTAAAACAGCAAATAGAGGGTGAGCACTATCTTCAATGCAGTCATTCCTGTCGCCTTCCCAATACTCAATGCTTCTTGCGCGATCCATTCTGTGACTGTTGCGCCATATGAACGAATGGTGGAAGTTAAATCTTCAGCTGGGAGACCGAAAGAAATAAGAGCTTCTTGAACAAGAATAGTTTTTTCATGCACTGCATCAGGATGCTCCGCGAGCCAATAGTAGGTATCTACTGCTTCCCGTGCGAGCAGTGAGCCAATAATAGAGAGGGGAACACCAACGCAGAGCACAATAATGCAGATGGTTAGCGCAGAAGCGGTAGATTCGCGACCGCTGAGGAGGTTTAATATTTTTTTGTAGAGCGGATATGCAACTATACCGAGCACAATCGCCCAGAATATAGGTAAGATAAATGGAAGAATAATGCTTCCAAACAAGAGACACCCAGCAATTACTGCAGAGAAAAACAGTGTCTGCTGAATACTCGAAAACGAATGTTTCATAGCTCAAGTATACGCGAGACACTCTTTCAGTGCACGCACTACTTTTTTTGGTCAGCGCCCTCTAGTTCGCTCCAGTGGTCACGGAGCTTTTGCTCGTGGAGGAAGTTCTCACTTTCAATTTCCTGACAGATATCTCGCAGTGGAGCGTTTTTGATGATATCAAGCACCACAGATTCGTCATCGGTCACGGTGTAGAGTCCTACATCTTGCGGGTCAATTGTGTGGAATCGTTCATCGAGTATCTCTTTACTGAGTCTGTCGACTGGCCCCCAAAAATCAGTTCCGACGAGGACGACAGGTACTTTTGGCATCTTCTTTGTTTGGATGTGGCAGAGTACTTGGAATACCTCATCAAATGTACCAAAACCGCCTGGCATACACACAAACGCTTCAGCAGTAAATGTCATTGCTGTCTTTCGGGTGAAGAAATATTCAAAAGGTACCGAATGCGTGAGGAAAGGATTTTCTTTTTGTTCGTGCGGAAGTTCGATATTGAATCCAATACTTGCTCCACCTGCGTCAAATGCTCCTTTGTTTGCTGCTTCCATAATCCCAGGACCACCGCCAGTCACCACCGCAAATCCAAGTTTTGCGCATTCATCTGCGAGTCGCACAGTCATGTCATAGTAGGGAGTGCCTGGTTTTATTCGTGCTGAGCCAAAAAAAGTAACTGACTTTTCGAATTGCTCCATTGTTTCAAGACCGCGCATGAGTTCTTTTTCTGCATTGCGTGCCTCATCAGCAACAAGTAATGGGCAGGTACGCACGGTGCGTGCCGCAAATCGTTCAGAAGAAAATGTTCTTTTTTTCATCTCGTTATAGTACGCTATTTTTTCAGATTAGCGAGCGCGACCAGCGAGTTAAATACAAGTGCTGCGGCAGGATATATGTAACTTTCAAGCGTTGTATTGGTGATAACAGCACAGTTAATCAGTGCGGCGAGAGAAAAGAGGCTCCATGAAAGTACCTGTGAGCGTTGTGGGTTTCGATATGCATCAATAAGTGTCGGCATGCCTGCTCCGAGGTAGTTTCCAGCAACAAGCGCGATGAGCGCATAGAGTGGTTCAGTCGTGAGCCACACGAGGAGCCCCATACATACGACTATGAGTGCGATTGATTCTTTATTTGACCAATGCCATCGTCCTGTTTGCAGGACAACTGAAACAAGAATCGCATTTGCCAGTACAAAACCAATTCCAATATATGGAATTTCACCTCCGGCGAGATAAGTTGCAGTTGAGACACAGACGCCAGTTACAATCCATAAAATGAATGTTGCTATATTGAGTTCAGTTTTCTTACCGCGCGCGCCTTTTATTAGCGGGATATATGCGCCGATGATGAGTACAATAGGAATGAGTGGGAGCAGGTACATACTTATTGTCTTACCAGACGGACACTCTCAATCCCTGAAAGCCATCCATGGAGTGTTGTGCCGGTCATCATCACTACAGGCAGTTGGATAAAAAATATATTGAACAACAGTAAGTCAAAAGGAAACCATATATACACCAAACATGTCGCAAAGCTCAATGCATAGAAGATGCAGTAGAGTATATGGTCGCGCTTTCTGAATGGGTACTTGTGGTACATAGATAGTAACTGCATACCAAAACATCTATCTTTGTGTACAAAAAACACAAATGCTTCGTAAAGACCAAAAAGTACTACAACACTTACTTTCCATGCGAGTGTTGGTCCCCACCATATAAGAAATGGCGTTGCCATACCAAATGCAAACAGTGCATTGATGAAAGATGCTGCTATCTTCTCATACGCGTACGTACTGCGTATTCTATAGTGCTCTCGTTCACTCGGGAGTAAGTCTTGTACGTGGAGTACTTTACGCATACAAGGTAAGTATACGAGAGTGACGATGTATGTCGAGCTTGCTTAGCGTATATTGATTTATTGCACGTGCTTTGTACACTACCTCTATATGGCAGCACATGAAATCGATTACACCATTCATGGTGAAGAATTACAGGCAGTTGAGATTGAGCTTGATCCCGAAGAGACGGTGATTGCTGAAGCGGGCTCATTTATGAGCATGACGCAGAACATCGATATGCAAACGGTGTTTGGTTCGGGTAATGACGACCAGCAGTCCGTGTGGGGTAAGATGGTAGGAGCAGGCAAGCGACTCTTAACTGGTGAGAGTCTCTTCATGACAACATACACACAAAAGGGAGCAGGAAAGGGAACGGTCATGTTTGCAGCACCGTACCCGGGCAAAATAATCCCACTTCGTCTCAGTGAGCATGGCGGCAAGGTTGTGTGCCAAAAAGATTCATTCCTCTGTGCCGCAAAGGGTGTCTCAGTCGGTATCGAACTTCAGAGAAAGATTGGCGCAGGCCTTTTTGGAGGCGAAGGATTTATCATGCAAAAGCTTGAAGGAGATGGTATGGCGTTTGTGCACGCTGGTGGGTACATCATTGAGCGCACACTTATGCCTGGTGAGGTGCTCAAGGTAGACACAGGCTGTATCGTTGCGTTCGAATCTACCGTCCAATACGACATTCAATACATCGGCTCTATCAAGACTGGCGTCTTTGGTGGCGAGGGACTCTTTTTTGCGACACTCACAGGCGCAGGAAAAGTATGGATTCAGTCGCTTCCATTTTCTCGACTTGCAGGAAAGATTTTTACGCTGATGCCGCGACAGAGTCCTGACTCAGGTTCTATCCTCGGAGGTTTGGGCAATGTAGTAATGGGTGAATAATATGTACGAATACATCGCATTTCTTCAAGAGGGACCATTTGAAGCACTTTTTTATAGCTGGAAGCCGTGGGTTGCGCTCGCTGCGCTGAGTGTTCTCTTGTGTGTTCTTTTTATGCGCGCACGGAAGCGAGAGGGTATAGAATAGACGTATGCGGACTATCGTAGAAAAAAAAGAACTCAATCTCATCAGACTTTTTACAGTCTTTTATACTTTTTTCTTCACATTAGTAGCGCTGTGGTATGGGGACTACACATTCTTGTTCTACACGGTGTACATGATTATTGTCACTTGGATGATTAGTCATTACTATCAAAAACTTCATTTTGGCGTCCCACTCGTAACGCTCATCTCTCTATTTGGACTCCTTCATATCTTGGGCAGTACTACATATATAGACGGGGTGCGTTTGTATCAAATCGGTTTTTTCGGCGGGTATGTTCATTATGATAATCTCGTTCACACCTTCGGTGGCGCTATAGCGGCAGTAATCGGCCATAACATTCTGTACAATCACCTCGGGAGCATGAAGCATCATCCGCTCCCGTTTCTTTTTTTGCTCGTGACATTTGCATCTGGCCTCGGTGCGTACAATGAAATCATTGAGTTTGGGATGGTTATCTTTCTTGGTATGGGAGCGCAAATCGGAGATTACTACAACAATGCGCTTGATTTGGTATGCAACTTCAACGGAGCACTTGCTGCCTCAATCGGCTTGTATCTTTGGTACTATCGACGAGACGAATAGCTAGAAAAAGAGTGTAATAAACCATGTACACACGGCGAGCACAAATGAGCCGAAGAGTACCGGGATAATGCCATCAACAGTAAATCCAGGGACGACCTGCGTCATCATCCAAAACAAAAGAGCATTAATGATGACTGATGAAAGTCCAAAGGTGAGAAGGGAAAAAGGGAGCGCCACGATTTTAAGTACTGGCCTGATGACAGTAATGAGAGCGGTCCAGAGTAGCGCAACGAGAGCGAGTGTCACGTACCCTCCGTGCACCGCAATACCGGGGACATAGGTGATAGTGAGCATTATTGCTCCCGCAATAAGTACAATTTTCAATACGAATGACGCGAGAAAAGGCATACCATATTGTACCATGATGGGGACTTGCTGGAGTGCTGCATCGTGGGCTAGCATACGGCAATGTACAAAACGTTATTGCTACTCATCGTTATCAGTTTTATTGGGAGCACTGCTCACGCGATAGATATTCCACCAGAGCCTGTTGTGGATACAACACCACCAACCGTTGTTTCGATAGTTCCTTCTGTACCAGAGACAAATGCTCCGTACACTGTGACGCTGACGTTTTCTGAGGACGTTACTGGTTTTGATTTGAGTGATCTGGAAAACATTGCTCCAGAATCACTTACATTCTCAGATCTAACCATAGTAAGCCCGAGCGTATATACATTTTCTGTCAATGGAACTACGGGCGGCCATCGCGTGCACCTAAAAGATGGAAGTGTGGCGGATATAGCGGGGAACACATTTACTTCGACAGCACTAGAAGCTGTTGTCCGTTTTGATGCTGAACCTCCTCTTGTCAATGTCTCTAATTCACCATCAAATAACTCAGTCACTTCAAATCCAGTTCAGTTTGAAATCACTAGTTTTGATAGCTCGGCAACCTTTACGTGCGCATTCGTAGAGGGTTCATCTTTAGTCGGGGCGACATTTGTGCCCTGCGTTCGTTTGGAAGGTGACCTGACGACTATTTATAGGCCGACACTCACCACCGACGGCGTGTACACATTTGCAGTAATTGGCACTGATGACCTTGGTAATGCAAGCACCCCCTCAGTAGAGGAAGGCACAATCATTACATTCACATACGACACGACGAAGCCGGATGTACACATCGTCGTACCTGTTGCAACACCAAGTTCAAACACAACACCGTCGCTTTCAATCTCTTCGAGCGAACCAGTGACGCTCAATTATTTCGGACCATGTGGCGTTGCTACACCAACATCACTTCCTGCAGGTGTAACAACAGTGACATTCAATCCACTTACTCCGGGTACCTATTCACTGCGACGGGTATGGCTTCGAGAAACAGAAGGCACCGCACTAATCCCCGTTAGTGGCGATTTAATCAAGGGTCGTGATGAGGAAGATTCACAACTATGTTTCTTCTCAGCAACTGATTCTGCAGGACATACCATATATCACAGTATTTCGACATTTATCATTACCGAACCTCAGGCGGGTGGTGGTGGCAATGGACCTCTCTCGTCTGTAACTTCAAATTCTGGAAGTACATCAAGTACGGTTACGATGGCGCCGAGCGGTCCACAACCTGGAGACGGAAGTCGAGTTCTGTTCGGCCAATCGACTCCACCAAGCGATACGACACAATTTGCAAACGCAGGTACTGGGAGATCAGCAGGAGGCACGACATCAGGGTCACAAGTCCAAGACAAACCAAAGCCAAAACCTGTGGCAAAAAATATTAAAAAACCAAAACCTGTAGCACAAAAGCCAAAGGAAGTGCCTCCACCTCAAATACCTCACCCAACCCCTGCGCAGTCGCAAACAGCGTCTGCATCACAGAGTGCTGGTGGTCTCTGGAGTTGGTTCGGCTACTTCTTTGGATTCTAATCAAAGTCGTTGTAGTCCTTCAGTCGTTCGCGTAGCAGAGTCGCTGCAACTCTCCAGCGCGATTTTACGGTGCCGAGTGGTATTGAAAGTATATGCGATACCTCAGACTCAGTCAGACCTTCAAGATATTTTAGTTTTGCTATGATCCGCAATTCTTCAGGGAGTGCGAGTAGAGCACTCCGCACTTCAAGTGCAGCGAGATGTTCTGAGACAAGCTCATCAGTCGATTGTGTCGGAGATTCAAATCGGTCAATGACTTCATCATTTGAAATAGTGTTTTTAGTTATAGGTCGGCGTGCTGCATCTCGCACGAGATTTTTGCATATAGTCGCAAGAAGTTGAAAGGGGCTTACGTGAGACCACAGCTCGAGGCTATTGTTTCTCAGATGTGTAAATAGTCTGACAAAACTTTCTTGGGTCATATCCTCTGCACGCCGAGGGTCAAGTTTCATTGCAAAGCGTCTCAAGCGAGGGGCGTATTCGCTATACAGTGCAGCCTCTTCCTTTTGTATCTGCTTGAGCTTTGCTTCGGTGTATCGCGTGAGTGCGTCGCCAGTCAGAGTCCGTTCAAGCCGAAGTGATGCACCGCGCTTGTAGTGTCTACGCTTTGTCTCTGCGTATGCCTCATGAGCGCCGGTAAGTTTTTCTTCAACCCATGCTCGGTCACGTTCATCAAGATGGGGAAATGGTGGGTGAGAGCGAACAAAAAATTTGATGGTAACGACAGGGACTTTAATGCGAAATGTTTTACGCACTGCAAGGGCGATTCCTTGAGGTGACATCCCGCCTTCGCCGAGTCGTAAGACATAGGCACGACACCGTTTGTCTTTGTTCCACTGTGATCTGTATCGAATGGACTCACGCTTTTCATTGCGCGCCATGCGTCGAGCTGTTTCTACTAAAAGAGTAGCGTCAGTTTCAGCTATCGAAGACTCGATACCCTGAGAAAGTTGTTCAAGGAGTGTTTCTCTCCCGACATGCTTGAGTACTTCACGAATCGTAGTTGATTTGACTGTTCCACCGAGATGACGAGTGAGTGCTGAGCTCACCACAGGGAGTGGCATACCAGCGTGTATGAGTGTGTACGCAATGACTCGCGCGCCGACTTCGTATCGCCAGTATTTTTCAGGAGCTTCAGCGCGCATAAACAAATCAACAACAGTGCGCATCTCGGCCTGCTGTTCTGCAGGTACTGAGGCAAAGGCCTTTTGCAAAAATGCGTGGTACCCATCTCGACTTCCCGAAACAAAATGCGCTCGTTGTGCGACAGCCTCCTTTCGTTCGATAGGTATACCCATCTTTTGCAGGAGTGAAACGATATGAGGCTCTTGCGCGCCCGCTTCGCGGGCGAGGTACACCGCACTTACATACCGAAAATCTTTTTCGAGTGCATCAAAAGGGGATTCGTAGTTTTTCTCTCGTGTTGTTTTTCGTAGACCCTCTCCACTCGACATAGAGTAAGTATACCGTGATTATTTATTCCACGAGTTTCCCAACAAAACGTTGCTCGCCATCAACCGATAGGGTCAATTCACCCTGATGTTCCCAAAACTCGGTCCGTTTGTCCGCTGATTCGTATCGAGCACCACTCGCGCTCACTGCTGGCACCACGAGCATGTTATCAATATTTATTTCAGGCGCATTGACCAACACGGTGTTATGTTTCCCGCGGTAGATAGCGTGCACCGTTTGCGCTCCATTACTGTAGATGACATGCTTACTCACACCTTCGATGTCACATTCGCCACGAAAGAGTGCCCACTCTTCGCATTGCTCACCCGAAGGGAAGGTACATGTTCCCGTCACACCATCATCACTACTGTTGAGTGATAGTGTTCCACCGTTATCAACGCAAAATACTGATGCCGGATTTGCTTTCGCGACACCTCCGCCAGTGGTGAGTGTCGGTCGTGTGGCTGGTGCATCAGTCAATGCGAAGTTGATTGCAACAGCGACAACGATAAGCGCAATAAGTGCGTAGGTGAGTGTTTTTGTAGACATGGGCACGAGTATAGCAATTTCCAATAAAAAAAGTACTGGCGAGTGTTGCATCGCCAGCACCGTCATGCCATCACCGTGATACGTACCATGCGGCTCCACCGCCGACTGTGCCGATCACGAGTCCAGCAATTGACTCTTTCAGTATGAAGTGAAGTAGTTGAACACCAGCGTGCGCTTCCGGGTCGAATGCGACGTATGCTCCTACTGCACTGCATATGAGTCCAAATGTTCCGCAGATCAAGACCTGCTTCATCATACTCCTTTCTGTTCCACAGACGCCCCGTAGAACGACTGGACTGTACATAAAGGTGCATAGATGCGCAAGGTTGGGCAAGGCTGTTGTAACGATGCAGGAGGTGTATACTTATCGAATGAACGAACAACCGACCGCTTCGCAGGGAAATGATACCCCTGACGAGTCACTCATTATTACGTTGCAGGCGACAGAAGGGGAAACCGAAGAGTCATTTCTAAACCGTCTCCTCGATCCAATCCAGGACCGTTTTAAGAGTATGGATTTTCCGTTGGTGATAAAACCACTTGAGCCGTCGACAAACGATGAGACTCTACAGGCAGACAACTGGCTTGCGATGGGTCCTGCGATATTTCTTGCGCTCCAGCGGTCAGACAATAAGGGTTTTGCGGTTCGAAAAAAGCGCGTGTAACTCACACCTGAGAGATACAGAGGAGGAGGCAGTGCCCCCTTGCTTTTTTTTGCATATCGTATAATGTTCGTATATGCGAACAAAATCAAAGCGAAAAGCTCTGATAACAGCGACGAAAGAGGACTACGTCAGGGCTATCTATATTTTGAGCATCGCTGAAGCTCGGGTGGGGGTGACTGACATCGCGAAGCGGCTCAAGCTCAGTAAGTCTACCGTCTCAGAGCGTATCAATGAGCTCGAAGAAAAAGGGCTCGTCGAGTCACAGCACTACGGACAGGTACAGCTCACCGCACGAGGGATACGCATCGGAAAGGTGCTCACTTCAAAACATCGCATCATCGAAGTATTTCTCCACGACATACTCCATGTACCAAAACACAGAATTCACGAAGAAGCAGAAAAGCTCGAACATGCATGTAGTGATGATGTCATCAAGCGTCTCGCACGATTCCTAGGAAATCCAAAACGTGATCCGCACGGTTCAACTATTCCACAATTGTAATTTATTCACTTAGTAGTATTCGTATGACACACATACAACTCTTTAAAAACCTCGGATGGGGTATTGGCTCAGAAGCGCCTGCAGAACAGGCAAGTCTTCCCGAGGTCCATAAATCAATACCCGTCCCGACTCATTATTCATTCTTCAGAAAGCTTCTGGTCTTTATGGGTCCGGGATTTCTCGTTGCCGTCGGCTACATGGACCCCGGCAACTGGGCGACTGACCTTGCAGGTGGTGCGCAGTTCGGCTACGCACTCCTTGCGGTCATCCTCATCTCAAACTTCTTTGCGATGGTGCTCCAACACTTGGCGCTCAAGCTCGGTATCGTCACGGGACGTGACCTCGCACAGATGTGCCGAGATAATTTCAAAAAGCCGGTCGCCGTCTTCCTCTGGCTCATGGCTGAGATTATGATTATCGCTTGTGACTTGGCAGAATTGCTCGGTACGGCAGTTGCGCTCTACTTGCTCTTCAATATTCCGATTCTGATTGGCGTGCTCATTACCGCGCTTGATGTACTCGTCATCCTCTTTCTGCAAAACAAGGGCTTCCGCTACCTCGAAGCATTTATCATCGTGCTCATTGGGACGATTGCACTCATCTTTCTTGCTGAGATTATCATCGCGGCACCTGCGATTGCGCCACTTCTTGCAGGGTTTATCCCGACGTCACAGCTCGTCTTCAATCCTGAGATGCTTTACATCGCAATCGGTATTCTCGGTGCAACGGTGATGCCGCACAACTTGTACCTGCACTCAGCAGTTGTGCAAACGCGCAACTATGAAGAGACACAGGAAGGGAAGCGTGAAGCGATTAAGTTCGCGACGATTGACTCTACCTTTGCACTCACACTCGCGCTTTTTGTAAACGCAGGGATTTTGATTGTTGCTGCGGCGACATTCTATACTCAGGGCTATACGCAAGTCGCGGACATTGAGGAGGCATACAAATTGCTCTCACCGCTCCTCGGCGTGAGTTTCGCAAGTGTGCTCTTCGGTGTTGCACTCTTGGCATCGGGGCAGAACTCGACGATTACGGGCACGCTCGCTGGGCAGATCATCATGGAAGGATTCCTGAACTTCAAGATTGCTCCGTGGCTTCGACGCATGATTACGCGATTGATTGCGATTGTTCCTGCCGTCGTCTTTATCGGACTCTACGGTGCTGAAAACGTCACTGACCTGCTGATCTTGAGTCAGGTAGTCTTGAGTATTCAGCTCTCCTTTGCAATCTTTCCACTTCTGATGTTTACGAGCAGTAAGCGGATTATGGGTGAGTTTGCGAACTCGATGGTGCTCACCACAGGGGCGTGGGTCATCGGCGTAATCATCGCAGGGCTCAACGGGTGGTTGTTGTGGAGTATTTTTGGGTAGATATAAGTTCTTACCGCACATCAAAAAGCACCAATGAGGTGCTTTTTGATTTTTGTGGAGGTGGGGAGAGTTGAACTCCCGTCCAAAAGAGGATTGATAGAAGTATCTACATGGTTAGGATTGCTTGAAGTTTAACGCACAGTGTAGGAAGCAAAACAAAATCACTGTGTGCGAGTTCTATATCTTTATGATGAAGTAGGGAACAGCTCCTCATCACTATCCGACCAACCTTGCGGCTGGTTATGACACCGTGAGTAACGTATCGGAGTCAGCTACGACGATGGTCGCATAAGCGGACTGGAGCAAAAGCTCAACAGTCTTTATACAAATGCGAACTGGAATGGTGAAACCACTCCACGTGCAGTTTTGTTTGCACTTAGGTTTTGATCTTTGAGTGTAGTATCAAACACCCATGCGCCACTACCAATCGAATCTCTCTGTCGAAACCGGTCACCCCCAGAAAAAAGCCACACTACCCAAGGTCGGACCTTGGGCGAGGCTTCTTTCTGCGAATGACCGATGCAAATTTTCAAAGAACAATTATCCGCGACCTTCAAGCTTACTGGTGCGTCGCTTCTCCTCGCGTTCGCGAATCGTTGCGCGGGTATCGTGTTTCTTTTTTCCTTTCGCGATACCGATTTTGAGCTTTAAGTACGAACCTTTATTATACAACGAAAGTGGGATACATGTCAATCCTTTCTCCTGCTCTGCCTGGGCGATGAGGCGGAGCTCCTTTTGGCTCAACAGAAGCTTTCGGGGGCGCTCTGCGTCATATCCCTTTCCGCTATTGCTCGGCTGGTAGGGAGGGATGGATATCCCGACTACAAACGCTTCACCGCCACGGACGATGACACGGCCTCCTTCAAGTTTGCCCCTGCCACCTCTGAGTGACTTTACTTCGGTACCCATGAGCGAAATACCCGCCTCGTATGTAGAGAGGATTTCGTACTGCAAGTGCGCCTTTTTATGCTCAATCAGAGACATCTGCGTAGTATACATGCGATTTATTTGCTGGCGAGGAAACTTTCATATACACTCCAGCCACTCGAATCAGCAAAAGTCTGCCATGGCTTACTGAGGAGACGCGCCGAAGCCGCTCGTATGAGCGGCTTTTGTGTTGCAAAATCTAGGTTTTATTGTAGAACTGAGGGATTGCAGAGGAAAGGAGGCCACATCATGAAGAGCCCTGCAATGTCTCTGGAGTCCAAAGGCGAAGATCTGTTCCTCGCCCTCGGCGAAAAGTCCGTGAAAGTGCCGCTGCCGTACGACCGCGAGACGTTCTCCCGAACGCTTCGCACCGAAGGCATCGATGCCGACACGGTCACTGCCGTCGAGAGCTTCTTGGAGCGGGTCCGGAACCACTTCCAGAGACCAGATCGACTCGCCGACGCTGCGTAAGCGAAGGCGAGAGGGTCAACGCCGGCACGGGACCTCTCCTGTGCCGGCGCCTTTTTTTGGCTCATCCGCTCAATTTTCTCTCACGAAAACTTGCAATATTTGAATAATGTGTTACAAAGCATGCGCACAGGAGAAAGGAGGGTATTCATAATGACTTCTGTTGCAAACCCTCACGGCTTTACATGGCATCATGAAAAGGGGAACCAGTTCCTCGTTCTTGGCGGTACCCAGGTGCACGTCGGGTGGAAAATGCCTGAAGCCGACCTGCGAGCAGCCCTCGCGGAAGAAAACATTGTTGGTCACTTGATCGAAGCGACGGTCGCGTATGTGCGCGACTACCGAATCGATTTTGGATTGTCACAACAGGCGATTGCGTGACGCCCCCATTCACGACAAGAGCGCGCTCGCGGGAGGGTTTTCCGCGAGCGTTTTTTATTGAAAGAAACAGTACTGCGCTGCGTCGTCATGAAGAGTCGTTTACTTTTTACACACGCACCGTATACTGCATCCATGTCACAGAAACCACAGCACAAGCACGATAAAGAAAAGGAAAAGAAGGGAGAGAAGAAAAGCCCACTTGAGAAAGTAAAACAAGACTACGGGGTCAACCAACAATTTGGTATTCAAGTTGTAATCACGATTCTCATTTTTCTTGCACTCTTGGGAGGTTACTCAAGCTTGCGTGATGCACTGAAAAAACCTGAGAACATTACACTTTCACAACTTGCGCAAGATTTGACGAATAGAAAAGTGAGTAAGATTGTCGTGCGCGGTGAGCAGATAGATATCTCATACGGAAAGGAAAAGGAGGAAGTCATAAAATACAGTAAGAAGGAGGGCGAGTCAGGGCTCACTGAGACACTCAAAAATTATGGTGCAACTCCAGAAGATTTGCGCGCTGTCCCTATTGAGATTGCTGAACCAACTGGATTTAAATACTGGATGGGAATGTTTCTCCCGCTCCTTGGCCCACTCCTCCTTATTGCTTTTGGTCTATGGTTCTTCACACGGCAGATTCGTGGTGCAGGCATGCAGGCATTTACCTTCGGGCAGTCACGCGCACGAATGATTGACCCGAATGACAAAAACAATCGAGTCACGTTCGCTGACGTCGCTGGTTCGAAAGTCGCGAAGCAAGAGCTCAGCGAAATTGTAGATTTTTTGAAAAATCCTGAGAAGTTTCTTGCAATCGGAGCAAAGATTCCTAAAGGTGTGATGTTGATGGGTGGACCAGGTACTGGAAAGACGCTGCTTGCGCGCGCAGTTGCGGGAGAAGCAGGTGTGCCATTTTTCTCTATCTCAGGTTCAGAGTTTGTTGAGATGTTTGTAGGAGTCGGTGCGTCACGTGTGCGTGACTTGTTTGATACTGCAAAGAAAAATGCGCCAGCGATTGTCTTCGTCGATGAAATCGATGCAGTCGGACGCGCGCGAGGCACGGGTATGGGTGGAGGTAATGATGAACGCGAACAGACACTCAACCAAATCCTCGTTGAAATGGATGGTTTCGAACCGACCGAAAAGGTGATTGTAATTGCTGCTACAAACAGACCAGATGTGCTCGACCCAGCACTCTTGCGCCCAGGCCGTTTCGATCGTCGCGTCATGATTGATCCACCTGATAGAGCAGAGCGCGAAGAGATTCTCAATGTACACGCACGCAAGAAACCGCTTCACGCAGATGTGAACTTGCTTGAAATATCAAAACGAACACCAGGTTTTTCAGGTGCAGATCTTGCAAACCTCATGAACGAAGGGGCAATCCTCGCAGCGCGTGAGGACAGAAAGGAGATTACTCAATACGACCTGTTGCGCTCGATTGAAAAAGTAATGCTTGGTCCAGAGAGAAAGAGTCATATCATGAACTCTGAAGAAAAGAAGATTACTGCGTACCACGAAGCAGGACATGCGGTTGTCGCATCGGTGCTCGAGTATTCAGACCCGGTACACAAAGTATCAGTCATCTCTCGTGGTCGCGCGGCAGGGTACACATTGAAACTCCCGGACACTGATCGACGTATGCAATCAAAGAAAGAATTTCTCGATGACATCGCAGTCTCGCTCGCTGGATATGTCACGGAGCGCATGATTTTTGGAGACTTAACCACAGGACCTTCAAACGACCTTGCGGTGTCTACCAGCCTTGCACGACACATGGTAACAAGATGGGGAATGTCAGACACGATTGGACCTGTTGCGCTTGAAGATGATGGTGGGCGAGTCATCGTCGGTAGTCACGGTATGCCGAGCAAGGAGTATTCGGAGCAGGTCTCAGCGCTTATCGACAGTGAGGTGAAAAAAATAATTGCAGAACAACTTGCGCGTGCAGAAGATACTATCGTGAGGTACCGTCAAGCACTTGATGCGGTCGCGCAGAAGCTTATTGAGGTTGAGACACTTGAGCGCGAGGAGTATGAAGCAGTGGTCCAGCAGCACGGAATAACGTTGAAAGAAAAGAAGGGTGTTGTACCAATACCAAAGGAAATAGTCTCGTAATATGAAAGGGGGCGCGTTGAGCGAAAGTCCATTCTTCGCGCACACACGTCGCGTCAATGACGCCGAGCCAATCTCTGCATCTCATCGTAACGACTACAATAGAGAGACGTATGTTGATGCGGAGGGAGGAAGGTTGCACCACATCCCATATTCGAAAATGCCTGAAACACAGTGGGCTGTAGCTGCGCTCTTGAAGGGCAATGGCTCGCGGCCGTTTAGTCCTGTCTCTGATGTGGTGAAGAGAGGTGATACCTGGTACTCGTATGAGAAGCACATAACTGATGCAGACCGTGCGACACTCGCCGAGTTTCCGAAGCTGTACGTTGTCGGGCGTGTTATCCAGGCGCTTGTGTTTGGGGATACAGATTTTTTTGACGCCGGCTCAAAGGAAAAAAACACCAAGCGCGATACGGTGAACTCAGATTTTGCACTGACCTTTGATTTTGAACAGGCATATTACGGCCTTGAGCGGACTATTCACTACGCTTTTCTTTCTCCTGAGTTTCGTGTGTGGTTTATGCGTCGTTCGCGTGCGGAGCTACATGAAGCGCTGACTACACTCAAAGAAATGCATTCATTGTTCAGTGGTGATGATGGGCTCAGTCTCATTCGTGGCCTTGAAGCGCACACGCACAAGAGTGTGAGGCAGTTGTTTAATTTTACCAATATTGGAAAAATCATCGATACTCCTGAACAATTTCGTGCGCACTTGTGTGCGAAGATTGCAGACGCTATTGCTGTTGTTGAATTTGGGCCGGGGATTGTATTGCAGTTTGATCCACTCCACGGAAGAATGAAATAGTATGGACTCTCTTACTTTTTTGTGGACACTTGCAGCGACAGTGCTTGCTGGTATACAGATGTTTACCGCAAAGATAATTGCGCATGGTGGAAGGAGTTCAGCCTATAATGGTATCTATACGTACGGTGTCTCAGGACTCATGGCGCTTGTCGCGCTTGTGGTGTGGGGGAGTTATCCTGATGCGTGGCTCGTGCTTCTTGTTCTCGCTGTCATCTCCGGCGCAATGCATGCATTTGGTCAAATTATTCGCATCGATGCACTTCGCTACATTGATGCGACAATTTACTTTCCACTTAATAAGATACTCGGGCCGATTGTGGTTGTCGCAGGCGGTGTGTTTGTATTTCACGAGTCACTCACCGTCGCTAATATGATCGGTATTTGTTTGAGTCTCTGTGTCCCATTGTTACTTCTTTCGAATGCTGAACAAGGCCGTCAGACAAATCTGAGGAAGGGCCTTATCTTTCTTGTGGTTTCGACAGGCTTAGCATCAAGTTCGATGTTACTCACGAAGGCGGGGGCAGATATAGACACTGCGCTCCTCTTCTTCATGTCGCTCTCTCAGCTTGGCGGAGCAGTCTTTTCTGTCTATATGTATCGAAGAGAAGTGCAGAAAGGTGACTACACTCCCGACACTCATGATGTGCTCGTCGGACTGGCTTCAGGTACGCTCGCATTTGTGAGTTTTTACGCACTCCTCAAGGCGTACAGTCTTGGATCCATCAGTCTTATCTATACGATTCACGCACACTACATTTTGATACCCATCTTTCTCTCAGTGTGGTACTACAAGGAACACATGGACATTAGAAAGTTTGTCGCGGTCGTCATCTCCGTTGTTGCTATCGGTTTGCTATACTAGCGGTCAATGGATTCCACGACTTTTATTTGGACAATAGCAGCGACGGTCTTTGCGGGGCTGCACATCTTTGCGGGGAAAGTAGTCGCGCAGAAAAAATTGAATGCTGCGTGGAATAACATCATTACGTATGTGATAGCAGGGCCGATATTTTTGCTCTGCTTTCTTTTGAGTGGAGAAGTTTTGCCCGTGTATTGGCAAGAGATTACTGCATGTGCGCTTGCCGCAGGGGCGACGTATGCAATCAGTGCCTACACACGTATCGAGGCGCTTCGCTTTATAGATACTGTCATCTTTTTCCCCCTCTCAAAAATCCTCGCGCCGCTCATCGCGGTGTGCGGTGGTGTTTTTTTCTTTCACGAGACGCTGACACCACTCAATATGCTTGGGGTAGTGCTCAGTATTTGCGTGCCAGTTTTGTTGATACAAAAGAGCGAGCATGAGCGTCAATCAAATCTAAAGTTCGGGATTATCTTGATGATTATCTCGACGGTGACTGCAACTGCAACACACTTGCTCGCAAAGGGTGCGGTGACACTCAGTGGGGGAGAGATATTTTTCTACATGGGCGTTGCGCAATGCGCAGGACTTTTCATTTCACTCGCACTCTTGAAGCAAGAAGAGCACCGAGCAAAAGAAAAATACAAACACACAAAACAAGACTATCTCTACGGCATCCTCTCTTCGCTCCTTGGTATGGCGTCATACGTTGCACTTATGAAAGCACTCTCGACTGGGCAGATAAGTCTCGTGTATACCATCCAGGCGCACTACATAGTTATCCCTATCATTTTGTCAGTGTGGTTTTATAAGGAGCACATGGATATGCGAAAGTTTATTGCAGTCGCGCTCTCGATGGCAGCTATCGGGCTACTTATATAGACATGGATCACCAGCACTTTACACGCCGGCTCGGTTCACATGAACACCTGACACGCGTTGAGGGGAGAGACGCTGATGCGCATGTCACGGAGCATGGAGATACGCATCATCTACTGAAGGATGTGGAGCATCCACAGATGCAACAGTGCATTGCTCGTCTCGTAAAATCTGTAGTGCGGATTTCTGATGTGTCACTCCACGATGGGAAATACTATTCATACCAGCCTGACCTATCCTCGAGTCCGCAAGACTTTACCTATGCAGACGCGTACGCCGATTTCCTTGTGCTTGGGTTTGTATTTAACGACGTTGACCATCAGCTGATAGAAGAGAAGAACGCTTTTCCGTTTGGATTTAATATTGCAAACGCGCGGCTTGTGGATGGGAGATACGCAGTCTTTGACACGGGCGATGCATATAAAAATTTCTGGAAGCCGTTTATTCCAGAAGAAAAAGGGTGCCCGCCGGAGCGGAAAGAATTTTATTTACGCTATCCTCCTGATGTCGCCACACGTTTTCATGCCCGGGTCACACGTCTCATGTCTGAGTACGGAAGTGAGCAGGGTAGAAAGGACTTCTATAAAATAATCGATAGTGTCGGAGCAGACTGCGCTGATTTGTTTGGACCTGACCCATCAGGGCGAGTGGTGACTAAGAAGCATATCTACAATCAATGCATGAAGCGACTTCGAATCGCTGAGCGTCATGCGCGGATACGCAGTGAGCGCACATAAGGTTGTAGAATAGGTAAAAATGGCTATAATCCGCGGAGCGCACCTGTAGCTCAGTTGGTTAGAGCACGAAGCTTATACCTTCGCGGTCCCTGGTTCGAGTCCAGGCAGGTGCACTGACTAGAAAAACCTCCCCTGCGGGAGGTTTTTCAGTACGGTGCAAGGCACAGTGATGTTTTGTCAGCAGACAAAACCACGAGCCGGGGTCGCGGAAATTGTGAGCTACGGCGAACAATTATCTGTGACCACAGCTACTAAGCCCTCTGCCCTAGGTTTTTCACTACGGTGCAAGCCGGAGCGATGTTTTTGTTTGCTGTACTCAGCAAGGCAAAAACCGCGAGGCAGGGTCGTGCAATTTTTCCGTCAGGGAAAATATGCCTGACCACCAGATGCTCCCTGCGCTAGGTTTTTCACTACGGTGCAAGCCGGAGCCCTGCAAACCCTCTGTGCATAATAGCTAGCTCATTTTCTGAGTGGTGATAGAATGCAAGTATATGAACCGTGTCACACGTGTTTTATCAGCAGTTATACTCACTACCGTTTTAGGAACCGTTGTTGCTTCAGCGCAAAACGCAGCGGAACTCCAAAAGCAGCTCCAGGATGTCTTGCAACAGATAAACAGTCTCAGAGGACAACTTACTACTATTGATGGACCAAAGACAATGGGCTCATGTGCAACTCTCGCGCGGACACTCCGCAAAGGTTCTCGGGGGAATGATGTCCGCTCTCTCCAATCATTTCTTTCATCTGACCCAAATATCTATCCAGAAGGTGCGATTACCGGTACATTTGGTCCTGCAACAGAGCGAGCCGTACAACGATTTCAAGAGAGGAATGGTATCGTCGCGTATGGTGATCCGTTTACGACTGGTTTTGGTGTCGTAGGAGCACGAACTCGCGCAGTAATGAATGCTCAGTGTGGTGGCGATGACTCAGGGACAACCATCAACCCAGCGACAACAGCAAACATAGTGAGTTTCAACTTCACTCAGCCAGGAGGACGTGCGCCATTTAATGCATTTTTGAATTTCCAACTCCTTGAGGCAGCGTGTGTTTCTTACAACATCGATTGGGGAGACAATACAGAACCTGCAAAGTATGAGGCATTCCAGAGTACAAACTGCGGAACTGGTATTACCTCACGTTCACTATCACATGAGTATAAGACATCAGGTACATACACAGTGACTCTTCGTGCAGCAAAGGGTCCTGCATCAAATATGCCTGTTATCTTGAAGCGTACGGTTGCAGTAGAAAAGGGAGACCCATACGTCACCATCGTCACTCCTTCATCAGGTAGTTCTGTGCGACTCGGAGAATACACAAAAATTAAGTGGGATACAGGTAACTACCCACAAGATGCTGCGATTGCATTCTATATGGTAGGGCCAAGTCAGACGTACAGTTTTGCGAAGCGTTCAATGCGTTCAAATGAGTTTGATTGGATTGTAGGTGATCGAGTCTGTGATGGAAACAGCTGTGAAGTGCAGATGCCTACTGGTACATACAAGATACGAACAGTCATGTATACACCAGCAGATGGATGTATCGATTTCTGTGGTGCAGATGACACGCCAGCAAAGACAGTAGTCACTTCGGAGTCTGCATCATTCCAGGTAACAAACTTGGGTTCAACCGGAGGTACACCTATCAGTATTTCAGGAGCGCGTGGTATAGCGCCATATACGGTAAACGTTCACATCGAACTTGCGCCGACAACAACAGCGTCAAACTTCGAGGTTGATTTTGGTGACGGCTCACAAAAGTACACCATCCATGTCCCGGTTGGTGAGACACGAGCGACAGTTCGAGACATTACACACACCTATACAAAGACAGGTACATACTCAATAGCACTCAGACCAGCAGGTGCGGTGCAGAATATTGGCGTTGCGATGCTCACCGTCGACGCTCCAAAGTTCACCGTACTTCCGAAAGAGGGTGCTCTTGCTCCAGCAACAGTGAAGGCGACGTTTGATATCGACAACAGCTGCGTGCCGCAGGGCTCGAGTGCAGCACCACGTCGCTACACAGTAGACTGGGGAGACAATACCGAGACACAAGTGCACGAAATTACACCTCAGCCATGTAGTAGTGTTATTCCAGGCGCACAATCAATCACACAACACTCATTTAGTCACGCATACCTTGAGCCAGGTTCTCGTTCAGTGAAATTGAGTGTGAGTAATGGAGTTGTCTCATACAATGCATCAAGCACTGTAAACTTGGGGTCAATTGATTTCACACTTACGCCGAGCTTCTTTACAACAGTCCCGGGTACCACAAAGGCAAAATTCAAGGCGGACCACTCATGTTCTGCTGCAGGTGGCGCAACGGCAACATACACTGTTGATTGGGGAGATAACACAGCGGCATCAGTGCATACTGTGACACTTCCCGCATGTAGTACAACCTACACACCATCACAACAAGACATCGAATTGCCACATACATATGCAACTGCAGTTGGTGATGTCGAAGCTACACTTACCGTACGTCGCTCAGATGTTCCAAACGGTTCAATTGTAAAGAAGAAGGGAGTTGGTGTGCATTCAGGTGACACATCGTTCTTCTGGAGAAGCATCCAAGCGCTTATGAATGGAGATGTCGAAGGACTTACGGCAAATGCAAATGCCGCTGCGAGCACATTCTATCTTTGGGCAAAGGGAGAATAAAGTAGCGTACATATAAAAATGCCCCAACGGGGCATTTTTATTCAAAATGCAGGTCGTTGTCTCGTGCCTCTGCTCGCGCTTTGAGTACAGGGAATTGTTTTAGTAAATGGTCATTCGTGACCAGTGCGCGAGCTTCGTTTCGAGCCGCCTCTACCATCTTTATGTTTTGAATTGCCTCCATTCCAAGGTCTGAAATACCCCATTGCTTTCCACCATAGAGCTGTCCCGCACCCCGGAGCTTTAAGTCATGCTCTGCAAGTTCGAAACCGTTGTGAGCTGTTGTGAGCGCCTTCATTCGCGCTCGTGTTGATTCGCCTTTTGACTGGTTTATAAGAAAGCAGTATGCCTGGTGTGTACTTCGGATAACTCGACCACGGAGCTGATGTAACTGTGAGAGCCCAAAGCGTTCGGCGCCTTCGATCATGATGACGGTCGCGTTCGGTACATTTACACCAACTTCGACGACAGATGTCGCGACAAGAATATCTATTTCGTGCCGAGCAAAACGCTCCATCACCGAATCTTTTTCTTTTTGCGAAAGTTTGCTATGAAGCGCGGCGAGTTTCCATTCACGGAATACACCCTTCTTCAAAGTAGCTACAGTTTCTTCGACGGATGATGCTTGCAAAGCAAACTCCTCAGTCGGGTCAGGAGCATCAATGCGAGGACAAATAATGTATGCCTGTCTCCCTGCGCGTAGTTCCCGCTCGAGCGCGCGGTACGCATCATTTCTCTTATCAGGATGCATGACCTCGGTAATAATAGGCTTTCTTCCAGGAGGCATGGCATCGAGTAGTGTGACATCAAGATCACCATAGATGGTAAGTGCAAGTGTGCGAGGGATTGGTGTTGCTGTCATTGAAAGCAGGTGCGGAGCCGCGTGCTTTTTTGTGAGCGCCATGCGTTGACGGGTACCAAAGCGATGTTGCTCGTCAATAATTACCAGCGCGAGGTTTCGAAAGGAAACACTCTTTTGGATAAGCGAATGGGTGCCGATTACAATCTGGATGTCACCTTCTGCGGTTGATTTTAATAGTTGCGATCGCGAAAGCGAAGTTGCTTCAGCGGGATTTACTTTTGAAGGAAATCGCAATACGGTATTTGAAGTAAGTAAGCCAATCTTGATAGGGAGGTGTTTAAAGTAGAGTACAAATGATTCAAAAAGCTGGCGTGCCAAGACCTCAGTAGGAGCCATGTATGCTATCTGAGTAAATTGGTGCGCCTTCTTACTATCTCTCGACATAATCGCAGCGTAACTCACTGTTGCTGCGACAGCGGTTTTTCCTGAACCAACATCACCTTCAAGGAGGCGGGACATTGGTTCGGTGTGTGACATGTCTTCAACTATAGTTTTGATTGCAGATTGTTGTGCGGCGGTGAGAGAGAAGGGGAAGCGTTCTGTAAACACTCGGATATCGTCCATAGAAAGATGCACGGGGATTGCTCCAGCTGACTTTCGCTCCATTCGTCTCATATATGCCATGACCTGTACGGCGAGGACTTCTTCAAATGCAAAGCGCTTACGAGCGGCGGTCGCATCACCTTCCTTTTGAGGGGTATGGATAAACACGAGAGCATCTTTCAGATGGGGGAGGTGGTATTTCTCTATGAGGTATTGAGGGAGCGGATCGTCAATAGCGTGGATGCATTCATCGGAAAAAATACGTTTTATTGCATGCTGAAACCACAGGCTCGTTACTCCTTTCGTTTCAGGATATATTGCGCTCATACTCGCACTCGTTTCGTCACCCGCTTCGTTAAGGAGTTCGGATGGGGCATCGGGGAGGGCATGCAGAGATTCTGTTTTTGGATTCGCAATGTATTTTTTATCAGCGGTTCCTGTTATTTTGCCGGTCATCTTGATAGGTGCGTTCAAAGGTATCATTTTTGCAATGTAGGGCTGATGAAACCACATTGTTTTTATACGACCGCTCCCATCTTCAAAGACACCTTCTGCGATAGGGACCTTTCGCTTCCATGACTTTTTGATTTCAAGTTTTATGAAGCGACCATAGAGGGTCACGTCGGTGCCCGGTGGCGCGTCAGTGATATAGCTGCGGTTACCTCCGGTTTCATATCGTGTCGGGAAATGGTACAGCAGGTCGTGAATAGTGGTGAGACGTAAGCGCTTCAAGGCGCTCTTTTGAGTTGGAGATATTCGGAAATGTTGGACGATGTCGTCGGTGATTTTCATGGCTCGAGTGTGAGAAACGTGAGTTGCATCGTCTGTGTATCAAGCAGTGCTGCTGATGGTGTCCCATATCGGGTCCCACAACATTCACCAGGGTTTATGATATGCACACTGCCAGTATGTTCGTCTCGCCGAACATGAGTATGACCATGAATCAAAATATCTGCGCTATCAGGGTTGTTTCGTAACATGTCAGCAACCTTTTCTGGGTAGTGGCTCATGTACACACGCTTTCCATCAAAGACTTCATGCATTTCCTCCCCGTGATTCTGTATGCGTGGCCTGATGAGTGCTGCGGCTTGAAAGACAATACGAGGGACATCATTGTTACCCCATACCGTATGAATGTCACCTGGGAACGCTGACAATTCTGCGTAGATATGCGGCTCGTGTGCGTCACCAGCAAAGAGCAATACCGTGCACTCACTTTGTATTCCGCGTGCTATTGCGCGGGCGAGCATGTCCCAGCGGTTGTGTACATCTGAAACAATAAGTATGTTCATGATATTTTTTGTACAAACCAGTAATCTCCAATGAGTGAAAATCCTTTCTTCTTTAAAAATTGTTGGGCAGTAGGGGATGCAGAGCCTCCGACAATATAGTGCGCACCTTCGCTCTGTGCGCATTTTGTAATCTCTTCAAAGAGTGCGGAGCCAGCGCCTGAGCGCATTCGTGAGTCGGTGGTTTCGTTGATGCCATTTGGGTAAAAGGTATTGATAAGACCAAAACGAGCACCTACCGGTATCATTTCAGCGATGAAAGAAGGAAGCTCCTGGATATGCATCCGGTCAGCTTCACTAGAAAATGTATCAAATGATACTTCAGCGAAACCACTTCGTGTCGAGTCAAGGCCGATAAGAGAAAAAGTATAGAATTTTTGGCTTGGGCGAAGACCAGGCTCCTGCTCAACATCGATGGCAATCTTTGAGTTGTCTTTCAGAATTCGCTCGTCCATACATACTTAGTATACTACCTCACTCTTGAAAGCGTCTATGATATCTATTTATAGCGACTATTTATGATGTGTGACACAAATACTTCGAACTCTGCCCACTTTCCGTCACGAGCAAGCTCTGCTTGGCGTGGCCAACTTTCACATTCATGCTGGGCGAATTGCGTGCCGGCTGTTTCGAGTATCGCTCGGAGCTCCGTTGATGTCTTTCGTGCGAGTGTATCGAATGTGAGAATACCATTGTTGTTGAGGAGTCGTTCAATCGCAGGCCCTATCCCTTCAATTTTCTTCAGGTCGTCTTTCTTGCGCGTTGTTTCTGGTGTGTGCTTGTTTACTTGAGACGGCGCTGTGCTCTGTGAGTGTAGGGTTGTGCTTGTATACCATCGCACCCAATACCCCAACACAAACGAACCGATAAGCATGATGAGTATCTCGAGCAGTGCCGTGTCGCGTCCGAGGGGGTTCATTGATGTAAACATATTTTGATTGCTAATTACTAAAAATTGAAATAACTGCACGACGATTAAGCGCGGCACCATCGGGTGATGATTCGGGAGCGGCAAGCATGCTATCCCCTCGAGTGAATGTTCGGACTGATGCGGGGGCTGCCCCGAGAGATACGAATAGAATCTTTATTTTTTCTGCGTGCTGCTTGCCGAGAGCGCGTGCGACAGATTCGTCTTGGTGCATCTGTGTATGGCCAGTAATTGCAATATGCGCAGATGGATGTGTGTTCATGTATTGTGCCAAAGCGCGAATTTTTTGTTCTATGGTTTCTTTCATAATCGTATCTTCGTGCGCATTAAAGTACACAAGTAGTGGTGTGTGTTGGACCTCATTCCAAACACTATCTGGATTCAATATCTGGATGACCGGTACCGGCTCAGGAGCACAGGCATTCTTCAGCATACATATATACCAGTATGAACAAGCGAGTCCCCAGAAACAGGTGATAGAAAGAGCGAAGAGGAAGCGTTTCTGAGCATACAGGTGTTCCATCATTCTCAGTGTATCATCGCGAGGACTTGACGGTATAGTCTGAATATATTGCATTTTTATGTCGAGTGCGTAGAGTAGTCGCATGTTTGCAGGCATTGTAGAGAAGAAGAGTCGTGTAACCTCAGTACGTGCTGATGGTGTAGGGAAAGAAGTGCGGATTCAAAACCCAACCCAATGGAAGCATGCGATTGGTGATAGTGTCTCAGTCCATGGGATTTGTTCAACGGTGGTTTCGTCTAACTCAAAAGAGTTTACGGTCGTATATATGAAAGAGTCGCTTATGGCAACAACGTGCAGTTCTTTCCAAAAGGGGACTGAGGTGAATCTTGAGCGCTCGCTTGTCTTCGGGGATAGAGTGCATGGGCATCTTGTGCAGGGTCACATAAGTAGTATCGGAATAGTCGAGCATGTTACAAAGAAAAAAAATGCCTGGAATATATCCTTGCGAATTGACGCACGCGAGCGAAAGTTTATTGTGCGCAAAGGCTCAATTGCAGTTGACGGGGTGAGTCTTACTATCGCTCAAAAAACTGTTACTGGTTGTGTCGTGAGTCTCATACCTCATACAGCGCACGCGACTACACTCGGGAGTCTCGAGAAGGGAGCTCGAGTCAATATTGAGACAGATTTTCTCTTGAGAGCATATCTGTCGAAAGCGTGATAGGATATCCGACACTATGAGACGAAACGAAGCAGTACACGCAAAAAAGCTCCAAGGACTTACAAAAGTGAAAGTTGGTATTGTCATTTCAGACTATAATTATGATGTCACCCACGGGCTTCTTGCTGGAGCGCTGGAGGTGCTCCACGAATCAGGCGTTCAGCAAAAACATATTGTAAAAGTACATGTCCCGGGAGGGTTTGAGATACCGCTTGCATGCCGCCGCTTGCTTGCATCAAAAAAGGTTGATGCGGTTATAGCGCTCGGGTGTGTACTGAAGGGTGAAACAAAGCATGATGAGTATATCTCACTATCTGTTGCGCATGCGTTGCAGACACTCATGATTCAATACGGAAAGCCAGTAGCTTTTGGTGTGCTTACTCCAAACACACTTGAGCAGGCGCTCGAGCGATCGAAAAAGGGCCCTGGCAATAAAGGTAGAGAGGCGGCCACGGCAGCACTTTCGATGCTCTAATCTAGCGTGATACACTCAGGGTATGGTGCACTCACGGCACATACCCTCTATCGCCGTCATATTTTGTACACTTCTCGCATGTGCGTATGTACACTTTTTTTCGATGATCTTCATGCAAGGTGCGCATTGCCCACACCAGCAATCAGCACATACTGAATGCATCGCGACAATGAGTGGCTTTGCTCTTTCGGAGAGTCAGCAGTATGCGGCAGTTCATTTTTTTGTGTGTCTGTTTGTACTGTACTGCTTCTCGCAGGTGAGAGTCGCCGTGTACTCTCAATACCAAAAGGAAAGAGCGAGATTTTTTGTTGAACTATTTAGGCGAGGAATTTTGAATCCCAAAGCGCCATAAATTCTCTCCGCTCTTACTTACTCTAAAATATTGATATGAACTATAAAATAATGACTTTTATTCTTGGTGGTCTATTACTGGTATCGCTCGCATGGCATGCACCATTTTTGCGGTTGTTCGGTGCAGGGCCTTTGAACGATTATCAGCGCGGCGCGATTGCCCAGAGTGGCGGTATGCACATGATGCAAGATGGAAGCATGATGCATAACATGCCACAAGGCATGCAAGACATGATGATGGACATGACAGCGCGGTTGAGAGGTAAAACAGGAGATGAACTCGAAAAGACTTTCCTCAAAGATATGATTGCACATCACCAAGGGGCAGTTGATATGTCGAGAGAGTTGCTCAAAGGCACGACACGACCCGAGCTCGTACAATTTGCAAACGATATTATCGCACTGCAAAGCAAAGAAATCGAGATGCAAAAGCAATGGCTGAGTGAGTGGTATTAGTTCGTCAAAAAGCACCCCGAGGGGTGCTTTTTGTTAGTACCACGTATATGAGTAGTTTGGATACCACCCGCTGTCGTCGTAATTATTGTAGTTAGTATAGTAGTTGTTGTACTGACCTCCGTATGAGGATCCATAGCCGTAGTAATCTGAGTAATTGTCGTAGTTGTACTGTGGGTAGGTGTACTGGTTGTAGTTGTTGTAGTACGTCTGCGGTGTGTATGAAGTTTCCCACCAGTAATTCCAGTTGTTCACGTCGTCGTATGTGTTGGTGTATGTGTTGTTGTTAGTATTCCACCAATAGTTGTAATTGTAGTTTGGGTACTGGTATTGGTTGTATGGGTATGTCGGGTAGTATGTATTATTTGAGTTGTATACCGTTACCGTTGCTGTTGCTTGAGTAGTTCGTCCGATAGTGTCACGTGCAGTAATGCGCACAGTATATGTTCCTGGATTTGAATAGCTGTGCGTGTAGGTTGTCTGCTGAGACGTATATGACGGTTGATTGTATGAATTCGCGTACGCATAGTTCATTTCATCACCCCATGAGATTGAATAGGTGAGGTTACCCGTCGAACTGCCTACATTTATATACCAAGTACCACTCTCGTTTGTTCGGAGTGTTGTCGGTCCAGTGAATGACTGAATAGTCGGAGCTGAACCATAGTAGTACGGGTTATATGGCTGCGGATTGTACGGATAGTAGGGGTAGTAAGGAATCTGTTCACATGTCCCATGACTCATAAACTGAGCTCCGTCCGCGTTGAGCTGGCACATGTTTCCATAGGTCACACGAGTAATGCCTGATTGAGCATATTTCTGGCCACAGACAGGTGCATATTCTTGTGTACAAACAGGAGATGGTGCGATGATTGCGTACGCAAACGAAGGCACCGCGAGGCTAGTAATAAGCGCTATTTTGACAAATACAGCTTTCATGGTTTAACCCTACAACAGAGCGTCTGGCGAGTCAATTACGGTCATCGAGGCGCTACAATATACTTCATGAAGCATAACACACTGAAAGAATTAAAAGAGGCGATTCAGTCAGCGGGTACATTCGTATCAACTCGCGCGTATGGCATGCCGGCATTTCGGTACAAGACAAAAATAGTTGCATGCTATATGGATTGCAAGGAGCATATTGGGTATTACCCGTACAGCTCACGAATCACACCCCAATTTAAAGCACAATTGAAATCATTTAAGACAAGTGTGGGCGCAGTTCAATTCCCGAAAGGAGATGCAATACCAAAAGCACTACTCAAGCGAATGGTAAGGGCGCGAATGAAAGAGATTGACGCACAAGTTGCGCAAAAGCCGAAGAAAAAATAAAATTATTTTTTTGATAGCGGTTCAGTAGCAACTGCAGTTGATGGGTTCTGCAGCCATGCGTCGATAAAGGTGTGGACGCGTTGCTGGTGCTCACTGTGTAGTGTGTGACCGCCCCCATAGACTTCTACAATAGTTGGTTGTTCGTTTGCGCTGCAGTGTCGAAAGACCATCTGTGGTGGGGTAGTGGTATCCGCGGTTCCGTAAATGCATAAGAAATGCCCGCGGAACGACTTGAGCCGTTCGAGCACTTCAGAATCGTATGAGTTATCTTGTGCACGCAAGCGTTTAAGGGCTGCATAGCGTTCCGCTTCGAAAACTCCAGACATCGGCTCGTGGTCTCTAAGAGTCCCATCTGGGTATACTGCGAGCGCTCTGAGGATGACGTGTGCTGGATTCTCGGTAGATGCAAGGTGCGACGCGAGGTATGCACCGAAGCTGATTCCCATGACCGTCGTCTCGCGTGAAGTGAGCGAGTTATCATGAAGAAATTGTTGGTAGAGTTTTGTGATAGCTGTTTTGAATTCTTCTTTCGACATTTCGTGCTGGCCGGTCTCCTGTGCATTTGCGGTAGGAAGCTCAGCGATATGCACGACAACTCCTTGCGACTTCAATATCTCACTGAGCGGTAAAAAGTCGTTTCGATGACCACCCCATCCTGGTATGAGGAATGCACCACGTCGTTTCAGTTGAGTAGACTCTTGCTGTGCACGAGGTTGTTCAGGGGTGGTCTGTGCATCGGCAAATCCTGCATGTGCAAGTGTTGCAAGGAGTAATGCCATAAAAGTTCGAGGCTTTGGCATATTTTGTCTATCTCCTCGTTCGTTCATTGAGCCAGTATATCAGATGTATTCTCAGTAAAATCGCGCTAGAATGCTCACGATGACATCGCTTCCGGTCTTTAATCATATTCTCGTCAATACTCTTGTCGCAACAGTAACGAATCTTTTCGTGTGGTTTGCGCTTACGTTTTGGGTTTTCCTTGAAACTCATTCGATTCTTGCGACGTCACTCATCGCGGGTATTTTCGCAATACTCAACTCATTTACTGCGTTCTTTTTCGGCGCGATAGTTGACCACAACAAAAAGAAAATAGTGATGCTGCTTTCAAGTAGCCTCTCATTGTTTCTCTATGTGCTCGGCTTCTTTATCTTCCATGCGGCTCCTGACGGCGCGCTCGCTGATCCTTCTTCGGTGTATCTGTGGGCGTTTATCGTTGTCATGATGGTGGGGAGTATTATCGGAAATATGCGCACCATCGCACTCACCACTTTTGTGAGTATTTTCTTTTCTGACGATGAGCGCCCGCAAGTGAATGGGCTGGTAGGGACAGTGCAGGGCATCTCATTTGTCTCAACGTCAGTGTTGAGTGGACTTGCCATCGCATACCTTGGTATGGGTATTGCGGTTCTCTGTGCGCTCGTAACGACACTTTTTGTCGTGCTTCATATATCGACACTCCGGTTTGGTTCAAAGGATGTTATTTATGCAAAAAAGGAAAAGGGGACAGGAATTGTAGATGTGCAAGGTACGCTTGATTTGCTCCGCGAAACGCCAGGGATTATATCGCTCATATTGTTTACCTCATTCAACAACTTTCTTGGGGGAGTATTTATGGCGCTGATGGATTCGTATGCACTTTCAAATATGAGCGTCGATAAGTGGGGTATATCGCTCGCAATCCTTTCAACCGGCTTTATCATGGGAGGATTGGTTACAGCAAAATATGGACTCGGGAAAAGCCCCATCAAGACGTTATTCAGAGTCAATGCCATCGCATGGACTACTGCTATGCTCTTTACTATCCCGAACATAACCGTCGTGTTCCTGGTCGGTATTTTTGTGTGGATGATATTTGGTCCGATTGCGGAAGCAGCAGAAAGTACAATTTTGCAGAAAATTATTCCTATAGAACGGCATGGGCGTACTATCGGTTTTGCTCAGACGGTAGAACAGATGGCGTCACCTCTGACGGCGTTTCTTATCGGTCCGCTCACGCACTTTTTCTTTATACCGTTTATGACGACAGGCGCAGGTGCAACGACGATTGGTCCTTGGTTTGGAACAGGAGAGGTTCGTGCCATGGCACTCGTGTTTACACTCACGGGACTCATCGGTCTCTGCACATCATTTATTGCAATGCATTCACGCTCTGCAAAGCGCATTGAGCGTGAGTATCAAAAGTAGGTGTACTCGTATGTGTAAAACAACGAAAAGATGCGCATGACGATGTGCAAGTTATGGTGCGGAGGAGGCGAGATTCGAACTCGCGGTTCCGTGAGGAACGACGGTTTAGTAAACCGTTGATTTAAACCACTCATCCACTCCTCCGTGTTTTTGAGTGCTCGGCATAGTAGCATAGAAGCTATGGCTACTCAAAAAGAAACCGTCGAGTTCATCATCGAGAAACTGAATGCTCCAAGGACCTTTACGACACGGGCGATGTTTGGCGAGTATGCGCTGTACTGTAATGGAAAAGTCGTTGCACTCATCTGTGATGATACTCTGTTCGTCAAGATTCTTCCTGCGAGCGCTGTACTTTCCGATATGTGCGAACAAGGTGAAGCATATCCGGGCTCCAAGCCTTACTACATTGTTCCTGAAGATATGTTGCGTGAGGGTGGGTATATCGCAGAGATACTCATAGACATCGCTACCTCGCTTCCGACAAAGAAACCAAAAATAAGGAAAAAACCTACTGTACTACCGGGTGCTGTGCGAAAAAGGAGATAAGGTTTGAGATGTGGTCCTCCAGCGTCACTCCAAGTTTTTCGCATCCATAGGCAATATCTTTGCGAGAAATTTTCGGTGCAAATCCTTCCTTTCGAATACATTTTAAAAGGGAAGACTGTTTCATCTCTCCGTATGGTGTCGGATTTACTTTACTGTATGCGTAGAATATTCCGCATACCTCGTCGCATGCAATGAGCGCAGACGCGAGCTTCGTTTGTGGTTCAATAGTGAACCCGTTAAAGCCAAATGCATGCGCTTCGACTGCATGAATGAGTGACTCAGGATAGCCCCATTCCTTAAACCATTTGAGTGACTCACCTGGATGCTGCTGAGGGTGCTCCTGAAAATCTATATCATGCAGATATCCAGTAAGAAACCAGAGGTGTGCATCTTCTCCAAACTTTTCTGCATAACCCTGTAGCGCCGTACCCACCATGAGTGCGTGGTGTCGTTGGTAGGTGTCCTGCACATGAGCGAACAAAATCTCCTGGGCCTGTTCTTTGGTCGGTATCATCATGTGAATATACCATAGCGTACGGCTTTATTGAGCATAGTGAGTATGCT
>CAZGUV010000002.1:23201-83897 GCA_964528735.1 uncultured Candidatus Saccharibacteria bacterium | reverse complement strand
ACACGAGTATACAAACTTTCTCGACAGAGAGGCTCATTACAATAAGTTTCTTATAGAAAAGCCGATTGGACATGACCTCGTGTCATGCGAGTCACTCAATGCATCTATTGGTCAGCACTTTAAAGAGGAACAAATACAGAGAATCGAGCACTACCTAACGAAAGAGACACTGCAATGCATTCCGCGCTATCTTGTAGCGAGTACAGACGTGCACGAACTCCTCCAAGGTGCGTATGTCTCACACATAGTAGTCCATTTGTGCGAAACGCTTGGTGTAGAAAAAAGAGGCTCATTCTACGATTCTGTCGGTGCGTTTCGAGACGTTGGTCAAAATCACCTCCTCGAGATGCTTGCGATTTCATGCGCAGCATATACAGGAGCAACATCTGAGAAGGACGCGCGAATCATGCTTTTAGAGCAGCTTGCTGAAGTAAACACAAAACCACAGTATGCAAAACGTTATCAGTACTCCGGCTATCAGAGCATTCAAGGTGTTAAAACTGATTCGCAGGTAGAGACAGCATTTGATGTTTCCGGACTCATGCCTCAGCAGCGATGGGGTTCAATACCGTTCGTACTTCGTGGCGGCAAGCGCGTCGGCAAGCGAAAAAAGACAATAACTTTTTACATGAAAGATACTGCGCTTCATGCTGGTAAACAGCTCACATCTATTATTGTCTCGATTGATCCAGAGTGTGTGGAGTTTAACTATACCGATGGGACTCAGCATGTTCATCACTTCCGTCCAAATCACAAACCAATGTTTCAGTACGTCGAGGAATATGCACGAATCCTATCATCTGCACTTGATGGTATCTCGAAGTTCTCAGTTGATAAAAGAGAGGTGAGTTTGCTTTGGAAAATTTCAGACGCCTTCCTCTCAGTTATGGAACGTGCCGAAAATGGACTTATACACTATGAGCCTGACACTGACCCATTTCAAGAGTAAGATGGTGTGATATGAAATCTGATATTGGAGTTATTGGCTTGGCAGTGATGGGTGAAAATCTTGCACGGAATATTCTACGAAATGGATTCTCGGTTATTGGGTACAACAGAGACCCTGAGAAAGTGAAACTATTTCTCGATAAGGCTGCAACCCCAGCTGCACGCGGAACATCAAGTATTACAGAATTTATTGATTCATTGCAGACTCCACGCAAGATACTAATGATGGTAAAAGCCGGCGCGCCGACTGATGAAGTTATTGAGCAAATCCGTCCTCTTCTTTCTTCGGGAGACATACTTATAGATGGAGGAAATACATTGCATACCGAGACCGAACGAAGACAAAAAAGTTTCGAAGGCACTGGGATTATGTATGTTGGTTCTGGAGTTAGTGGTGGTGAAGAAGGAGCGCTGTGGGGTCCATCGATAATGCCTGGTGGTGATGTGCGCGCGTGGCCTGAACTAAAGCCTATACTTTCAGCAATCGCTGCAAAGGCAGATGATGGGAGCGCATGTTGCGATTGGATTGGTAACGGAGGCGCAGGTCATTTCGTGAAAATGGTGCATAACGGTATTGAATATGGAGATATGCAGATGATCGCAGAGAGCTACGCCATCATGAGCACTGCACTATCGATGTCGGCACTTGAAATTGCTGATGTATTCAAAGAGTGGAATGAAGGTGAGTTGAAGAGTTATCTCATTGAAATCACATCACATGTGCTAAGAAAAATTGATGACGAGACAGGCAAGCCACTCGTTGATGTCATACTCGACTCTGCTGAACAAAAGGGCACTGGGAAATGGACCTCTCAGATAGCACTTGATTTGGGAGTGCCGGCACCAACGATTGCCGAGTCAGTCTTTTCAAGATGTCTCAGTGCGCTCAAAGATGAACGTGTGAAGGCTTCACAAGTACTTTCAACAAAGGTCCAGCCGCTGCAAATTGATAAAGCATCGGCCATCGAGTCAATACGAAAGTCATTGATGTGTTCGAAAATATGTTCGTACGCGCAAGGGTTTCATCTTATGAAAACTGCTGACAAGGAATACGGCTGGAATCTCAACCAAACATCTATTGCACTTATCTGGAGGGCGGGCTGCATAATTAGGGCGCAATTCCTCAATACAATTTCAGATGCGTTCAAGAAAATGCCTCAACTTGAAAATCTTCTGCTTAATGACTATTTCGCCAGCATCATGAAAGAATACGAAGGTGACTGGAGAAGGACTATTACTCTTGCAATTGATCAGCATATAGCAGTGCCTACATTCAGCAGCGCACTCGCGTACTTTGACGCATACAGAACTGAGCGTTTGCCAGCAAATCTTACACAAGCGCAGCGTGACTATTTTGGAGCGCACACATACAGACGGCTTGATAAAGATGGGGTATTTCATACCATCTGGTAATGCTTGACCTTAATTGCAATCTCTGTAGTATTCGAATCTACTATGCAAGCAGTAATTCTCGCAGCAGGCAATGGGATGCGAATGCGTCCTTTGACTGAACATACTCCGAAACCGCTGGTGAAAGCAGGGGGCATTACACTTATAGAAAGAAATTTGCAAATTCTCCCCGAGTACATCACAGAACTAGTCATTGTCGTGGGATATCTGAAAGAAATGATCATCGAACATTTTGGTGACTCTTGGAATGGAAAAAAAATTACTTATGTTGTTCAGGAGGAGCAGAAGGGTACGGGACACGCACTTTTTTTGTGCAAACCGTATGTTACGGGCACTTTTCTCGTAATGATGGCAGATGATATACACAGTAAACGCGATATTGAGTCTGCACTTGCGGCTGGGAGCAATGTCATTTTAGTCAAACGATCTGAAGTTCCCTTTTCAGGGGGTAGAGTTGCAGTCGATGAGACGAATACACTTACGTCAATCATTGAAGGCAACCATCCTGCAGGATCACTCGTCAATACAGCATTGTATGTACTTACCGATGATATCTTTGACTATCCTCCTGTTGCAATAAAGGAGGGTAAAGAGTTTGGGCTTCCGCAGACGATAGTGGCGCGTATGAACTCGGTGAAGACAGTCGTCGTAGAAGCAAAAGATTGGGTGCAGATATCAACACCGGACGATGTTTATAATTACGAGCGCTCATTGAGCCATAATTAGACAACATATTAAAAGTTTGAGTACTCGCATTTTCTACAAACTGTGCTATTGTAAAGCCGTTTTATGAATATTCCGGCACACGAAGAAAACTTGGTACAAACAATTGATGAATCAGTGCACGCTGAGGTGGGAGGAATTGGTGGAGAATCACACGAATCTGCAGATCATGGCAGTGGTATTCACGTAAAACTATCTCCTGAGGTGCTCGGTACCATTGCAGGTGTTCCAATCACAAACACATTGCTCACGTCACTCGTAGTGTCTCTCGCACTTTCAGTTCTTGCAGTATGGGTTGGGAAAAAGATAACTCTCGTGCCAGGCAAACTTCAGTTATTTTTTGAGGAGGTTATTAACTACGGGTATACATTCATAGAACAGACCCTTGAAGATGCAAAAGCTGCACGAAAATTTTTCCCATTATTGATGACCGTCTTTCTTTTCATTTCACTATGCAACCTTGCGGAGTTTATACCTGGAGTCCACTCAGTGAAGTTCTTAGGTCCTGACGGAATGGTTCCGTTTTTGCGAGGTACGAACACTGACCTAAACATGACCCTTGCGCTCACACTTATTGTTGTGGTCGTAATCGAGGCCGCAGGTATTATGGCTCTCGGCTTTTGGCACTATCTTCACAAATTCTTTACATTCGAATCTCCAATCAAGTTCGTCGTTGGAATTATAGAGTTTGTCAGTGAAATGGCTCGTGTAATCTCATTTAGTTTTCGACTTTTTGGAAATATTTTTGCAGGACAGGTACTTATTACTGTTATTACGTACTTTGTGCCATACATACTGCCTGCACCGATAATGATGTTTGAGATGTTTGTTGGTGTTGTACAGGCAGCAATATTTACATTGCTCACATTGTTCTTTATTAAGCTTGCTACTACGGAAGCGCATTAGTCTCAACGAAGTATCGTTGGTACTCATGCGTCTCTGTGATAGAGTGCGCGAAAATTATAAGGTTAATACAAAGTTTATGGAAGTAGAATCAGCACAATTAATAGCAATGGCGATAGCAGCAGGACTTGGAGTCTTTGGCCCAGCTATCGGTGTAGGACTCATTGGTAAGGGCGCAATGGAATCGATCGGACGAAACCCAGAAGCTACTGGAAAAATCGCTTCGAACATGATTCTCGCGATTGCCTTCGCAGAAGCGCTTGGTATTCTCGCGCTTGTCGTTGCGTTCATCATCAAATTCGTCTAAGTCTCTGATATATGAACGAACTTATCAGCACATTCGGACTTGACTGGAAACTACTCGTCATACAGATAGTAAACTTCGGCATACTTTTGTATGTCTTGAAGCGATTTCTCTATGGGCCGGTGATGAATATGCTTGATGAGCGAAAGCGTGTCATTGAGCAAGGAGTTAAGGATGCAGAAGAGGCTGCACAGAAGAATAAGCAAGCTGAGTCGCAGGGTAGAATCATTATAGCCGATGCAACACGCGAGGGAGATTCAATCATCGCGCAAGCACAGGTGCGTGCAGAAGAAAAAGGTGCGCAGATTCTATCAAGCGCAGAGGATAAAGCACTCTCAGTAGCCCGCGACGCTGAAATGAGAGCTGCAGAAACAAAAGATAAGGCAATGAGAGAGAGTAGAGAGGAAATAGCAAAGGCTGCTATTCTCGTTGCCGAGAAGATACTTCGCGGCGAAACGGGAAAGAAAGTTAACTAATTCGTATGAAAGCAGATGACGTAGCACAGGCACTTAAGAGCACGATTCAGTCTGGAACTGAGGCACACTCTGCTGTGGAATCACTCATTGCTTTTCTTAAACGAAAGGGTGCATTACGACTGCTTCCTCGAGTGTTGTATGCCTACGAGCGCATTATGGCGCAAGCAGTGCAAAAGAAGACAACACTCATTGTGGCGCATGAAGACGAGGCATCCGCCGCATTTGCGTCTCATCCAAGCTTAGACAAAAAAGACACGCGCATCGTCGTCGACACTACCTTAATTGGTGGTTACATAGTTAGAACAAGTGACACACGTCATGACGCAAGTCATAAGGGTGCACTTTTGAAGCTCTATCACAACATCACGTCTGAATCTCGTGGTGAGTAAATTACATTATTTATTTATACATTCCTATGGACACAGTAATTATTGAAAAGATAAAGAAAGAGATACAGAACTTCGCACCTTCTGCACAAAACGACAGTATTGGTACTGTTGTGCGGGTGGGTGACGGAGTCGCAGAGGTTGAGGGCCTTGCGAATGCAATGATGATGGAAATGGTTCGTTTCGAATCATCTGACGGAAAGTCACTCAAGGAATCAATGCAAGATGCCGAAGCACTCTTCGGCCTCGTGCTCAACCTTGAAGAGGAGGCTGTGAAGATTGTGGTCCTAGGAGATGTAAGTAAGGTGCGCGAGGGCATGACCGTTGTTTCAACGGGTCGTGTGCTTTCAATACCAGTCTCTGATGCAGTTGCAGGACGAGTACTCTCTGCACTCGCAGAGCCAGTTGATGGTAAGGGTGCGATTCAGAACCCTACTTTTGTTCCTGTAGAGCGACAAGCATACGGTGTTATGGATCGAAAGTCAGTGCATGAACCTATGCACACAGGAATAAAAGCGATTGACTCTATGATTCCAATCGGACGAGGTCAGCGTGAACTCATCATTGGTGATCGCTCAACAGGAAAGACTACGATTGCAATCGATACAATCATCAACCAGAAAAACGAACCAAAAGAGAAACGACCGATTTGCATTTATGTTGCGGTAGGTCAGAAGGAGAGTAAGACTGCGCGCATCATGGCACAGCTTCAGGAAGCTGGTGCTCTTGAGTACACTGTTATCGTCTCAGCTCCTGCGTCATCTCCTGCTCCAATGCAATTTCTTGCTCCATTCACCGGTGCTGCAATCGGAGAATTTTTCATGGATCAAGGCAAGCACGCGATTGTTATCTATGACGATCTATCAAAACAAGCAGTTGCATACCGTGAGATGTCACTTCTCTTGAGACGCCCACCTGGACGTGAAGCGTACCCTGGAGATATTTTCTATCTACACTCACGATTGCTTGAGCGTGCTGCAAAACTCTCTGATGAGAAGGGAGCTGGTTCACTCACTGCACTTCCTATCATCGAAACTCAGGAAGGTGATATTTCTGCATATATTCCAACTAACGTTATCTCAATTACAGATGGACAAATCTTTCTTGAAGCGGACCTTTTTAACAAGGGTATCCGCCCTGCTGTAAACGTCGGTACTTCTGTCTCTCGAGTGGGGTCTTCAGCACAAACAAAGGCGATGAAATCTGTAGCAGGAACTCTCAGACTTGAGCTCGCGCAGTTTCGTGAACTTGAGGCATTCATGCAGTTTGCTCAGGACCTTGATGAAGCAACAGCAAAACGAATTGACTCAGGTCGTCGAATGGTGGAAGTTCTAAAGCAAAAAAACAATAAACCGCTCGGATTTGAGGAGCAAGTGATTACACTCTACGCTGCAATATCTGGTGTGTTTAACGCAATGCCAGTTGCAAATATCAGTAAAATGGAAGCTGCATTGCTCGAGTATCTCCACAACCAACATGCTCCATTGCTTGCTGATATTAAATCATCTACAAAACTTGAGGATGAGACTAAGAAGAAGCTTGACGAGGCATTCACACGATTCAAGGATGCTCACCCTGAATTCGCTAAGTAAAACGTATGTCGCTGAAACACATTAAACTCAAAATCCAATCTGTTAAAAAGACCGCGAAGGTTACTCGCGCCATGGAGGCAGTTTCAGCAGTGAAAATGAGAAAGGCACAAGAGCGTGCCTATGCGGGGAGGGGTTACGCACTTGCGGCGATGAGAATATTGAAGCAAGTGTCGGCAACACTCACCGACGTGCAGAGTCCGCTCACAAGAAGCAACACATCAAAGAAGATTGCGGTTGTTATGGTAACTAGTGATAAGGGACTCGCAGGAGCGCTCAATGCATCAGTGCTGAAGGCTGTCGCAAGACTTGTTGCCCGTGAGTCGTTGCAACCACAGGATGTTATAGCGTGTTGTATTGGAAAGCGTGGGTACGAATTCGCACAAAGACGCGGATTTGATATTCGGTATTCAGATACGAATGTCTCTGACTCGTTCACACCTGAGCAATTAAAGGCTGTCACACAAACTGTTGTAGCTCTACAATCAGAAGGAACCACAAGATCAGTCTATTTGGTATACACAAACTTTAAGTCAACCTTCGAACAGGAAGTGGTCACACGGCAAATGCTCCCACTCTCGCCAACGATGCTACAAGAGATGGTTGATGGTATCCTCCCATCAAAAGGTAAATATGCTATGAGTACACGCGAATCAACCTCAGCCCCTCACGACTACCGAGTTGAGCCTGACGCACAGACAGTGACCAATGAGATACTTCCATTGCTTGCAAATATTGCGGTATTTCATGCACTTTCTGAGTCAAAGGCGTCTGAACACTCTGCACGAATGGTCGCAATGAAAAATGCGACTGATAAGGCAAAGGAAGTAGCTCATGAGCTGACGCTTGAATTCAACAAGCGAAGACAGGCAGCGATTACTGCAGAAGTTTCTGAGATTACTAGTGGAATGGAGGCAATGAAATAATTATTATATTAATAACATGAACATGAAAGGTATAATCACACAAATTATCGGTCCAGTAGTCGATGTCCGCTTTGACGGCGTACTTCCTGCAATTCAAAACGCTCTTGTCGTAACAACACAGAACGGAACTATAACTCTTGAAGCCGCTCAACACGTGGGAATCAACCGCGTGCGATGTATTGCAATGCAAGATACCTCAGGACTTACACGAGGACTTGAAGTCGAAGACACAGGATCTGCGATTTCTGTACCGGTAGGACAGGATGCTCTTGGTCGCATGTTCAATGTTCTCGGTAATCCAATTGATGGAAAAGATAAGCCTCAGAAGAATGCAAAGCGCCTCCCGATCCACAGAAAGCCGCCTACATTTTCTGAACAAAGTACGAAGGCTGAAATTTTTGAAACTGGAATCAAGGCAATTGACCTCATGACACCGTTCATCAAAGGTGGAAAGGTCGGTCTGTTCGGAGGTGCAGGTGTAGGAAAGACTGTTCTTATCACTGAACTCATCCATAACGTTGCGTCAGAACACGGTGGGTACTCAGTGTTTGCAGGTGTTGGAGAGCGTGTTCGTGAGGGTAACGACCTCTACCATGAAATGTCTGAATCTGGTGTGCTCGATAAGACTGCGCTTGTGTTTGGACAGATGAACGAAGTTCCAGGTGCACGTGCTCGCGTTGCTCTTTCTGGACTTACCATGGCAGAGGCGTTTCGTGATGAAGGTGGTAAGGATGTGCTCTTCTTTATGGACAACGTATTCCGATTCGTTCAGGCAGGATCAGAAGTATCATCACTTCTTGGACGAGTACCATCTGCGGTGGGTTATCAGCCTACTCTTGCAACGGAAATGGGTCTCCTTCAGGAGCGAATTACCTCAACAAAGAATGGATCGATTACTTCTATTCAAGCTGTGTATGTACCTGCGGACGACTTGACTGACCCAGCCCCAGCAACGACATTTGCCCACTTGGACTCAACAGTTACACTTTCAAGACAGCTCGCATCACTCGGTATCTACCCTGCGATTGATCCACTTGATTCAGGATCTACAGCGCTTACACCTGAGATTGTTGGGGAAGAGCACTACCGAGTAGCGAACGAGGTAAAACGAGTACTTCAACGATATAAGGATTTGCAAGATATTATTGCAATTCTCGGTATCGAAGAACTATCTGAGGAAGACAAGCAGCTTGTGTACCGTGCTCGCAAAATACAAAAATTCCTTTCTCAGCCATTCTTCGTTGGTGAAGTTTTCACTGGTCGCCCAGGAAAATACACTTCTCGCGAAGATACAGTCCGTGGATTCGCTGAGATTCTTGATGGTAAACATGACGATAAGGATGAACAGCTCTTCTACATGAAGGGTTCAATTGATGAAGTCAAATAACATGGCAAGTAAAGCACTATTTGCAACAATAGCTTCAGTGTCAGAACCGCTTTTTGGTGGAGAGGTTGAGTCAGTGACCGTACCAGGAGTTTCTGGCGAGATGACGATTCTTGCGCACCACGAACCACTCATAACAACTCTGAAGGCAGGTTCAGTCACGGTGCGAGTCAATGGTGAGAAGAAGCAATTCAACATAACACACGGAGTTCTCGAAATTTCTGACAACTCAGTAAATATACTCTTGTAATGACAGGGCCGAAGAAATTTGTCCGAGTAAAGGAAGATTTTGTCTGTGAACATTGTGGAGACACAACAATCGGCAATGGTTACACAAACCATTGTCGTCATTGTTTATGGAGCAAGCATGTTGATATAAATCCAGGAGACAGATCTGCAGGCTGTGGTGCGCTTATGGAACCTACTGCTATTGAAACTGAAGGCCAAGAGACTATTATTACCCACACGTGTACACGATGTGCACACAAAAAGCGCAATAAGGTAGCTTCAAATGACTCAATCGAAGCTCAGGTTGCAGTCGTTAAAAGACAGCACAGCACCTAAGACTGGTATAGTGTGTATATGAAGACGGGCGTGATATGGAAAAAGGTTGGTGAAACACCACTACAAGCTCTGAGGCGGTTTAGAATGAGGTACGTGATTCCGGAGTCTGTGCCGCTTACATATTCAGGACGCCTGGATCCTATGGCCCAGGGGAAGATACTTATCCTCGTTGGTGATGAATGCAAAAAGGAAAAACACTATCGCTCATTGGATAAGCAATACGAAGTGCGTGTTCTACTCGGAGTATCGACTGATACTGGTGACGTGCTCGGCCTAATTACTGCGCAGAGTGATGTGCCGACAAATCATACTCAGTCCGTCCAAAAAATTGTTGCTTCGTTCGTCGGCTACCACACATGGCCGTACCCAAAGTTCTCTTCAAAAACAGTTCAGGGTAAGCCATTGCACCAATGGGCGCGAGAAGGAAAGGCAGAAGAGATTGAATTGCCACTGACTAAAACACACATCCAGTCGATACGACTTGTAGGCGAAGAGTGGGCTACTTCGGCTCAGGTGATGGAGTATGTGCGCAATCGTCTTGACGACCTCAGAGGGTTTGCTACCGATGATGAATGTAAAAACCTGAGGGAGCCGAAAGCACGAAAAGCATGGGAAGATTTTTTTGCGACAAGCAGCCGCAGCTTTTGCATACTCACTATACATTGCGTCTGTGGCTCGGGCACATATATGAGGACTCTTTCTGAACACATTGGCAAGCAACTGGGCACCCCCGCACTCGCATACTCAATCACAAGAACAAAAATCGGTCGACGTCGTACATTTTTAGGACTGACATGGTGGTGGCCACGATGGTAAGTTGCAGAACTCAATAGTTCATATACTATACCGCAATGGGTATAAAATCGTGGCTTACAAAAAAAGTAGTACAGAGTCAGATGAAGGGCGTCTCTCCAGAGATGCAGGAAATGATTCAAGGTTTGATTGAAAAGAATCCAGAGCTTTTCACAACTATAGCGAAAGAAATGGAAGAGCGCACAAAAAAAGGCGAGCACCAGATGTTTGCAATGATGCAAGTTATGAAGAAATATCAAAAGCAACTCCAAGAGGTACTTGGCCCGCAAGCACAACACATAAAACAGAGGCCTTTCTAAGACTTGCATATAATTCTATTCATGGTTGTATTTTGCTACTGAACTGAGAGGTTTTAGCATGGAGATGCTCCTTGATAACCTCGGAGGGTTTGGTACGGCGCTCGTACTCTCTTTTATGGTAGGTGGCTTTGCGTGCGCATTGCCAGCAATCATCGAGTGGATTGACAGAATCAAGAAGAGAAAGCGCAAGACAACGCTCTGAGTTCTGAGGGTCGCATCGCACGAATGCGACCTTTTTATTAGCATTTTTGGCTCTTTTGTATACAATACGCCGATGTCACTTTCAATTGGAATCGTTGGTTTGCCAAATGTTGGAAAATCGACCCTATTCAACGCACTTACAGAAAAGTCTGTGCCCGCTGAAAATTATCCTTTTTGTACCATAGATCCATCGGTGGGTATTGTCCCTGTACCTGACCCCCGTCTTGATGTACTTGCCCGTCTTTCCAAGAGCGCGAAAGTCATACCTGCGGTTGTGGAATTTGTTGACATTGCTGGCCTGGTCAAAGGGGCATCAGAAGGGGAAGGTCTAGGAAACAAGTTTCTTTCAAATATTCGGGAAGTTGATGCGATAGCAGAGGTGGTACGAATATTCGATGACGCTGACATCACTCATGTGCACGGTTCTGTTGACCCAATGAGAGACATCGAAGTCATCAATCTAGAACTTGTCCTTGCTGACATGCAGGTCGTGTCAAAACGAATCGAGACAAATGGTAAAGATGTGAAGCGCGGGGACAAGCTAGCAATTGAGCTTGATGTTGTTCTTAAGAAAATCTCATCTGCACTTGAGTCAGGGAAGCTTGCATCTACAATTCACCTTAATGAGTCTGAGAAGCTCCATGTTGATGGGCTTCAGTTGCTAACTATGAAGCCTATAATGTATGTGCTGAACAAAAAGGCAGGTGCGTACAATCTAGATGAAGCAAACGATCCTCGATACAAGGAGCTCGCCGCATTTATAGAGCAGTCAGGCTCACTTTCAGTCAAGGTTGATGTGGGTGTCGAAAGAAACTTAAAAGATGTGTCTTCTGATGAGCGAGAAATGTTTCGAGGTGAATTTGGTGTACATGAGAATGGTCTCGATAATCTTATCAAGACTGGCTACGCATTACTTTCTCTTCAGTCATTCTTTACAACTGGTGAGGATGAAACGAGGGCGTGGACAATTCCAGTAGGTGCTACAGCTCCTGATGCGGCAGGAGTCATCCATACTGATTTTAAGCAAAAATTCATACGCGCAGAGACAGTTTTCTGGAGAGACCTCGAAACTGCCGGTTCATGGGCACTCGCGCGAGACACAGGCAAATTACGTACAGAAGGTAAGGAGTATGTAGTCAAAGATGGTGACGTTATGGAATTTCGCCACGGTTAGGGTACTATAAGGGGTATGAACAACACAGCACGTTTATTCTTCCTCTGGGTAGGGCTCCTTGTGTCACTTATTATAAGCTGCACCTCATTGGTTACTATATGGTTCGGACTTATCGATGCACTATCTGTTGGGTATCCCGAACATTCATCAATACAAACTTCAGCTGCAGCGCTGATAATCGCATTCCCTTTGTATGTTTGGCTGGTCAGAAAAATTCACAACGCTGAGCGTGCTGAAGCAGAGCTTAAGAAGTTGTGGATTCGAACATGGTCACTGTATGCGATTTTGTTCCTCTCTGCGCTTACCATTGCGATAGATCTATTTATTGTTCTATCGTCATTTCTCTACGGAGAGGAATTCACAAGCTCGTTTATACTAAAGGCGCTGAGCGCAGCATGTATACTCGTTGCGTGCTTTTGGTACTACAAGAAAGAGATTTCAGGGTTTTGGTCTGATAACCAGAAAAAATCAGAACTTGTCGGTATGGCAATCGGCCTTTCAGTAGTTGGAACCGTATGTCTTATTTTTGCTATCGTCGGCTCACCTGCATACATGAGAAAGGCATCCGAAGATAGGCAACTGGTCTCAGAATTACAAAACATCCAATACCAAATAACCGATACTTGGCAGAGAAAGGGTGCACTGCCACAATCACTCAATGAGCTCAATGACCCATTTTCTGGTTACAAAGCTCCCGTAACTGATTCGAATAAGATACGCTACACAGTAAAGGCCGAGACACAGTTTGAATTGTGTGCAACATTCAAGACGACACAAAGAAACATGTCTACAGATGTTTCGTACGATCCGCTCAACTACTGGGAGCATACGGACGGAGAAGTATGTTTTCAGCGAACAATCGATAAGGAGAAATACCCTTTGTACCCAAAGCAGGCAGTTCCAGGTCTCTAGTATCTACCAACCAAACTGTCTCCCGACATCTTCTGGGGCTTCTCGCTTGCGGATAACCTTTATTTCACCATTACTTGCAAGAAGCTTGAGCGGTGATGAGAGCATGCAGTGGTGAGAAGCGAGTGAATCTTGGTATGCTCCTGTATCAAGCACAGCAATATAGAGACCATTGTCTGTGTCGGATAGTTTTGGCAGAGGTATTGATGTACCGCCCGCTGTGTATTTATCATCACTGTCACACGAACTACCGGCAAGCCATGTATGTTGCAATTTATGATGCTTCATACTGTTCACAGGTATTATGTGCCATTTCTGGTGGAGTGCCCAAGTATCAGTCAAATCATTCATAAAGCTGCCGTCAACAACATACCACTTATGCTTGTCTTTGAGTGCTATGTCCTTTTCTGCAATTACTTTGTAGATTGTTATTTGTGCTGGAGCTACTGCATATCGTCCCCATTCAGATATAAGCGCCGGATGTTTAACGTTGAGCTTATCACACGTTACTTTCGCTGTTTTAACTATTCGCTGGATAAGATTTTTCGTGTTGTAGAGTTGCTTGTTCTTGTTGTATGGGATTCCTGCGCCTCCACCAATATCGAGAGTGTCGAGCCCTGGGTTTTTGGGGCGCATTTTTGCGTACAATTCAAGTGCTCTCTGGAGTGGCCTGATGAGCCCGTCAACATGTTCGATTTGACTTGAGATGTGGTAGTGGAGAATCGAGAGATTCTTAATGGTGCCAAGTCCAAGCAGTTCGTCCTCAGTAAATCCAAAGCGGTTGAATCGCTTGTCCCAATGACTATCCACTTTAATGTTTAAGTCAACACGTATACCAACTTCACCTTTGAAGCGCTTCATTCGCTCGAGCTCAGTGTGATCCTCGATGATTGGTATGACCACAAGGCCTTTTGATTTAAGTTCTTCGATGAGTTCAATGTAGCGTTCAGTCTTCGGTCCATTGCACAAAACGCGAATTTTATTCGTGAACTTGCTCTGTTCTATCATTCTCTTTACAAGAAAAAGCTCGTTCGCTGATGCAACTTCAAGGTTTGCGCCTTCAGCAACTGCAGGAAGCACAAACTCACGGTTTTGGTTGACCTTCATTGGGTAGTGGTAGTGGTATTTACCCTTATATCCAAGAACTTTTATATATGCGTTAAATGTCTCGATCATGTCTCTCACTCTATTCTCAATTATTGTAGGGAAGAGGATTTCGGTAGACGTACCGTACTTTTTTACAATATCGTGTACGTTGTATTGGTAGTTTCCTTCACGTACAATAAGTGAACCATCGTCACTTATATCAAACATTCCTGTGTTTACCTCCTCAATGCCGAGTTTCCACATTTTTCTGAAACCATTCTTCGCATGTTTGTGTGCAGATGCACGCGCGCGTTTCATCTCTTTAGGTATTGTTATGAATTAGTGATTTATACTCTAACGCATTTCTATAAAATGTAAAGGATTTAGCCTCGACTTGTTAGTATTTCGTGAATATCATTCAGCATGGCTGATGTGGTTGCCTCTGCACCAGCACCAGGCCCCATGAGGGTGTACCTACCGCCACTTCCAAGCTTGCCCTCAGTGATATGAATCGCGTTCCCCACACCTCCTGGAAGCCACTGGAGCAGTTCTGGCTCTTTCTGGAGATTGCGAAAGCCACCTTGGATTGTCCAACCATCAACTGAGGTAATAAATTGACATCCACTGTACTGTGCAATTTTTGCGCTTTCCGAGTTGGTAAACTGAACAACCAACCGTACACTTCCTGACTGCCTACTGAGTTCATCCAATGTTGCCTCGTTAAGAGAAAGGGAACCTAAGTCGCGAGGTGTAATACGTAGTTTCTGTGCCAGAACTGTGTTAAACAACACACAGGTTTTCATTCGAACATCCTTCAATTCACCATTTATAAGGCTTAGTGGCTCTTTACTGCCGGGCTCCGCATATCCGAGTCGTGCAGCTTCGTCACATGCTTCTCCGAGCGTGCGCCCACCTTGCGCTGTTTGATGGAAGATGAAATTGCACGTTCCATTAATAACTGCGTCCATCTGGATAATGCGTTCATGCATGTTCCTCATCTGCATATAAGGTAGCATCATTGTTCCTCCTCCTACTGAAGCAGAAAAGCGAAGCATCGCATCTGTTGTCAGGGGCAGAAGTGTGTCTGCGTGGTATGAAAGCGAACCCTTCTCACAGGTAACGACATGAATCCCGCGAGAAAGTGCTTCAGTTATGATTTGAGCTGCAATCTCACCAGTGTCTAAAGTCGGTATCGCTACACACAGAATTTCAGGACGTCCATCAGGGTATTGCTCCAAAAATGTTGAGAGGCTTTCGAATGAGTGCTGTATGGTGCTACCAGCGTGATCTATAAATTCAGAGCGACTTATCAGAGCTGTTATGTGGTGTCCGATATCTTGAGCACGCTCTGCAAGTGTCTTGCCGATATTCCCATTCCCAATAATTGCGATGCGCGCCGTCTTCATAGCGAAAGTGTATCACAAAGGATTGAATTCTACTGATTACATGCTAGAGTTAAAAAAGCACGATCATTCCGACAGAAGAATTCTTCCCGTCGTCAGAAGCGCTGCATAGAAGGAGCACGCTCCACAACAACTCACGCATGTGAGTCATTACAGGGTAATTGTTGATTCTATGATAGTAATGAAATTCGGAGGGACATCTGTTGGAACTGCGGAAAGTATCAGGCAAGTAGCACAAATAGTCACCCAGCGCATAAGACAAAAACCAGTGGTGGTTGTCTCAGCGGTTGCTGGAGTTACTGATTTACTTGTTGAGCTTTCACAGAGTACTCGGCCGCAGCACAAAGAGGCGTTGTTCAAAAAGATTGCCCATCTTCACTATGCAATACTCGATTCGCTCGACATGGAGACGTCGCTTATAGATGCACTACTTGCCGATTTGTATTCAATCACTAAGAAAAAGACCCCGAGGAACTACCCTCAGTATCGCGATACAGTAGTCTCTTTTGGAGAGAGAATGTCTTCACGGATTGTTGCAGCTGCTATTCAGAGCACAGGAAATAAGGCGCGCGCGTACGATGCGTGGGATGTGGGTATGTGCACAACAACGGTTCATGGCAATTCTGAGCCATTGCTGGAGTCTCCGCGCATGTTACAAAAGAAAATATCGAGCATTAAGAATGAAATCCCTGTAATAACAGGCTTTATAGGTAAGACGAAGTCAGGAAAAATCACAACGCTTGGAAGAGGAGGTTCTGATTACACTACAGCTATTATCGGTGGGGCATTACGAGCTCGCGAAATTCAAATATGGAAAGAAGTGGATGGCGTACTTTCGACTGACCCGCGAGTGGTACCTCATGCTCGCCTCATACCAACACTCCACTACGAAGAGGCAAGTGAACTTGCGTACTTCGGCGCAAAAGTTCTGCACCCCAAGACAATGCTCCCTGCAATGCTACAAAAGGTGCCTATACGAGTATTAAATACATTCAAGCCTGATGGTGAAGGTACCTTGATTACATCATCAATACCTGAAAATAGCGCCGGCAAGGCAAAAGCAATAAGTGCCACAAAAGGGACTACCGTTGTTACGCTCCATACACCAGATTTTTATGATGGAAGCGGTCTCATGGCGCGCATATTCAGTGTGTTTGAGAAGAATCGAGTTTCGGTAGATGTGATTTCGACATCAGTAGTAAGTGTCTCGTGTAGCTATGCTTCAAGTCTTCACACGGACAAGCTCGTAAAGGAGCTTTCGCAAATTGGTCGTGTTGAGGTTAGCAAAGACTGCGCTGTCGTTTGTGCAGTAGGAGCACAAATGAACAATGCCCGGGTCATTCGCGATGCCTGCCATGTGTTCGATAGAGAAAATATACCGGTACGTATGATTTCAGAGTCTGCATCAGGGACGAGCGTGACGTTTCTTGTTCACGAAAGTAGCGCAAAGCAATCTGTTGTATCATTACACAAAGCATTAATAGAACGAATATGAGCAAAAAAATACGAGTAGGAATACTTGGAGCAACAGGGATGGTCGGGCAGCAGTATATTACACTACTACACAACCACCCTTGGTTTGAAGTTGTCTATGTAGTCGCAAGTGAATCATCTGCGGGCAAAACGTATGCGGAGGCTGTACAAGGTCGTTGGCACATGAGTACAGAACTACCTCGCGAAGTGGCGACTTGTGTGGTAACAACAGTCGATCAGATTCAGGCATGTAAGGACTCATGCGATTTCGTGTTTTCTGCACTCGATACACCGATTGCGAAGGAATGGGAGGAGAAATATGCGGAGGCTGGGATTCCGGTGGTTTCAAATGCATCCACACATAGACATACTCCAGATGTACCAATGATCATCCCTGAGATAAACGCTGACCATCTATCGATGATTCCAATTCAACAAAAAAATCGAAACTGGTCTAAAGGTTTCATTGTTGTAAAGCCTAACTGCTCAATACAAAGCTATACAGCGCCACTGGCTGCGCTCCATAAGACACACCGCCTGAAAAAGGTCATCGTCACAACGATGCAGTCTATATCAGGGGCAGGACACCCAGGTGTGTCGTCGTATGACATTCTGGACAATGTCATCCCGTACATTGGCGGCGAAGAGCAGAAGTCAGAAATCGAACCGAGAAAAATTCTAGGGACAGTTGGCGAGAATGCATTCCTCTACGACGAATCTTTTACAATCTCAGCACATTGCAACCGTGTCCCTACCATTGATGGGCACATGGCATGTGTGTCATTCGAATGCGAACAAAAACCATCAAAAGACGAGATACTAAGTGCATGGAAAGCATTCTCTGGCCTCCCTCAGTCGCTTTGCTTACCGCTTGCGCCAAAGCAGGCAATCCTGTATCGAGAGGAGGAGAACCGACCACAAACTCGCCTCGATAGAGACGCAGACAAGTCCATGGCTGTCACTGTGGGAAGACTCCGGGAAGACCCGATACTCCAGTGGAAGTTTGTCGGATTGTCTCATAATACAATACGAGGCGCCGCTGGTGGAGGCGTGCTTATTGCTGAATTGCTCCACGCACAAAAGTATCTTTAATCAATGTATACTAAAGCTATGAAAAAAAATAACAATAATGGAACAATCCTCATCATTGGTGCTGGTGGAGTTGCCTCAGTGGCAATCCATAAATGCGCAATGAATAGCGCTGTCTTTAAAAAAATTCATGTAGCATCGAGAACAAAGAAGAAGGCTGACGCAATAAAGAAGGACGTTAAGAAGCGATGGGGTGTAACCATTGCGACTCACGAGGTTGACGCAGATAAAGTACCACAACTCGTTTCACTGATTAAAAAAGTGAAGCCGTTTCTAGTCCTCAACCTCGCGCTACCATACCAAGACCTGACAATAATGGATGCATGCCTAAAGACTGGCGTGCACTACATCGATACTGCGAACTACGAACCTAAGGATGTTGCTAAGTTTGAATATAAATGGCAATGGGCATACCAGTCGAAATTCAAAAAAGCGGGGCTTATGGCAGTACTCGGAGCAGGCTTTGATCCTGGGGTTACCAATATGTACTGTGCGTATATGCTAAAGAAGTACTTCGACACTATTTCTACAGTCGATATACTTGATGCAAACGCTGGTAGTCACGACAAGTCTTTTGCAACAAATTTCAACCCAGAAATCAACATTCGAGAAGTTACTCAGGAAGTGCGTCACTGGGAGCATGGAAAGTGGGTGACAACTCCTGCAGTGATGAACAAAGGCAGCATCCATTTCGCGTTTGATTACCCACAGATAGGACCAAAGGAAAGCTACTTGCTGTACCATGAAGAAATGGAGTCACTTGTTAAAAATCTCCCTGGACTTAAGCGAATGCGCTTTTGGATGACTTTCGGTGAAAACTACCTTACTCATTTGCGAGTTATGGAAAGCATCGGTATTTCAGGAATAAAACCTGTTCCATTCAAACACAACGGAAAGGTCGAGAAGATTGTCCCGATGGAGTTTTTAAAGGCACTTCTTCCTGATCCTGCGTCGCTCGCAACAAACTACAGCGGCAAAACAAATATTGGTTGCATAGTTACTGGCAAGAAAGATGGAAAAGAGTTCACGAAGTATATCTACAACGTCTGTGACCACGCTGAGTGCTTTAAAGAAGTTGGCTCTCAGGCCATTTCATATACCACTGGTGTCCCCGCAATGTCAGCGGCATACATGCTTATGAGTGGGGTATGGGAGGGTGCTGGTGTATACAACATGGAGCAACTTGACCCGGAGCCATTCCTTGAGATTGTTTCAAAAAATGGACTCCCGTTTGTTGTGGTGGACCACAAGCCCTTGCCTGAAAAGATTTAGCCATGTCATCAAGACCCTCACTAAGTATTGATTATTCGAAGGTGACATCGAGCGCATTTGTTATTGATGATGCGGTGTTGAGGCACAACTTGGAAATCCTAAAAAATATACGTGAGGCAACGGGTTGCAAAATGTTTCAAGCACTGAAGACATGGTCAACATATCCGCTGTTTGAAATAACAAGGCAATATCTAGATGGTTCTGAGGCAAGCTCTTTGAATGAGGCGAGGCTGGGTCATGATTTCTTCAATGAATCAGTGCATATCTTTGCTCCGGCGTATGTTGCATCCGAATTTGAACGCATATTAGAGAATTCGAGTACCGTTATCTTCAACTCATTCCCTCAGTGGTACACCTACAAGGATGCGGTGATCTCATACACCAAACGTACTGGTAAGGAGATACATTGCGGTCTTCGCATCAACCCGGAGTACATGGGGGATGATGAGCACGAAAACCTCTGGAGTCCTTGCGCACCTGGCTCTCGACTTGGAATACGAAAAAGCGAACTTGATGCAGAGTTGCATAAGAATCCTCAGGCACTTGAAGGCATCTCTGGATTTCACATGCACATTTTCTTTGACAAGGATTTCGAAGATTTGCAAAAGTCTGCACGACTGATTGAGGAGCGATTCGGCACGCATTTGCAGGCATTGGAATGGCTCAATCTTGGTGGTGGCCAACGAATCACTGATGACTCGTACGATGTAGAAGGGTTTATTAAACTCATCCGCGACATACAGTCAAAATATGAGCTCACTATGCACTTCGAACCTGGGGCTGCTATATGTAAAAATGCTGGCGCTCTAGTGACTCGAGTTCTCGATATTGTTGAACGAGATGATGTACCGTATAAAATCGCGATACTCGATATGTCATTCAATGCACATACACCTGACTTTCTTTTGAGTACCGACTTGGACATGCCTGTACTTGGAGCACGTGTAGTGCGTGATCTTACTCAGCATGCAAACAACCTCTATCAACTTGCAGGAGGTACATGCGTCACAGGCGACCACCTCAATCATTTTCACAGCTTTGAGAAAAATCTTTCTGTAGGCGATTATGTGGTGCTTCTCGATGGTATTCAATACAATATGGTCCAATGTACTATGTTTAATGGCGTACAGCATCCCTCGATATTGCACTGGAAGGACGGAATGATGCATACATTACGAACCTTTACCTATGATGATTACAAGGCTCGCATGGCATAATAGCTAGTATGAAAAACGAACATTTTGACCCAAATGGCGTATCTAAAGAGAATAGCGGTTTATTTGGACTTCCTCACACGCTCAGTACTGCCCGAATTGTGCTTATACCTGCACCATGGGGAGTTACTGTTTCGTATGGCGGAGGAGCACATAACGCACCGGAAGCGATACTCAAAGCGTCACCTCAAATTGACTACTACCATGAGGCGTACGGAAATGATTCGTGGAAAGTGCCGGTTTGCATGATGCCCCTCGTGGAAAAACAAAACTCGATGAAGCGAGGAAAACAACTACGCGCAAAGGCAGAGAAGTATATCGATGATATATCTCACGGAAAAAAACCAAACGTAAAAGCACTCGCAGAAATAAATGTCGCATGTGAGGTGTTTCATGATGAAATTCAGGAAGAGTCTGAATATTTCTTACGTGAAGGAAAGCTTGTTGGGGTCGTCGGGGGCGACCACAGCACTCCCTACGGTCTCATACGAGCACTCGGTGCTATACATGATGACTTCGGGATTTTACAAATTGATGCTCACTGCGACTTACGTGAAGCATACGAAGGCTTTACGTATTCTCACGCATCAATTATGTGGAATGTACTCAAAACAATCCCTACAATGAAAAAATTGGTACAAGTTGGTATTCGAGATTTTTCTCCAGGTGAAAAGAGCTTGATTGATAGTAGTGACGGGAGAGTGCATGCGTATTTTGACTCCGATCTCAAAAAGGAACGATTTGAAGGTGTTACATGGTCAGAAACGGTCAACTCAATTGTCTCGTCACTACCTCAAAAAGTCTACATAAGCTTTGATATTGATGGGCTTAATCCATCTCTCTGTCCGGGAACTGGCACTCCAGTACCTGGCGGTCTGAGTTATGAGGAAGCTGTGTACCTTATCAAAACGATTTCTGAATCCGGTAGAACAGTCATTGGTTTTGACCTCAATGAAGTCTCACCTCAAGCAAATGACAACGAGTGGAATGCGAATGTGGGGATGCGCGTACTATGGAATTTAGTCCAGTGGTCTGCGCATTCGAACAAGATTGCACTCGCATAATCAAGGCTTTTCTTTGTGTCTGACCTTTGGTAGGCTTACCGGATGAAGGAGTACAACCATGCACGTATTGAAAAGAAGTGGCAGAAAGAGTGGCAGAAGAAAGGTCTCTATACAGTAAAGGACTCAGAAAAAGGTAAAAAGAATAATTTCGTCCTTGTTGAATTTCCTTATCCATCTGGCAACCTCCACGTGGGACACTGGTACGCATTTGCAGTACCAGACATGTACGCACGAACAATGCGAATGACCGGCAAGAATGTGCTATTTCCGATTGGGTTTGATGCATTCGGTTTGCCTGCTGAAAACGCTGCAATTAAACGCGGCATCAACCCGCGTACGTGGACGTATAAAAACATGGCGCACATGCGAAAGCAGATTGCGTCAATGGGTACATCATTTGATTGGACGAGAGAGGTTGTGACGTGTGACCCTGCTTATTATAAGTGGACACAATGGCTATTCTTGCAACTCTACAAAAAAGGGTTAGTACATAGAAAAGATACGAGTGCGAATTGGTGTCCATCATGCAAAACCGTGCTTGCAAATGAGCAAGTAATCGGAGGGGAGTGTGAGCGCTGTGGCCACAAGGTTGAACAACGACTCATGCCTCAGTGGAATATTGCTATAACTAAGTATGCTGACAGACTTGTTGATGATCTTGATAATCTTGATTGGCCAGAAGCAATAAAGGATTCACAGCGAAATTGGATAGGGAGAAGCGAAGGCGCGGAGATTGATTTTGCACTTTCTGGTGTTGATTCGTGCAAGCGGGTGGTTATTCTTCATGGCAGAAATGGCTCCCCACAGTCGCACGCCTTTCCTTGGTTAAAAAGGAAGCTTGAAGAGCGCGGGTATACCGTAGAAATGCCGACATTGCCTCACACTCAGGAGCCAGACCTCGATGAACAGGCTGCACATGTCATGAAGCACTGCACACTTGATGAATCAACTGCATTGGTCGGTGTCTCATTTGGCGGACTCGTTGCGCTTCGCGTGCTAGAACTTGGGAGGAAGGTGGGGAGAGTGACATTAATCTCCACACCACACTCAGGCGTATTTCTCGACAAGAAAGCACGCCGTTCAGTCACCAGGGCGTGTAAGCATCAGTACGATATTGCAACCATTCGCGCACATGCAAAAAGTTTTGTAGTTCTTACAGATGAGACCGACACTATCGTGCCTCAATCAGATGCCTCTGAATGGAGTAATACTCTTGGAGGACTCCTTATTAAGGGTACAGGTGTAGTGCCACACTTTTCATCCGAGAAGGGAGAGCCGGATATGCTCATGGCGATTACGCCTACAGTACGTGTGTTCACCACAAGGCCGGATACTATCTTCGGCGCAACATATATGGTACTAGCACCTGAACATCCATGGGTCACTGGAGCGCTCGCCCAGCGCGGACTCATAAAAAATGAGAAGGAGGTAATTGCATATCGTACTCAGGCAAATCAAAAGACCGAACTTGAGCGACAGGAAAATAAGGTTAAAACGGGAGTCAAACTACTCGGTGTACATGCTATCAATCCTGCAACAAAAGAAGAAATACCTGTTTTCATAAGTGATTACGTGCTTGCACACTATGGTACCGGAGCAATTATGGCAGTGCCTGGTCACGATGAACGAGATAATGCTTTTGCAAAATCTTTTTCACTCCCTATTAAGCAAGTTGTCTCTCGCGTTGTGAGACAAACGTCAGGTGCTGATGCAGTGCGAGACGGACTACCATTTGTCCATCGACGTGCAGTTATGTGTATAGTAAAGCATTGGAATAAGGATGAATACTTGTGCCAAACGTGGAATAACTATCCAATACGCTCATTCATATCAGGAGGTATCGAAAGAGATGAGAGTGCCATCGAGGCAGGTATACGAGAGATCCGAGAGGAAAGCGGTTACAAAAATCCACGCTTCATACGGCAGATTGGAGACGCTGCAACCGTTGAGTTTTTCCATACCATCAAACAAGAAAACAGACGCGTTGAATTCACCTATTTGTATTTTGAACTTGAAAACGATGAACAGGGGCATGTAGATGCTGATGAGCTCGCCAAGCACACTCATGAATGGAAGCCAGCTCACGAAGTGTTGCCGTTTCTTACGATAAAAGAGAAGGACCTCCTCTGGAAACAGCACACCTCTGGTCAACACCAGGTACACACTGACTCGGGTTTCCTTTTGGATTCTGGTGAATACACTGGCATGCATTCAGACTCTGCCAAGAAATTGATAGTTGAGTCATATGGTCGCACTAAGAAAACGTACCGCCTACGTGATTGGATAGTCTCACGACAACGATACTGGGGAGTACCAATTCCAATGATTCATTGCAGCGCATGTGGCTATGTACCAGTCCCTGAAAAAAGTCTCCCCGTAGAGCTACCTCGCGTAAATGACTACCTCCCAGCTGGAGATGGTAAGTCACCACTTGCAAAGGCATCGAAGTGGGTAAAAACAACGTGCCCGCAATGCAAGGCTCCTGCATCTCGAGAGACTGATACATTCGACACCTTCATTTGCTCATCGTGGTATTACTTGCGATATGCGGACCCAAAGAACAAAAAGGAATTTGCACAAAGAAAAAAGCTTCAACAATGGTTGCCAGTAGATCTCTACTCAGGCGGTGCAGAGCACACCACAATGCACGTGCTCTACAGCCGCTTTTGGCACAAAGCACTCTATGATATGAAATTGGTTCGAGAAAAGGAACCATACGCAAAGAGAATGAACAGGGGACTTATTCTTGGTCCTGATGGACAAAAGATGAGTAAGAGCAAAGGTAACGTCATTGACCCCGATGACGTGGTGAAAAAGCTTGGGGCTGACACTGTCCGCATGTACCTTGCCTTTATCGGTCCATTTAACGAACCGGGGAGTTACCCGTGGTCACCGGAAGCTATCGTCGGGGTACGCCGTTTTCTTGAACGAGTATGGAGATTGCAGGAAAAGATATCGCTTGGCGTGCACGAGGAGACTGAGCGAGAACTCCATAAAGTAATCAAAAAAATTACAGAGGATGTTGCAGGTCTCAAATTCAACACTGCAATAGCAGCTCTTATGAGCTTTATAAATGTAGCTGAGAAGCATGGTATCTCAAGCTCGCAGTTCGATAGCTTAGTTACTCTCCTTGCTCCTTTTGCACCACACATCTCAGAAGAGTTGTGGCACATGCGAGGTCATAAAAAATCAGTGCATCTTGAAAGGTTTCCACGCTGGTCAGAGAAAAAGCTGATTTCATCGTCTATTACCATCGCAGTTCAGGTGAATGGAAAGCTTCGAGGCACACTCCAAGCAACGCCAAATCTCGCCGAAGACACCCTCAAGGAAATGGCCTTGACAGAGGTCAAAAAATGGATTGGTGAGGGTACTCCTCGCAGGGTCATAGTTATACCCAACAAAATCGTAAATATCGTTCTGTAGAGCTTTTTTGTTATCCACAGCCCGCTATCTGGACAAGGCAAGATATTGTTGTATGGTAGCACTTGACGAGTTTATAAGTACATGGTAGAAATGCCTATCTAAGAACAAAGACATTATGCAGTTTTCCGTCACATTCAAGCCTAAACAGGTCACCAAAAAGCTTCTCGGGGTACTTCCGTCACGAGAGCGAGACGTTCTTACGGGGCGTTATGGCTTGGGCAACACGGTAAAACGAGACACCCTCGAGACTATCGGTACACGGTACACAATTACACGAGAACGCGTCCGACAAATCGAAAATAGAGCAATCGGCGCGATCCGTACATCTCCATCATACAAAGAGGCGTCAGCAGTATTCACTGAGCTCGCAGGGATAATTATCGATATGGGTGGCATTGTTCCAGAACAAGAACTCCTCGATGCAATCTCAAAAAATGAAGGCTTGCAAAACCACATTCACTTCCTACTTGTTGTGGGGAATGATTTCGAGCGATTGAAGGAAGACCCTGAATTCAATCACCGTTGGCATGCTGACCAAGGCATCGCTGATTCAGTGCACACCGCACTCAGAAACCTGTACCGCTCACTTTCAAATGAAGAACTTGTCCCTGAGTCAGAACTTGTCACACGTTTTCTAAAGGATCTTGCTCATCTCGACAAACGACACCACACACAAGAGACTGCACGCCGATGGCTCTCACTTTCAAAAAAGATTTCAAGAAACCAGCTTGGTGAGTGGGGCAGAATTGACGCACCAGGAGTACGTGTAAAAAATATGCGAGACATGGCATATCTTTCTCTCAAACGACATGGCTCACCGATGCATTTTGCTGAAGTAGCTCGTTCAATCTCAGAGTTGTTTGGAAGAAAGGCACACGAAGCAACATGTCATAACGAACTCATTAAAGATGAACGCTTTGTGCTTGTGGGACGTGGATTGTATGCACTCTCAGAATGGGGATACTCGAAAGGAGTCGTGAAGGAAGTCATCAAAGATATTCTTAAGAAAGACGGCCCGCTCTCAAAAAAGGAAATCATCGACAGAGTCAAACGAGAAAGATACGTAAAAGATGGAACGATTCTCGTAAACCTCCAAGACGGAACCATCTTCAATCGTACAAACGACGGCAAGTACGTAGCACTCTAAGCTATACACAAGGGCTTACACCGTTATTGTGGTAAGCTATTTGTTCATGCATACGGAAAAGAAGACAGAAACTACACTTGAATCTATCGAAGATGCGATCGTATCTGATGATTCCACTTGGAATAGGCACACCAACATTCGAACACTCATTATAATTTCAGTAGTAGCGGCTTGTATAAGCTCATTCTATGCATACATAAACTTCCCACCACACAACTTTCCCAAGGATGGATATGTCACGATACCTGAAGGAAGTAATGTACGTGAAGCAGCGTCAATCCTTGAAGAAAAAGGTGTTGTCACCTCATCGTGGTGGCTTACGCGTGTTATACAGCTTCAGGGCAAATCTGAGAAAGTCTATGCTGGTGACTATGTATTTAAGGAACCTATTTCACTCTTGAAAGTCGCGAAGCGAATCACCAGTGGTGCATTTGGACTTGAGCCAGTACGCATAGTCATACCCGAGGGAAGCACCGCCAAAGAGATCGGGAAGCTTCTGGATGGAAAGTTAATGCACTTTGACCGGGTAAAGTTTACCGAAGAAGCAGAGAAGTTTGAAGGATATTTGTTTCCAGATACATATTTTGTATTGCCCAACATTAAGGAACAGGATTTGCTGAAAGTTTTGAAAGACACTCTCACAAGAAAACTAGAACCATACAAAGACGAGATTGAGAAATCACCATACAATATGCATGAAATTCTTACCATCGCATCAATCATAGAGAAGGAGGAAAGCGACACTAAGGACAGGCACATGATTGCCGGCATAATCAACAACCGTCTGAAGATAAACATGGCACTACAGGTGGATGCTACTTTCCTCTATATTCTCGGAAAGGGTACATTTGGACTTACTCGCGAAGACCTGAAGCATCAGTCGCCTTATAACACATACGTACACACTGGCTTGCCTCCAGGCCCTATAAATAACCCCGGGCTGAGCTCAATACGTGCGGTGCTCGAGCCGCAGGATAATCCATACCTTTTTTACCTTGCTGATAGTGCAGGAACCACCTATTACAGCAAAACCTACGAAGAGCACCTATCAAAAAAGCGGATATACATCGATAGCCAGCGCTAGGCTCGTGTCGCTCAGTTGACACCTTATGCTGGCTCTGGTAATATTCCCCCCACTTGTGCATAAACATTTGTATGCACATATTTACCTGTGAGTACGAACAAAGAATTATTGAGAACTGGAGTAGTAGATGAGGCTCTGCCGAATACACTATTTCGTGTCACCCTTGACGGGGAAGACACACAAGTTCTTGCGTACCTTGCAGGAAAAATGCGATTCAATCGCATTAAAGTTCTTGTCGGTGACAAAGTTGAGATTCAACTTGATTCATACGGAGGGCGCGCACGCATTACTCGTCGCATGTAAACACTATGAAAGTAAAAGCTTCAACAAAACCAAGATGCAAAGACTGTAAGACTGTACGACGACGAGGTGCAATTCAAATTGTTTGTAAAAACCCTCGCCATAAGCAGCGACAAGGTTAATTTATTTAGTATTCATACAGTATTCATATGCGTATCGCAGGTGTAAACATTCCAGAAGAAAAAAGACTTGAGATCGGTCTCACTGCTGTCTACGGTATTGGACGACCTCTTGCTCAGAAAATTCTTTCTAAGGTTAAAGTTGATTTTGGTGCACGACCTAAGGATCTCAGTACAGAACAAGAGAACGCGATTCGTACTGAAGTTGAGTCTCGCTCAATTGAAGGTAACCTCCGACGAGAAATCTCTGCAAACATCAAGCGACTTAAGGAAATCAAGGCATGGAGAGGAGACCGACACGCGAAGAAGCTTCCTGTGCACGGACAGACCACCCGCACAAACAACCGTACTATTCGAGGAAACGTTCGTAAGACCATGACCAGTGGTCGAAGAAAGCTCGAAAAGACATAGTCCCAGTTACTTTATTAAAGGGCATCCATCGGGCTGAAACGGTGCCACATACACGCCAAAACATAACGTTTAAACAAAATCATATATGGGAAAGAAGAGAATCATCAAGCAAACAGGAAAGGGTGTCGATCGAGAACTTCGATCACGCGCACTTTCAAAAGCAGGAGCAAAGAAAATTGTTCGCGGCATACTTACCATTCAGGCTACATACAACAACACTAAAGTGGCTCTTACCGATGAAAACGGTAACGTAGTCATGTGGTCATCATCGGGCGCACTTGGATTTGCTGGTGCGAAGAAAGGAACTCCTTTTGCAGCGGCTAAAGTTGGTGAACTTATTGGAGAAAAGGCACAACTCATGGGTGTGAAGGACGTCTCGGTAGTAATCCGTGGAGTTGGCTCAGGACGTGAATCAGCACTACGATCGTTTGCAGGAAAGGGCATAGGAATTACCAAAATCGTAGATGATACTCCAGTTCCTCACAATGGACCTCGAGCACCTAAGCCTCGCCGCATCTAATCTTCTAAGAACGACACTATGAAACTAGGACCACGATTCAAACTTGCAAAGCGACTCGGAGCACCAATCTTCGAAAAAACACAGACTCAGAAGTTTGCTCTTTCAGAGGCACGCTCAAAAAACAGTAAGAAAGGAAAGAGACCATCACAGCTCTCTGACTACGGAAAGCAGTTTAAGGAGAAACAGAAGGTGCGTTTTGCGTATGGCATAACAGAGAAGCAACTCCAAAAATACATTCACCAGACAATCAACGAAAAAGATTCACCAGCAGCATTGTTCGCGGCACTCGAGATGCGAGCTGATAATGCGATATACCGCCTTGGACTTGCAAAGACTCGACGAATGGCACGACAAATGGTTGCTCACGGACATATAACAATCAACGGACGAAGAATAACGACACCTTCGCAGGCACTCAAAGTAAATGACATCATCGGAGTCAGACAAGGAAGTCGCGATGGTGTTCTCTTTCAGAACGCAGATTGGACACACCCAGCATCATGGCTCACCGTAGACACTGACAAGAAGGAGGCGAAGATTACTACAGAGCCGGTTTTCAAATCTGCCGAATCAATGTTTGATCTCGCGATGATATTTGAGTTCTATACACGATAGTAGCGTCATTATTTACTTAGCTAATTTGTACACATATGTCAGAGCACCACATCGTTCTCCCATCAAAGCCACGAGCAGTGAAAGAGGAAGGTAACCGAGCAGTTTTTGAAATTGACGGATTCTTCCCTGGATATGGACATACTATCGGCAACTCACTCCGACGCATAATCCTCTCTTCACTCCCTGGTGTTGCGATAACTACTGTAAAAATTGACGGAGTATCACATGAATTTTCTACACTTGAAGGAGTTAAGGAAGACATCATCACTTTGCTCCTTAACTTGAAGCGCGTTCGCTTCCAGATGGACGGCGCTGAGCCACAGCGAATTTCTCTTTCAATCTCTGGAGAGAAGCAGGTCACAGCAGCTGATATCAAAGTCCCTGGTCAAGTTCAAATCCTCAACCCTGACCAATACATCTGTGAAGTTGCTTCAAAGAAGAAGCTTGAGCTCGAGGCGACAATTGAAAAGAACATCGGCTTTATCCCAAAGGAGGCGATTCACAAGGATAGAGTTGAGATTGGTACTATCGCACTTGACGCAGCATTCTCACCAATCAGACGAGTAAACTATGAAGTTGAGAACATGCGTGTCGGCGACAGAACTGATTTCAACCGATTGAAAATTACTGTTGAAACTGATGGTACAATCACTCCTCGCGCAGCTCTTGAGCAGTCTATCGATATCATGATCCACCAGCTCAAGGCAATTGTTGGATTCAAAGAAGAGACTCTTGCTCCACTTGAGAAAGTTGAAGTAAAGAAGTCGACGCCACGAGAAGAGGCGCCACTTCAAGGCGACATGGAAATACTCAAGATGCGTGTTGAAGAACTTGGACTTACACCTCGTGTGTATGCAGTAATCGATGAGGCTGGAATCCGAACACTTGGCGGTCTCGTTCGAAAGCGAGAAGAAGATCTTCTTGCTATCCAAGGTCTTGGACAGAAGGGAGTTCAAGAGATAAAGAAAGTATTACACGATAAGGGCATCTCTCTCCGCGCGTAACAGTTAGCATATGAAACACCACAACAAAACAAGAAACTTCGGAAGACCGACAAATCAAAGACTAGCGTTGATGCGCTCTCTTGCACGCTCTCTTGTAAAAGAGGAGGCTATTGTCACAACAGTTGCTAAAGCAAAGGAGCTACGTCCCTACGTTGAGAAAATGGTCACTACGGCAAAGAAAAACACGGTTGCTTCACGACGACTCCTTTCTGCACGTCTTGGAAATGACGCAGAGACTGTCTCGAAGCTCCACAGTGTTATAGCTCCGCGATACGAAAAGCGTGAAGGGGGCTATCTTAGAATTACTAAGCTCGGCTCAGCAACAAACGTTGCTCACGACGAAGCACGCATAGAATTTGTATAATATGAAAACACAAGACAAAACGAATCACGTCATAGACGTAAAGGGAATGCGACTCGGACGTGCTGCGAGTAAGATTGCATCACTTCTTCTTGGTAAGGATCGTGTTGACGCAGAGAAGCGAGTTGTAGCACCAGTCACTGTTACCATTGAAAACGTTACTCAGCTTGATATACCAGACGCACGCGAAGGTACAAAGCAATATGTGAAGTACTCAGGGTACCCAGGAGGACTCCGACATGTGTCTATGAGACGAGTCATCGAGAAATTCGGTCATGATGAGGTGCTCCGAACAGCAGTATCACGAATGCTTCCACGAAACACTCTCCGAACGAAGCGAATGAAGAATCTTATTATTAAGAAGTAATACGTACTATGACAAAAGAGAAATATTTTGAAGGCATCGGCAGACGAAAGACAGCAACAGCTCGAGTACGTATAACTCCAGCAGGAAAGAAGACAACACTTACTGTTAACGACAGAAAGTTTGATGAGTATTTCAAGACAGCTGTTCAGCAAATGAATGCTCTCGCATCAGCTGAGGGGCACACACTTGATATTACGGCACTCACAAAGGGCGGCGGAGCATCTGCACAAGCTGAGGCGATACGCCTTGGGGTTGCGCGCGCGCTATTGAAGATGGACGTCTCTCTTCGAGGTGACTTGAAGAAGAAGGGCTTTCTCACTCGCGATTCACGCGCAGTCGAACGAAAGAAATTCGGTCTCAAGAAAGCTCGCCGATCACCACAGTGGTCAAAGCGATAATAAAAAGCCCTTTCGGGGGCTTTTTTCTTGCGCGGACTTCCATAGAACATTCAGTTTTCTTATCAATAAAAATATGTATACTACGCAGATGAATGATAACGAAACAAGCAACCAGGATGATATCGATGTTGTTTTTGATGAAGAGACACCTGCAGAGACCCTGAAGAAGTTACGTGTACGACTGAAACGCGCTGAGACTGAAAAACAGGAGTATCTGGATGCTCTTCAAAGAATGAAGGCTGATGTTGTGAACAGAGACAGGTCATTTGCTGAAGAAAAATCGAGAATTTCAGACCTCGTCAAAGAGCGCCTTATCGAGGATCTACTTCCTGTGCTTGATGCATTCGATGCAGCGTTTAATGGTTCGGCCTGGGAGAAGGTTGACTCTAATTGGCGTATTGGTATTGAATACATCCACACACAGTTTAAAAAAGTGCTTGAAGATAACGGGATAAAGCAATTTGGTATGGTGAATGACGAGAGTAATCCACTTAGGTACGATATTGCAAGCCAATCAAAGGTAGAAGGTACAGACTCTGGCCGCGTCACCAAGGTGCTCAGATCAGGCTACGAACTGAACGGAAGAGTGATACGCCCCGCTCGTGTAGAGATAGCTGAATAGGTACACTTACGTCTCAGTGCACATCACAGACTTCACTGGCCAGTCTGTAATAATATTTATTGCACCTGAACTTGGTGCAGTAGCGGTATTAGGGCAATCCTCACTTTCATCTTCGACACAAAGGTACAGAACATCGTTATTTGCATCGTTTCGTGCGGTAATATAGATTCTTCCATCTGACCAATTCTCATAGTCATACGTCCAATCTGTGCATGGTGGTTTCGGCCAGCGTTTGAGAAACGGGGCCATTTCTGGAGGAAGGATATCCCACGATACATCATCAGGATACTGTTTGTCTGCATCATGAGCCATTCTGACTGCAATCTCAATACTTTTCATATCCTCAACAATCCGCGCGTAGCGTGCCTTTCCTCGGCTTGCATTCATTGATGCAAGCACGACCGCAGAAAGGACTCCTATGATTGCAATGACCACAAGAAGTTCAATGAGTGTAAAACCCTTGTGGGCAGACTTCATACATCTCAATGTAGCATCTTGTACGGAAATCGCATTGAGTGGCTGTGTATAGCGACAGCTGTTTGATTAGGACAAGGGGTAATGCTAGTCTTGTGAGATGAAGAAGGGTAAAAAGATGACTCCTGCACCTATACCTGGACAACCAGGCAAACCCGAACGTGGGTCACTCGCACAATCAATTTTGCAACTTGTTGAGTCAGAATTCGACTCGTCACATGCGGAAACAAACGCACTACAGGTTATTAGCTATTTCAAACCACAGGATAGATTTGAACGTAACCGAATATGGAAAGCAATTAAGTATCTTGAGGAACAAAATCGAATCGCAATCAAAGAAAAGGGTGACGAGTACTATATATTGCTCACAGAAGAGGGCAAGGTGAAACTTGCTGAGGTTGCAATCTGGGATTTGTCAGTTTCTGCGCCGAAGCGATGGGATAAGAAGTGGAGAATGGTCATGTTTGATTTCCCTAAGGAGATGACCACCACACGGAATTCATTCAGGCAGAAACTCGAGGATATTGGGTTTCGCCCATACCAGAGGTCAGTGTATATATACCCATTTGAGTGTACTGAGGAAGTATCTTCCATCTGTGACTTTTTCGACGCACGTCAGTATGTCCGCTATCTTGTTGCAATCGATATTGATAATGCCGACGAATACATAACTGCATTTTCATTGAACTAGTATGCATTCGTATTTAAAACTATTTGTACAGATTGCTGTAGGCGCAGGCGCGCTCATACTTGTGTGTGCTGCACTGTCTCGTTGGGTAGATACAAGTGCAGATTTTGCGGGTATTGCAGGCATAATCTTTCTTCTTTCAATAATCGCACTATTGTTTGTTGCATTTCTTAGACGTAGACAGAAGTAGTCATGGATAACGAACTTGATGTAGCTCGTCATCATCAGGCCACGTACAAGTCGCTCGTCATGGAAGGGAAGATTATGGCGGACATAGAAATGCGACCTACCTTTGCAATTGCACCACTATCAATCGCCTTCAGGCGACTCAAAGCTACGAGTGACTATACGGCAATGGTACGTCGCACTGTCGAAGCACATATACAAGGGCATCTGCTCATTGACTGTATCTTAGGTACGGTTGTCATTGTCTGTATTGCGTACATTGCATTTGCAACCTACTCAATCACACAAGCTCACGCAAATATTTTCTCTTTCGTAATTAACTCTGCATTGGCTGGCTTTTTCTGTACACTCATCATCTGGGGGTATCTACAAAGGCGCTACGCAGACCATATCCGGTATATGCTTTTTAGTGATCCTGCATTTTTCGAGAAGGCGATGGAGACAACGGGCTCTGTCAGACTCTTTTGGATAGTGAGTGAGCAAGTCGCACCCCGAGAATACACAAGCAAAGATTTTTCAGTCATGTCTGGCCTTATTCAAAATGAGTATGTTGATTTTCATCTAAACTCAACTTCAGCGATGCGCACAGCATTAAAATCTGACCCGCAAGTCGTTCAGCAATTTAAAACTGCAAGTAACACTGGTTATCTGTTCTCAAGCGCAGCGATGGATACCAACGAACGGGAAGCGTATGATCCATTTTCTGAAGGAAACGACCTTGAGTTTGAGCACAATGTTATGGACCTGTTCACTTCAAACGAGGATTTCTTTACTCGCATGCACGACAGGTATCGGGACTCATTTATGCTCACGACGGGCGCTGGTAAGTCAAAAAGAAGCATTATGTACAGAGCGTGACCCAGTAAACGCTCCAGTAATTTATCCACTTGCATAATTTACTGGAGCGTTTTAATATACCTTTGTTCACTACGAACACTTACATATTTCTAACATTGTATTATGTCAAAAATACTTGGAATCGACCTCGGTACAACAAACTCTGCTATGGCTATCATCCAAGCAGGGCAGCCGACTATATTAGAAAACATTGAAGGAGCACGGACTACACCTTCTGTCGTTGGTATTTCAAAAAATGGCGACCGGCTAGTCGGTGTCATCGCAAAGAGACAGTCAGTCACAAATCCAAAAAACACAATATACGGTATAAAGCGCTATATTGGACACAAGTTTTCTGATCCAGAAGTTCAGAAGGATTTGAGTACAGTCCCATACACACTCAAGGCTGGAAAAGATGGTGGCGTTATCGCCGTTATCGGAGATAAAGAGTACCGACCAGAGGAAATTTCAGCAATGGTCCTCGCAAAACTCAAGGCCGATGCTGAAGCGAAGCTTGGTGAGACAATCACCGAGGCAGTGATTACTGTCCCCGCATACTTCAACGATGACCAGAGAAAGGCAACTAAGGATGCAGGAGCAATCGCAGGACTTGATGTAAAGCGAATCATAAACGAACCTACCGCTGCGGCACTCGCATACGGCTTTGGCTCTAAGAATGAGGAGAAGGTCGTTGTATACGACTTTGGTGGAGGAACGTTTGATGTCTCAGTACTTGAAGTAAGTGATGGTGTGATTGAAGTACGCTCAACTGGAGGTGATTCTCACATGGGTGGACGAGACATCGATCAGAAAATTATCCGTTACATTGTCGACGAGTTTAAGAAGATGTCAGGTATTGATGTTGGCAAGGACGCACTTGCACTACAGAGAATCGACGAAGCGGCAGAAAAGGCAAAGATAGAACTTTCTACGACTGTTGAAGCAGAGATCAACATACCATTCATCACATCAACAGCAGATGGCCCTCAACACCTTCTCATGAAGCTCTCACGAGCGAAACTCGAAGAGCTTGCATCCGATTACATTGCGCAATCAATGAAAATCACCAAGGAAACACTTGATGCATCTCCGTTCAAGGTCGGAGACATACAGCAAGTCATTCTTGTGGGTGGACAAACTCGCATGCCAGCTATTGTTGAAGCAGTAAAGGCATACTTTGGAAAAGAGCCGAACAAAAACGTAAATCCTGACGAAGTTGTTGCTGTTGGCGCAGCTATTCAGGCAGGAATCCTCCAAGGCGACGTTAAAGATGTTCTCTTGCTGGACGTTACGCCACTCTCACTAGGTATCGAGACAATGGGCTCAATCGCAACAAAGCTTATCCCTCGCAACACGACAATACCGACGAGTAAATCACAAATTTTCTCAACAGCAGCTGATAATCAGCCCTCAGTCGAGATAAACGTAGTACAGGGAGAACGCGAAATGGCGGCAGATAACAGATCGCTTGGAAGATTCGTACTTGATGGAATCCCTCCAGCACCACGCGGAACACCACAAGTTGAAGTTACTTTTGACATTGACGCAAACGGTATATTGAAAGTGTCGGCTGTTGAAAAAACGACTGGTAAAAAGCAGTCTATTGAAATCAAAGGTAGTTCAGGACTCTCAAAAGATGACATCGAACGCATGACAAAAGAGGCCGAACTTCACGCAGAAGACGACAAAAAGAAGAAGGAAATGGTTGAAGTCAAAAACTTTGGTGAGCAAATAGTCTATCAAGCCGAAAAGTCGCTCAAGGAACATGCCGACAAAGTTGCAAGCGATGTAAAGGAGAAGGTTGAAGCAAAGATACAAGAACTAAAAGACGCATTGTCGAAGGAAGATATGGACTCTATCAAAAATGCAACCGAAGCTCTTGGTATGGCTATGCAGGAAATCGGCCCAGCAATGCAAAAAAACAACGGTGAGCCGCAAACCCCTCCAGAAGCTGAGCAGCAAAACCCACAGCAACAGTAGTGCGACCCAAGCAACACATGGTGCATACATCACTAAGCAACTATTGAGTAACGGTGCACGCATTATTGATGTTCGCTCATCAGAAGAGTTTGCAACGGGACACCACAGCGCATCTGAAAACATACCACTCGATACACTCTCCAAACATTTAGATGCTCTACAATTTATTCAAGACACCATTATCATAGTGTGTCATTCAGGAGCCAGGAGTAGCCGTGCGGTACAGATGTTGAATGAGTATGGCATCATTGCAATTAATGGAGGCGCATGGAGGTCGCTGTAATTACACGTAGTACTGACACTCTTGAGACAGCCCTTGCATCAACGAAAGGATATGGTACATACTAGATATATGAAACAGCAATCAGTCGTGGTCGTCATCGTACCTACCTGTCGGTAGTGATTTGTTGTTGACCGCATTGACTCCAAATCCCTGCCGACCGGCAGGGATTTTTTGTGCAGTCGGTGGTGAAGAGTTGTTTATGACATTTCTTCACCACCGGTTGTGGTGGTCATCAGAAAAGGGGAGAACCAATGATGCGTTCTATGAAAGTGGTGCTTGGGAGCGATTTGACGTACTCAGGACGTGGTCCTGTTCGTGGTCGTCGCACCCATCTATCACTCAAGGCTGGTGAGGTGTTGTGGCTTCGCCCAACGGGCGCTGACCAAAAGATTGAACCGCGTTCGTTTCGAGTATGTGGACACCGGAAAATGTGGGTATGCGCGAGTGTGCTCATGAGGTGTGTCGTACCGGACGACGTGGTCAAACTGAGGGCAGTCACCCATTAAGTGAGGACATGCCGCGAGTGAACCCACACGCTCGCGGCATTCTTTAATTTCGGTCATTCCTGCCGTATACTATCCACCATGTCACTTTCACAAGAACTCAAGGCCAGAGGCTACATACATCAGTACTCATCAGAGACCCTTGAAGAGATACTCGACGGTAAGCCAAGGACAGTGTACCTCGGTGTCGACCCATCATCTGATTCGATGACGGTTGGAAATCTAGTTGCGGTACTACTATTACGAGCACTTGCAAAGGCAGGGCACAAAGTCATTTTTCTTGCGGGCGGCGGCACTGGAATGATTGGAGACCCGAAACCAAATGTTGAACGACCTCTCTTGCCACGCGAGACTATTGTTGCAAACGTAGAATCAATCCGTTTTCAGGCACAACACATACTTGCAGTACCAAACCTTACTATTGCGGACAACTATGATTGGCTCGGTAAGCTCGGCTATATTGAGTTTCTCAGAGACATAGGAAAGCATTTCACTGCAAACTCATTAGTGAAGAAAGATGCTATTGCAGCACGAATGGAGAGCGCTGATGGAATCACCTATACAGAGTTTTCGTACCCGCTACTCCAGGCATACGACTACCTACATCTTCATCGTGAGTATGGTTGCGACCTGCAAATCGGTGGCTCTGATCAATGGGGCAACATTATCGCAGGAGTAGATCTCATACGACGCAAAGAAGGTGGTACCACCTATGCACTCACCATTCCACTCGTGATTGATAAGGCAACGGGCAAAAAATTTGGCAAGAGCGAAGGAAATGCCGTCTGGCTTGATGCAACAAAAACCACCCCATTTCAGTTTTACCAGTTTTGGTTTAACACAGGCGACGAAAGTGTTGAGGACTTCTTGAAACTGTATACTGAAATTTCTCTTGATGATATTTCTGAGATCATGATGTCGCACTCAGAAAATCCCGGCGAGCGTTCAGCGCAGCGCTCTCTTGCGTATGCAGTAACAGATATTGTTCATGGTACTGCATCAGCTCAGCTTGCAGAAGACACCGCGAAGATACTTTTTGGCGATGGTGACATTCAAAGCATCACCGATGTCGATGTATTTGTTCGCGACGTGCCGTGTGCGCGAGTTCAAAGTGGTGAATTGCTTGTCGATGTCCTTGTTTCTACCGGTCTAGCGAGCTCAAAGCGTGAGGCACGGCAGTTTATTGAAGGAGGTGCAGTATCTATAAACAATAGTGAGCGAATAACTGACACCTCATACGCGATTGACTCTGCAACATTCTACGATAACGGACTCGCGTTGTTGAGACGTGGCAAGCAAAAAGTTTCTGTTTTACAGAGAGCGTAGCAGCACCATTGCACCAGACGTCAGAGTGCATATAATACGTACATGAACTCAAAGAACTACTATGACATTTTGGGTGTTCGAAAGAGCGCCAGCGAAGATGAAATAAAAAAAGCATTTAGAAAACTTGCGCAGCAATACCATCCAGACAAGGCAGGTGGTGATGAGAGAAAGTTTAAGGAAGTGAGTGAGGCATACTCTGTACTTTCTGATAAAAAGAGAAGGGCAGAATATGACACGTATGGACAGACATTTAATGGTGCCGGTCCACAAGGGGGAGGATTTACTGGCTTCGACGGTTTTGATTTTTCACAGTTCACTGGACAAGGTTTCAATGGTTCGTTCTCAGCAAATGGCGTCGAGTTTGATTTGGGTGACATATTTGGTGAATTTTTTGGCGCAGGCACACGTAATCAGGGTCGCAAAGCACAGAAACGAGGGCGAGATATTTCGATCGATATAGAAATCACTTTTAAGGATTCAGTTTTTGGCGCAGAGCGTACTGTCCTGCTTAACAAAATCGCACAGTGTGGTGAATGCAAAGGAAGCGGTGGGAAAGGCTCTGCAACTGTTCAATGCACAACATGTAACAGCAATGGACAGATAAAAGAGACAAAGCGCTCACTTCTTGGTGTCTTTACGCAACTTCGAACATGCGATGCATGTGATGGGCTCGGGAGCATACCAAAAGACAAGTGCACAACCTGTAAGGGTCAAAAAGTGTTCAAACAACAAGAAGAGATCAAAATTGCAGTCCCGGGTGGCATCAATGATGGCGAGGTATTGCGAATGACTGGAAAAGGTGAGGCAATCTCTGGTGGAGTCCATGGTGATCTCTATATAAAAATTCATGTAAAGCCAGACCCTCGTTTTGAGCGCGTGGGCAGTGACATTGTCTACCAACTATCTGTAAAGCTGACTGATGCATTGCTTGGACATGAATACAACATCCCATCACCAGATGGAGATGTGATTGTACAAGTACACGCTGGCGCTTCACATGGAGACGTAGTTCGAATAAAAGGAAAAGGCTTTCCATCACGCAATACGCGGGGTGACCTTATCGCGGTAATCGCAGTTGAGATTCCCAAAAAACTTTCTAAGCACGCGAAAGAACTCATTTCTGAGCTACGAAAAGAAGGATTGTGATTTTCTGTCTTTGTCTTATCTAAAAGTACTATATACTTTGTGAATGGATATTTTGTCTGGTATATCTTCTGATTTTATTTTCCTCGCAATCGTGTTTGCATGTGCGCTGGGCGCTGGACTTCTTCGAGGGGTGCAAGTTGTCTCCGAAGTTGGACTTGCACTCGTTATTGCCTCATTTCTTTCAACACTTTCTGCTGGGAAACTCCTTGTCCCTCAATTTGTTCAAATGCTTCTCGCAATCCTACCAGTTCCTATAGAGCTGACTTTCTTCATCCTCATGTTTGTCTTTTCTTTTTGGGCAGTGCGCCATTCGACTTCAGGACTTGATGATACCAAGCGTATGCCGAAAGTAGCGATGGCAGCAACGGGAATCGCACTTCTTTCAGCATACGTTGTAACACGAGTGATACCAATGAGTTCGGTATTCACTTTTGGCCCATTTTTGGGACAATTTGTAAACGGTGAAGCTTCACTTCTTTTTGTTTTGCTTCTTGGTATAACCGCAATCGCTTTTTCAAGAAAGGTGTGAGATACTTCTTTCCATTGTGATTTCGTGGTACCACAGAGTCTTTCCAACCATACTCCAGCTCATAGCATGGTACCCAGGCAGGCTCGCGCTACACGTCTTTTTGTCACTGAAGGTGACCGGCGAGGATAATGTTCGGTCAGCACAGAAACTTGCACACCAACACAACACGGGTGTGATTTTTTGTTGCACTCACGTCAGTGAATTTGATCCTATTATTGTACTTTCAGGCGTCAAACCATACACCAAACGTTTTCCGATGTTTTATGTATCAGCACCGGTCAAAGAGTTTCAGAGTGATAACTATGGATGGAGAAATTTCTTTTACAACTCAAGACTTTTTTTCACTTTGTGGGGGTCATTTCCTTTAATACGAGGAACAGGGGACTATGCACAGTCTCTTGGGGCACATAAGGAAATACTTGAGCGAGGGTGGTCACTATGCATTTTCCCAGAAGGAGGCATCAAACGGAAAAAGCCGGAGCCAGGAGGTGGGGTTGGTTACCTTGCAGCTCAAACAGGTTGCGTTGTCATTCCAGTGCAGATAACACGCACTCATGTTCATGAGCCACCATCGTTTGTGAAAGGAGATATTCGTATGACAATTACATACCATGAGCCTGTACGGTACGACTCTCACGACGCTACAGATGTTTCTGTCTGTAAGGAAATCGCGAAGGATATTATGAACAGAACAAAATAAGATATGGACATCATTCAAACACTTACACTTCAGGACGAGAATGGGAATGCTCGCATCCTCTCATGCGGACTCATCACCAGTAAGGAAATGCAGAAGCAGATGTTTGAGCAACGCCTGCGCATATACAACAAATACAAGTATTTTGACCCTGCTCAAGCAGGAGCACTCTCAGAAGATACTGATGCACACGATACGCCCTCGATTGCAACGTATGTAGGCATTTCACTTGACGGACGCCTGCTTGGCTCCATGAGACTTCTGCATACCTCGCCTCTACCACTTTTCAAAACATTTACTTTCAACACACCTGAACAATTCAATAGCGCGAAAAAAATGGGTGAGTTAAGTCGTCTTGTTGTCGAGCGAACAAAAGAGGATTCATTTATTCCGAGAAATGTGCTGATGCTTTTTCTTGCAGATGTCGCACTTACTTACGCGCAAAAGGAAGGTTTTGATGTTGGATGTGCGTACATAAAGTCAAAACTTATCGGAAAGTTACGGTTGTTGCGCATGCCATTCACTTCGCTCCAAGATTTTTCATGCGCATACCCAAAAGATGGAATGATGGCTCCATACTTCTACAATCAGCCGGACGACGTACCAGTACCATGCTTTTTCCACGTCACCGATATAGCGACATTTTTGCATGAGGTACTTCGAAACACCTCTCTCTTTGAACAGAGCGGTACGAACTATACACTGAGAAATACACTGTACCGAAAGTTCCTTTCAACTCTTGGTGTATTATAGCAGGATGGATATTGGTGTCGCACCTATAGGTTTTGAAATGCTTTCTGATTCTTACTCGCTCCTTGGAGTAGGTGGTGCAATGCTTCTCAATATCATTTTGGGACTCTTCGTATTTTCACAAGACAGACAGGCGCGAAGCAGTTACTACTTCTTCTTACTTACTGCAGTCACCACTTCTTGGGGGATGTCGTTGTTTCTCTTGAGAAGCGGTTATATTCCTACCTACAAACTTGCATGGTTTTGTGCACAGTTTGCATTCGCCTCTGCGGCACTCATTCCGCTCGCATTTTACGCATTCGTCAGCACATTTAAGGCAACCCAAGAAATAGTTTCGAAACGAACAAATCAAATAATACTTTTTGTAACATTCTCTATAGAAACGATGATTTTCTCGCCTCTTTTCTTGCGCGATTTGAATGTTGCTGCTGACGGTACGCCACTTATGTCAATTCTGCCTGCATCGCACATCGCATTTGGACTCTATCTCTGTGTCGCGTTTGGCTTGCTCTATAGATTTCTGTGGATACGTTACCGAGACGAGGCAGATGCGCAAACCAAACTCCAGCTCCTGTATATATTCGTAGGAACTGGTGTGCCTGTAGTTGCCGGAGTTTTTTCAAATCTCATTTTGCCACTCATGGGCGTTTCGGGAATGAACTGGTTTGGACCTTTTGCGGTTTTGTTCTCGACATTCACTATGACATACGGAATGTTCAAACATAGACTCTTTGACATCAGAGTAGTGTCTGCAGAATTGCTCGTGTTGTTTATGGCACTCCTTTCAACTCTCGCTGCGGTAACCAATGAGACAGTTGAAGGTAAAATCTTTGGACTTGTATTGACCATAGTGCTCATCGCATCAGGCGCCTTCTTCATACTCAGCGTTGCGAAAGAAGTCCGTACTCGTGAGCTCGCCGAACAACTCGCAAAAGAGCTCGAGTCTGCGAATGCACAGCTTGCCGCTCTCAGTGCCCAGAAATCAGAATTCCTCTCGATTGCTACACACCAACTTCGGACCCCACTCGGTGCTATGAATGGATACACCTCACTTATACTTGGCGGTTCATTTGGACCTATCACTGAGAAGACTCAAGAGGTTTTGCGAAAGGTGCTGCAATCTGGAATGTTGATGAATGGTACGATTGAGGACTTTTTGAGTGTCTCTCGTATTGAACAAGGAAGAATGGTGTACGACATGACTGATTTCGATATACGTACACTCGCTAAGGAGGTGTACGAAGAGCTCCGTTCAGGCGCGGAACGAAAAGGGCTCGCACTTCATTACGAAATGCCCGAGGAAGCCTTTATGGTGCGTGCTGATTACGGCAAACTCAAGCATGTGATAAGCAATCTCGTCGACAACTCAATCAAGTACACCCGTGAAGGTTCGGTGACCATTCGCGCTCAACGTGTTGATTCATCAGTCAGAGTGCTCATATCTGATACCGGTGTTGGAATACCGGCTGATGAGATAGGCAAATTATTTGATAAATTTGTCAGAGCACGAGGTGCTGCTGGGGTTAACGTTTCTGGTACTGGGCTTGGATTATACGTGGCTAAGCAGATGATCGAGGCACATAAGGGAAGGGTGTGGGCAGAATCGGCCGGGGAAGGACAAGGCTCAACATTTATCGCCGAAATACCACTTGTCATACCACAATAAGACCGTGCAGATAGTGTGTTTTCTGGTACTATTTGCAAGATGACAGATGCACAGAAAAAAAAGCGGATATTAACTGGTGACACACCTACCGGGAAGCTCCACATCGGGCACTACGTAGGTACACTTGAAAACCGAGTAAAACTTCAAGATCAATACGAGACCTTTATTATCGAGGCTGATTTGCATGCGCTAACGACCTTGCACAAAGAGCCTCAGAAAGTTGGCGAGTACCTTCTTGAAACAACAACCGATAACCTCGCTGTCGGTCTTGATCCAGAGAAAGTTACTATTTTTGCAGAATCAGGAGTACCAGAAATATATGAGCTCGCCGCATTTTTCAGCATGTATGTCACTCATGCAACGGCACTTCGAAATCCAACCATCAAGGATGAAATCAAAATAAAAGGACTGGGTGATGTGTACTCTCTCGGTTTTGTTAACTACCCGATATACCAGGCGGCTGATATTCTGTGCGTGAAAGGCGACCTTGTCCCTGTAGGTGTTGACCAACTCGCACACCTTGAGCAATCACGAGAGATTGCACGCGATATAAATACTCACGCAGGGAAAACTATCTTCCCTGAGCCAGAGGGGCTTGTAGGAAGAGTCGGAAAGCTGGTCGGCACTGACGGAAGTCCGAAAATGAGTAAAAGCGTCGGCAACACCATCTTCCTTGGTGAGTCACCAGAGGATGTTGAAAAGAAGATTATGAGTATGTACACAGATCCTAAAAGAATTCGTGCGACAGACCCTGGGACAGTTGAAGGAAACCCAGTGTTCATGTACCTAGACACATTCGGGCGAGACACACACAAAGAAGCAATCGAGACCTTTAAAACAAGGTATCGAGAGGGCGCTGTGGGAGACATGGAAGTAAAGCGCTACTTGGTTGGGGTTATGAATGAATTTCTTGAGCCGATTCGTGAACGAAGACGATATTATGAATCAAACCCTGGAGAGGTAAAAAGAATACTGAGAGAGGGCACTGAGAAGGCACGTTCTATAGCAGCAGATTCGCTCACCGAAGTTCGTACTGCATTTGGTTTTAAGATATACTAGCGTTATGAGTATGCGAGTCTTAACTTCAACCAATCGCAACACAAATGCCGTTTCAACGGCATATACTTCATACACAATCGCATAGTACATTTATTACAGAAACAATACTTTAATATGAAAGACAGAACACTTTTAGGAGAACTTACCGCACACATAGGTGAGACTGTTACGGTAGCGGGCATGGTAGATATCAGGCGTGACCATGGCAAACTTATCTTTTTAGTCGTCCGTGATAGAACAGGTATTATTCAGGCAGTTGTACATGCAAGCGCTGCAGAGGCTTTTGCATCAACAGACAAGGCTCGGATTCAAAGTCCGGTATCTATAACCGGTACCGTTGTTGAGCGAGGTGAAAAAACAAAGAAGCCTGAAGAGATGAACGGTACACTCGAATTGCAAATTCAGAGCCTCACTGTCCTTGGAACAGCGCATGAGCTTCCATTTGAGATTGAAGCCGATGTAAACATTGAGACCTATTTTGACCATTTGCCACTCACACTTCGCCAACAGCGCGCTCGAGATATTTTCACTGTCCAAGGCACGATTGTGAACACATACAGAGAAACACTCCGCACTGAAGGGTTCACCGAATTCCAAGCTCCTGCGCTTGTTGGTGGTGACGCTGAAGGAGGTTCTGCTGTTTTCAAAGTGCACTACTACAATGATCACGACGCATACCTTGCGACAAGTCCACAATTCTACAAACAGATTATGGTGGGGCCATTCGAGCGATCATTCACTATTGCAAAAATCTTCCGAGCAGAAAAATCAGCAACCACACGTCACCTGAGTGAACTTACACAGATGGATTTTGAAATGGGCTTTATTGATGACCACACTGAAGTAATGGCGATGCTTGAAAAAGTTGTGCGTTCAGTAGTGATTGAGGTAGAAAAGAAGCATGCACCACTCTTTGCACGAATGGGTACAACAGTACCACTTTTGGGGGAGTCGTTTGTACAACTCACTCTTACCGAAGCACAAGAAATCCTCGAAAAGGAGTACAACCTTACCTGTGTAGGCGAACCAGATATGGAACCAGAGCACGAACGACTCATCTGTGAGTGGTCAGCGCGTGAAAAAGGCACGGACTTTGTGTTTATTACACATTTCCCAACAAAGAAGCGAGCATTTTATACGTACGCTGATGACGCACGTCCTGGATTCTCAAAGAGTTTTGATTTGCTCTTCAGGGGACTCGAGATAAACAGTGGTTCACAGCGAATTCATGAATATGAAGAGCTGGTTGGAAGAATAAAGGAGCGGGGCATGGATCCAGAAAAGTTCACATTCTATCTCGAGGCATTCAAATCAGGCATGCCTCCACATGGTGGATGCTCAACAGGACTCGAGCGATTCACTGCTCGCATGCTCGAGCTAAAAAACGTAAAAGAGGCATCAGCATTCCCTCGAGATATGACTCGAATCGACAAACGACTTAACGCAGAAATAACCGAATAACCATGGCTACGTACACACCGAGTAGACTTATTTTGCAACGTTACGCGAAAGTACTTGTTCGCTTTGCACTCAATGGCGGATCAGGAATACGAAAGGGGGAAGTGGTGCACCTCAATGCACCGGAGGCAGCGCGCGATTTGTTTGTCGAGGTACGGAACGAAATAATTAGGGCAGGAGGACATGTCATCCCAAACTTTCTTCCTGACGGCACCGCAAGTAGACGCTCAGGCACCCGCGAGTTTTTCATGCTTGCAAATGACGAGCAGATTGATTGGTTTCCGGCTCGCTACGTAAAAGGTCTTGTCGATGAAATCGATCATTCAATACACATCCTTGCGCACAAGGATCCTCATGAGCTCAAAGGTATAGACCCGAAAAAAATCATGCGACGCGGTAAGGCATGGAAGCAGTTTCGTGATTGGGAGAGTGAGAAAGAGTTGAAAGGTAAGTTTTCATGGACTATCGCACTTTTTGGTACCGAAGGTATGGCGAAGGAGGCAGGAATGACTCACAAGCAGTACTGGGACCAAATCATAAAGGCATGCTTCTTGGACAAAAAAGATCCGATTAAAGAGTGGAAGAAGGTCTTCAATATGATTGAAGGAGCGCGCGGCAAACTTAACGCAATCTCTCACAACATCGACAAGCTTCACATGGTGGGTAAAGACGTGGATCTTTGGATTTCACTCGGGAAAAAGCGTGCGTGGCTTGGCGGAAGTGGTGCAAATATTCCAAGCTTTGAAATATTTACATCACCGGACTGGAGAGGCACTAACGGCTGGATTCGATTCAATCAACCACTCTATCGATATGGAAACAGAATCACTGGTATTGAACTAACATTCAAAGATGGAAAAGTAGTGAAGGCAACGGCAAAGACGAACGAAAAGCTTCTCAAGGAAATGATTCGTACTCCGGGTGCTGACAAGATTGGTGAATTTTCACTCACTGATAGACGTACCTCGCGAATAACGAAGTTTATGGCGGAGACACTCTACGATGAAAATATCGGTGGACCGTATGGAAATACTCACATAGCGCTTGGGATGGCATACAAAAGTACATGCACCGGTGCGCTGTCAGATATGACACAAGAGGAGTTTGCGGATTTGGGTTTCAACGATTCGTCTGTTCACACCGATATCATTTCTACTGCACCACGCACTGTCATTGCACACATGCATGATGGAAGTGAGGTGGTACTATATAAAGAGGGGCAATTCACCCTGTAGTCATGACGACAGAAACAGTTCAACCATTTACACTCAATGTTATGAATTTCAACGGGCCACTCGATGTGCTCCTTGAATTGGTGGAGAAAAGAAAGTTGTTCATAAATGAAGTCTCACTTGCTGAGGTTGCTGATGCATACATTGAGTATCTCAAGACTCACGCGGTCCCGCTCTATGACAGAGCATCCTATGTGGCTATCGCCGCCACATTGCTACTCATCAAGTCTCGCTCGCTTTTGCCTGACTTTCATCTTACTGAAGAGGAGGAGGTGCAGGTAGAGGATTTGACGTTTGCACTTGAGCGCTATGCAGTTTACAAGAAGGCCGCAAAGCGTATTGAACAGCAGTGGGGTAGTACATACTTGATGAGCTTTAGGCGAGAGCCGGCCCGTGAAGTGTGCTTTGCACCCTCGCAGGACTTTACACTTGAGCATATCCAAAAATCCTTACACGAACTGATTGTAGCATTACCTGTCTTTACAAAAAGTCACCCGAAAGCAACCGTTCATAAAACAGTAAGCATTGAGGAAATGATTGAGAGAATAAAGCAGCGAGTTCTCAAAAGTTCAACACACACATCGTTTCGAACAACAGCATCTGGAAGCCACAGAAACGATGTCGTAGTGCTTTTTCTTGCGTTGCTTGAGCTTGTAAAGCTTGGTATGGTTGAAGCTGAACAGCAAGGTCATACAGACGACATCATGATGATTCAAACAAACAACTAATATGACTGACGCAACACTAGTTCAAAAAATCGAGGCATATCTTTTCTACGAAGGGGGAAGTGCGACATATAAAGAACTCACGCAAGTCACTGGCGCTTCACTTGAAGATGTGCGCGTAGAGGTACAGAACCTCACGGCACTCTATCAAGGAAGGGGTATTGTCTGTATTTCAAATGACTCAGAAGTATCACTCCGAGTCGCACCAGAATGTGCTCAGTTTATCGAAAAAATGCACAAAGATTCACTCGCAAAGGAAATAGGGCCTGCCTCACTTGAGGTCATCGGAATACTGTTCTACCGCGGGAAGAGTACTCAAGCAGAAATCGACACCATTCGAGGTGTAAACTCATCATTTTCACTCAGAAACTTGCGTATGAGAGGGTTGATTACAAAAACTCAGGACGGTCCATCTGCATACTACGAAGCATCTCCTGAAGCACTCGCTCATCTCGGGATACAAAACAGTAATGACGTCCCGAACCGCGAATCAATCCAAGAATCATTGAAAGCATTCGAGCAGCGCATGAGCGTAACAAACACACACGAAGTACCTGAGGTCGATACCGATAGCAACGAATAAAAGGCTTAACGCATTGCCATAGTGTCGAAGATACGCTAGACTCTTTCAGTGAACAAAATACAGAAATATATTGCAATTTACTCCTTTGTCGCAATTGCGATTTTCGTGGTTGGCTCTGCACTTGGTTCGTATACTACATTTGATGACAAGCTGAGCTCAGAAGCTCAAAAATTGGGCGCGCAGGTGAGCGGAGCAGTCAACTTGAAGAATACCCCCATCGAGCCAGATGTACCTCTTGTAGAGCCAATTAAAGACCCTGGACAGCTCGCAGCACGAGGTGTCTACGTGTTAGACATAACACACAACACAGTACTCTTTGAAAAGAACTCGTCAGAGATTATGCCTCTTGCATCCGTTACGAAGCTCATGACTGCACTTGTAACACTTGAGTACATGAACGATGACGAAGTCATCACAGTAACTCGCGATGCACTCAACGAAGAAGGGGATAGCACCCTCTTCGCATCAGAACAGTGGAGAGCGAAGGATCTTGTAGATTTCATGCTCATTACCTCTTCAAATGATGCCGCGGTTGCTCTCTCAAAACATGTGGGGCAAAAGGAAGCTCGGGATGGTGAAACTGAGCGAGTTGCATTCATACGTCTTATGAACGAGCGCGCTGAAGGACTCGGACTCACTAGTCTTGAGTTCATCGATGAAACTGGACTTGATACAAGCCCAGTCAACGCTGGTGCTTACGGAACAGCGCGAGATATCGGACAACTCCTTGCGTACATCACCAAACGAAAGCCAGAACTTATCGAAGCAACGATGCGACCGTATGACACATTTACTTCAGTGTCAGGTATCACACACGCAGCAAGAAACACAAACGAAGCAATTCCTGAGATTCCTTCACTCCTTGGTGGAAAGACCGGCTACACCGATCTCGCTGGAGGTAACCTCGCGATTGTTTTTGACCGTTCGATAAATGAACCCGTCTCTGTCGTAGTCCTTGGGTCAACAAAAGAATCTCGCTTCACTGATGTGAAGGCGATTGTCGAAGCACTCCGATAAAAAAGACCCCATTCGGGGTCTTTTCATAAAGCTCGTGTCAGGACTACTTATCAGTGAGTAGTGTATAGAAGTACATTCCTATCGTTGCTCCAATGATTGGACCCAAGAATGTGTCAATAGAAAACTCACCAAGTGCGAGTGCTACTGCCGGATTGAGAATGCCGATACCACCCATGAGGAGCGCAAGCATGATACCAATGAGGAGTGACCCTCCGATAACGAATGGGGCACCGTGAGTGGTAACTCTTCCAGTCACCACTGAGGCAATACCAAACATAAGCATGAGTGCGCCGAAGATTTCAGAAATAAAGACCGCTGGATTAAATGTAAATATTTGTGCAATTTTTACAATGCCCATGCCGTGTACAATAAGTCCTGCGACAACAGCTCCAACAACTTGTGCACCAATGTAATAGAGTGCATCCATACTTCCGATGCGCTTTTGTGCCAACTGTGCGAGCGTCACCGCCGGGTTTAAGTGTGTTCCGGTAAGTGCACCAATAGTAAACACGTATACACCGACAATCAGCGCTGCCAATACCGCTGTGCTCACCGGCAATGAACTTCCTGATTGTACTGAGAGAGCAACTGATAACGCGAGAATACCTGTTCCAAAGGCTTCCGCAATGTGTCTTGAATGAATCATCATAGACCTAGAGTATACCACCGAGGCGTAGTTGCTGCGCAATACATTGGGTATATACTATCGCCCATGGTGCCCGTAGATATCCTCAAAGTTCTCATTCCTCCTGCGCTCGCATTCGTGATTGGAGTACTTATGACCCCACTCGTAACTAAGTACCTCTACGAGTACAAAATGTGGAAAAAGAAGCCAGGGAAGACAGCAATGGATGGTAGCGTGGCGCACGAATTCAACAAGCTCAAGCTCGAAGGAGAGAAGAAGACGCCACGCATGGGGGGTATCGTCGTATGGGGCAGCTCTCTTATAACTATTGTCGCTATCGCACTTCTTGCACCTCTGTTTCCGGTTGTAGGAGAAGTAAAATTTAATTTTTTGTCACGTTCGCAGACGTGGATTCCTCTCGCGGCTCTTCTTATAGGCGCGTGTGTTGGATTTATAAATGACATACTCGATTGCAGACCTGAGGCGAAGGGGATTTCGCTCAGAGTTCGGCTCAGTATTGTCGCGGGACTTTCTGGCTTTATAGGATGGTGGTTTTTTGCGAAAGTTGGTGTAGTTGGGATTAGTATTCCGTTTGCAGGCGTATGGCTCATCGGACCACTACTCATTCCATTTTTTATGTTTTTTGCTATGTGCATTTACGCAAGTGGAATCATCGACGGTATTGATGGACTCTCAGGTGGTGTCTTTTCATCAATATTTACCGCCTACGCTATCGTTGCATTTCAACAGCAACAGTATGACCTCGCTGCATTTTGTTCGATGATTGTCGGGTCGCTCCTTGCTTTTCTATGGTACAACATCCCGCCCGCACGCTTCTACATGACAGAAACGGGCACCATGGCGCTCACGCTTACTCTTGCAGTAGTCGCATGTATGACTGACGCAATGGGAGGAGGTATTGGCATCTCTGCACTACTTATAATCGGCTTTCCACTTGTCGTCACCGTACTTTCTGTTATTGCTCAGCTCATGTATAAAAAAATCTATGGAAAAAAGCTTCTTCGGATTGCACCACTCCACCATCACTTTGAGGCAATCGGTTGGCCAAGCTACAAAGTAACGATGCGATACTGGGTTGTGTCATGGATGTGTGCACTTGTCGGCGTCGTCTTTGCCGTAATCGGCTAACATATATACAGCAGAGAGCATGCACTGTGGGGAAGTAGTGGTATAACTACTGCATGGCACGAAAGACTGCACCACCAGACAAACTACTTTCTATCCTGACAGTCTCCTTGGCGATCGGCGGTTTTCTCATATTTCTTTCTGCTTCACTTGGACTACTCGCGGGTGGCACGGTATCGATTATGAATATTATTGGCAACCAATTTATTCTTGGGCTTTGCGGTGGGGGAATTGCACTGTACGTGACACGTTCGGTACATTACACACTCTATCGAAACTATGCACCGTACTTGTATGCATTTGGCTTGCTCATGACCGCGCTTGTTTTTGTTCCTGGTTTTGGAATCACCGCAAAGGGTGCGACCCGATGGCTTGATATGTACTTCGCTACATTTCAACCTGCCGAACTTTTGAAATATGCCGTCATACTCGCCGCTGCATCATACGGCGCAGGTTTTGCAAAGGAGATTAGGACACACACGTACTACGCACTCGGAGGACTGGGGGCAATACTCGCACTCCCATGCGTGCTCTTACTTCTTCAGCCGGATATAGATGTTTTGCTTATCATCGGCGCTGCGACTTTTGGTGTTTTTTACATGGCGGGTATGAGGTATCGAGATATGGCGGTTGTGATACTTGTTGCTCTTATCGGACTCTCTCTTATTTTATATGTAAAGCCTCACGCGCGAGAACGAGTCCTTTCGTTTATGAACCCATCTGCTGATGTACTCGGAAGCGGCTACCAAGCAAACCAATCACTCATCGCTGTTGGATCAGGAGGATTTCTCGGACGAGGCTTTGGACAGAGCGTACAGAAATTTGGCTACCTCCCTGAGCCTGTAGGCGACTCGATTTTTGCTGTTTTTGCGGAGGAGTTTGGATTTTTGGGTTCATGTATCTTAGTGCTCGCGTTTTTGCTCTTTGCACTGCGTGGTATCACACTATCAGTTCGCGCACCTGACATGTTTGGTGTATTGCTCGGTTCTGGGATTACACTCCTTATCATCACCCAATCATTCATAAACATCGCGGTGATTGTTGGAGTGCTCCCATATTCAGGCAACCCGCTTATCTTTGTGAGCCATGGCGGTACAGCTCTCCTTATCTCACTTGCGGCAGTGGGTGTTTTGCTCAATATCTCAAGATACCAAAAGAAATCTTGAGTTTTGAGAAATAGGAAAAACGCCGTACAATAAGGCATCCATGAAAATAGTACTAACAGGAGGAGGAACCGGAGGACATTTCTATCCACTTATTGCGGTAGCCGAAGAGATATACCGCATCTGCGAGGAGCGACATATCATAGAGCCACAACTCTACTACATAGGTCCTGATGCCTATGACTCACAAGCGCTCACCGAGCACAACATAACTTTTATTCAATCGCCAGCGGGCAAGCTTCGACGCTATCCATCGCTTTTGAATGTGTTTGATATGTTGAAGACATTTGTAGGAATCATCAAATCAATTTTCCAACTCTACTCGCTCTACCCAGATGTTGTATTTTGCAAAGGTGGCTATGCAGCATTCCCGACAGTAGTAGCCGCACGCATACTTACCATACCAGTCATCATTCATGAGTCAGATGCCTCAGTCGGGCGCACCAATAAGTACGCATCAAAGTTTGCGAAATATATTGGCATTTCATACCCAGGCACTGAAGACCAGATGCAAGCACCTCGTGAGAAAATTGCGCTTGTCGGAAATCCTATCCGCAAAGATGTTATGTTCCCAGCAAAAGAGGGAATGCACACATTCCTCGAGCTTTCACCAGAGATTCCTACCATCCTTATTCTTGGCGGATCTTCAGGTGCACAAACAATCAACAACACAGTACTCGATGCGCTGTCTATTCTTTTGCCAAAGTACCAAGTTGTGCACCAGACAGGTGTCGCACACCTTGAAGAAGTGCGCGGTATCGCACATGTCATGCTCAATAACAGTGAGTACTCGCAGAGATATAAGACGTACGGATTTCTTAACGCGCTTGCAATGAAGATGTCAGCAGGTGCTGCATCTCTGGTAGTCTCACGAGCCGGAACTGGTGGAATTTTTGAAATCGCGCAGTGGGGCTTGCCAAGCATCATCGTACCAATACCTGAAGAGATTTCTCATGACCAGACGAAAAACGCTTTTGCGTACATGCGCGCTGGAGCTTGCACAGTCATCGAACAAAAAAACCTTACCTCACACATACTTGCCTCAGAGATTGACCGCATCATGGAAACAAAGGAAATCCGAGATACCATGGCGCGAAGTGCACGTGCTTTTGCACGCCCTGATGCTGCAAAGAAGATGGCCCAAGTGATACTCGGTACAGTCCTCGAGCACGAGGAATAGACGGTTGCCCAGAGAGCCTTATCACGCTAGACTCGCCTTCATGAGTAAAATTGTCACACGATTCGCACCAAGTCCTACTGGCTTCATGCACATTGGAGGTCTTCGAACTGCGCTCTTTGCATGGCTTTTGGCACGAAAGGAAGGTGGCACGTTCATACTACGCATCGAAGACACTGATAAGGAGCGAGAAGTGCCGGGCTCAATTGCACACATCCAAGAAACTTTGAAATGGCTTGGACTCGATTGGGACTATGGTCCTGACAAGGAAAACCCATTTGGTTCGGCAATACAATCAGAACGTCTCCAAACCTATCGAGACATGGCAGAGCTACTCATCAAAAAGGGGCATGCATATCCTGACCCATACAGTGCTGAGGAAGTCGACGCGTTTCGAAAAAAAGCACAAAGCGAACGACGACCATTTCTCTTCAGAGAGCATCGTCCCGTCAATCCAGGTACCTGGGATGGAAAACGACCTCTTCGTTTTCGTGTACCAGAGGTAAAACGCATGAAATGGCATGACGAGGTGCGCGGTAATCTCGAGGCAGGCGAGGAGGCACTCGATGACTTTATTTTGATCAAAGCTGATGGCTACCCGACATACAACTTTGCACACATAGTGGATGATTACAACATGTCTGTTACGCATATCATGCGCGCAGATGAATTTATCTCGAGCACCCCGAAGTTTTTAAGTTTGTATCAAGCGCTCGGCATTGCCGTCCCTGCACTGGTTACACTTCCACCGATTTTGCGCGAAGATAAGACAAAAAAATTGGGCAAACGTGATGGAGCAAAAGATGTGCTCGAGTATCGAACGGAAGGGTACCTTCCTGAAGCGATGATAAACTTTCTTGCATTCATCGGGTGGAATCCGGGCACCGAACAAGAGCTCTTTACGCGGGATGAATTAGTACGTACTTTTAGTGTCGAAGGGATTCAAACACACGGAGCAATTTTGAACGAGGAGAAGCTCAAATGGTTTAATCGCGAGTACCTCCTCAAGCTTCCTCATGAGTTGTTTGCTGAAAACGCAAAAGCGTTTTTTGACGAGCGCTTTCAAGCAAAACCCGACCTCCTCGCACAACTCATACCACTCGCACGCGACCGTGCGCACACGTTTGGCGACATAAAGGAGCAGTGTGCATCAGGAGAGTACGACTACTTCTTACACTCACCACAACACATCGGTGAAATACTGATACCAAAAAAGAGCACACTCGAAGAAACACGCACGCATCTCAAGCAGATATACAACCTCTTATCTCAGACCGAGGACACATGGACTCCTGAGACAGTAAAAAACGCTGTGTGGGGCTACGCAGAGGAGAAAGGGCGAGGCATGGTCCTCTGGCCGCTGCGCGTAGCACTAACCGGAAGAGAAAAGTCACCTGATCCATTTACAGTGGCCTCCATTCTTGGAAAGCAAGAGACGCTCCAGCGTGTTGAAAACGCTCAACAGTAAGGCCTCTCTCCTGTATACTAAATAGATGCAGAAACGAATGATAGCTGTCCTGATGGCTGGGGTACTTGCGATTGCATACATTTCGCCATTTTCAGCATTTGCACAAGAAGAAAGTCCTGAAGACGCCTCGACACGTGAGGCTGAGGCGCGTGCTGCGGCGGAGGCAAAGCGGATTCAAGAAGAGGAGGCAGCTCGTGAACGTGCAAGTGCAGAGTTATTGCGTTTGCAGATAAATTCGCGTGCGAAAGAAATCGATAAGCTGGAAACAGAGATTTCAAAATATCAAAAAGAACTCAACACCGTGAGTGCACAAAAGCGCACTCTTACAAATACGATTTACGAACTCGACCTCAACCGAAAGCGTACGACCGCAAACATCTCACTCACTAAAGAACGCATGCTAGATGCAGAAGAGCGCATACAGTCACTTACAAAAGAAGTAGGTACTCGCTCTGAAGCATTGAAGCGCATGATTGCAGCGACTGCAGAGACCATTCGCTCAGTAGACTCAACCGAAGGTACTTCATTTATGGAAAACTTTTTACGTAACGGGACACTCTCGACAACCATCAACAACATCGAAAACCTGCGTGACGTCCAGCAAACCGTGCAAGCCCGTGTTGAACTCCTTCGTAAAGAGCGTAAGGCAATCGAGACATTAAAAGCTGCGAACGAAAACCAAAAAGTCACTCTCGCAAAGCAACAAAAAAATTACCAAGTCCAAAAACAGTCGCTCGACATCACACGTGCAGCAAAGTCGAGCGTCCTTGCAGAGACAAAAAACCAAGAGTCAGAGTACCAAAAAATACTTGCTGACAAAAAGCGAGCAAAAGCACAATTCGAAGCAGAAATGAGTAGCTATGAGTCACAGTTGCGTTACGTCTTGGACCGCACAAAAATCCCAGCAGCAGGCAAAGGCATATTGAGTTGGCCACTCGATAAAGTGCGCATCACACAAAAATTTGGTACGACATCATTCTCACAGAGTGGTGCATACGGTGGTAAAGGCCATAACGGTGTTGATTTTCAGGCATCTGTCGGTACCCCTGTTAAAGCAGCACTCACAGGTACCGTACTTGCAACTGGAAACACAGACGTCGCGCGTGGATGTTATTCATACGGAAAATACGTACTCTTGAGGCACCCGAATGGACTCGCGACACTCTATGGCCACTTGTCAGTCATAAATGTGTCTCCTGGTCAGTCTGTTACCACGAGCGATGTTGTCGGCTATTCAGGTAACACTGGCTATTCGACCGGTCCACACCTGCATTTCACTGTATACGCTGCTGAGGCCGTAAAGGTAGTAAAGATGGGAGAAGTGAACCCATCGAGTCCGTGTCGCAATGTCGCAGTGCCTGTATCTGCATGGAATGGTTACTTGAATCCACTCGAGTATCTCTAGATTTTCCACACTCTCTCATCAGAGATGACAATTAGAGGCTATCATAGAGCCTATGTGGCAATTGCTCGCACTATCTCTGTTTGGACTTTCTGTTGAATACAACCGTTTCTATACCGAAGCGTTCATGTACCACCTGTACAAACATATTTTGAGTACTGACCCTGAAGACACTGCATTTTCAGATAGCGTAGTTCAAGCAGTGCTAGGTAATCCTTTTGCACCAGTCAAGATACTTATCATAGGTGACTCGATGGCTCTCTCATGTGGCGCAAAAACTCATGAAGCAAAAATACATAGACGCATTGTCGATACCTACAAAGACAAAGTGTACGTACGTGCGATAGGGAAGTTCGGTGCTCGCACCACTGACATCCCGCAACTTCTCGCTCACATACCCAAAGAAGAGCATTTTGATACAACACTGCTATTCGTCGGTGCAAACGATATTGTTCATCTGCACGTCTTTCACTTTACAAAAAAGCTCAAGGGTATCGCTGAGATGCTACGCACGCGTTCAGACGAGGTGTGTTGGGCTATCGGCGATCCAGACATGGTCCCGATTATTACAAAAAAAGTTCGACGTATTATTTCGTGGGTAAACAACCGTGCCCAGAGAGTCTTGAAACACCAATTCACCGGTGAACACATATCCTTTTTGCACATCATGAAAGATACACACGAAGACCCCTTCAAGCGTCACCCAGATATTTATTTTTCTGCGGATGGCTACCACCCCAGCGATGTAGGATACCGGTACATATTTAAGCGCTTCAACGAGGAGATATTACACCCACTCATGAAGGCCCGGCACCTCCTCTAAATGAAAGAGGCGTACCTCCGTGGTATGCTCGTTCGATGTTACAAAAGGACGCTCTCAATATTCTAAAAATAGGAACGAGTGTCTTTCTCACGGGCGGTGCTGGTACAGGCAAAAGTCATACCCTCAGGGCGTATATCTCATACCTGCAGGCACATGGAATACCTCATGCGGTGACCGCATCCACGGGTATTGCTGCGACACATATCGGAGGGACGACCATTCACGCCTGGTCAGGGATAGGAGCGCGAGACACCCTCAATATGTACGAACTTGATGCACTCGAGTCACGTAAGCACATCTATGACAGATACCAACGTACTTCAGTGCTCATCATCGACGAGATATCGATGCTCTCAGGCACGTTTCTCGACACACTAAATGCAGTTGCAAAGCAAATGCGACGAAACGAAGCTCCATTTGGTGGTATGCAGATTGTGCTGTGTGGAGATTTGTTTCAATTACCTCCAGTCTCGCAAGGTGGAGAATCTCTTGCCATCGACGCGCGTGCATGGAGCGAACTCAAACCTGCCGTGTGTTACCTCCACGAGCAGTACCGGCAACACGACCGCAATTTTATTGAAATACTCAATGCGATGCGCTCTCTCACATTGACCGACGACCATCTCACGTATCTTCAAGAACGTCACCAAGATGATGAGACTATCGAGCTTGATGAGACTACAACGCGCATCTACACCCACAACGTCAATGTTGATGCAGAGAACGAGAAACGTTTGAATGCGCTTTCAGGACAAAGCGAGTCATACAAAATGTTTACCAAAGGGAAAGAGCGCCACATCGAGATACTCAAGCGTGGATGTCTTGCTCCAGAAGTGCTGACCCTCAAAGAAGGCGCTCAGGTACTCTTTGTGAAAAACAACCCAGACAAGGGGTACATGAACGGCACGCAAGGCGTAGTAACTGGCTTCTCTGCACAGGGTTTCCCGTATGTTGAGACTAAATCAGGCTCAAAACTCCTCGTAGAGGCCGTAGAATGGTCTCTGGAGAATGATTCGGGCAAAACCATTGCAAGTATTGCCCAGCTCCCACTTCGCCTCGCATGGGCGATTACAGTGCATAAGAGCCAAGGCATGAGTCTCGATTCTGCCGTCGTAGATATCTCACGAACGTTTGCCCCTGGAATGGGGTACGTTGCGCTTTCACGAGTCCGATCTCTGAGCGGACTCACGCTTATTGGATTTTCTCGAGACGCACTCAGGATGCATCCACGCATTATCACCTTTGACCACAAGCTACTCCAAATGTCTCGAAATGCAGAGGCTCGAATCTCATCACTTTCGACAAAAGAAATCACCGAACGACACCATGCATTTATTAAAAAATCCGGTGGCACAATCCACGGCGATGCAGCACAAAAAAAGAAGCGTGTTACGACCAAGCAACCAGTGTGGGCTCATACCGTTGCAGAATTCCTCACCGGCACATCTCTTGAGACGATCGCAAAACATTTGGATGTTACCGTTGGCACCGTCTTTACTCACCTAGAAAAGGCAGCTGTCGCTGGTGAACATCTCCCTCACAAACTTTTCACACCATACATAAAACCCGCACATCTCAAAAAAGTCTTGCACGCGCTTGATGTCGCCGAGAAGAAAGGGGAGGGGGAGGGTATTCGTATCAAACTGACACCGGTCCTTCGGCATCTTGAACGTGAAAAAGTAAAAAGTGACTTTGACGAAGTGCGCTTGGTCCGTCTGTTGCGTTTCCTCAAAAAAGAAGCACAATAGTTGTATGACTTTTGGAAAACGTGGTGCTGGCGAGCAGTCTGACACACCTTCACAAGGTATAGATGACTTCATACGTCTTACTAATTTTATTTCCGGTGAAAACAACGCGAAAATGCGTGATGCATTGAAGCGGTATGCTCAGACTCAGATAGATACAACTCATGGGGATGCTGCGGTCATGGATGGTATCGCAAGCGAGATACAAACCATCTTGCGTGACGAAGGTAGAAAGGTAGGTCTTGCTGACATCAAGCGTGACCTCGCAAGCGCACACCAAAAAGGACGGCTTATTTCAAGCACCTGGTAGCCCTCAAAGACCTATCCACAGATGGGTCTTTTTTTGATTGCATAAAGAACGTTCGTTCGATACGCTAGAGATATGCCCCGCAAGGCGAACAAGGAAAGTGCTGATCAGTTTAGAAAGCTCGATGCATTTTATCGAGTGCATCGACGCATGCCTTCATACCAAGAAGCTGTGAAAGTTCTTGGTGTGAAGTCTAAAGATACTGCGTACCGTTATATTCGTGAGCTCATTGTTCTAGGGTTTCTGGAGCGTGACCGTGTAGGCAAACTCATACCAAAATCAGATTCTCAGAAATCACTTCCGGTACACACTGTTTCTCAAAAGACCTCACGACCATCCCCGATAGGCGAGCTGAAGATGCTCGGATTGATTGAGGCTGGTTTCCCGACACCTGCAGAAGAATCATTACTCGACACCGTCTCACTCGACGAATGGCTCATACCGAAACGCGAAGCGTCATTTATGCTCAAAGTAAAAGGTCACTCGATGAAAGATGCAGGGATAAACGAAGGCGACATGGTTATCGCAGAGCGCGCGACGACTGCGCCCGTCGGCTCTATTGTTGTCGCTGAGATTGATGGTGACTGGACTCTTAAATATCTTCGACGAAACAGTAAAGGCTACTACCTCGAAGCAGCAAACGACGAATACCCAGACCTCCGACCAAAAGAAAAGCTTACTATCGCAGCGATTGTGCGAGGTGTTATTCGTAAATACTAAGTATGATTTTACATCTTGATGGTGATGGATTCTTCGCTGCCTGCGAATTACTTCGCAGGCGAGATTTACGTGGTAAGCCTGTCGTGGTCGGTGAGGACCGTGGTATCGCAACTGCGATGAACCAAGAAGCAAAGAAAGTAGGAATCGTCCGAGGTATGCCCGTATTTCAAATACGAGAAATACACGGCAACTCAGTCGCCGTAGTACCTTCACACTTTGACCTCTATGAACACATCTCACAGAGCTGTTACTCGATACTCAAAAAATACAGCCCCGTAGTCGAGCGTTACAGTATCGACGAGTGCTTTGTGGACCTTTTTCATATCCCCGAATCTGAAGTTGTCGCCTATGTATCAAAGATACAAAAAGAACTCCGTGACTCTCTCGGCGTGACATATTCGTGCGGCATCGCACGCACAAAAGCACTTGCAAAGCTCGGTTCAAAGCATAAAAAGCCGTATGGGCTCACGTATGTACCAGAAGACAAAGAGACTGCATTTCTTGAAAGTATATCGGTCCATGATGTCTGGGGGATAGGGAGGGCACTCGCTCCGAAACTCATGAAGCTCAACATCTACACGGCGCGAGCATTTCGTGATGCTACACGTGACGAACTCGACGGCCTCGATGTAAAAGGGGTGCTCGAGCTGCAAGATGAGCTCCGAGGAATGAAGCGTTTTGAAACTCGCTCGAGTCGTGAGTACCAAAAGTCCGTAGAATCAACACGCTCATTCGGGACTTATTCGAAAGAACGTTCGTTCGTTTTTTCGGAACTTTCTAAAAACATCGAGGTTGCAGGTGAGCGACTGAACGACCTGCACGTCGCTGGAAAACATGCGAGCATATTCCTTAAGACTCCCCTCGGCCGACGATACGCTGATTGGCAGCCAGGTGGCGAACCGCCTTGACGGTGACGCGGGCGACGACACGCTGGACGGCGGCAGCGGCGATGGCACGACCGATACGCTGCGCGGTGGATCCGGGCGCGATACTTATGTCC
>CAZGUV010000002.1:0-23191 GCA_964528735.1 uncultured Candidatus Saccharibacteria bacterium | reverse complement strand
ATCATAAGAGCTATTCAACCTCTATTTGAAAAGCTCTGGGTGCCTGGGACCGCATACAAGGCGACTGGCATCACCATACAAGGATGTATTCCTACAGCCCTCGTACAAAACGACCTCTTTGGAGATAACGCAACGTACCTAGATACCTCTCAAATGATTTCTGAAGCCGTCCAAAAACTCAAAGGCCTCTATGGAGCATCTATCGTGATGCTTGGGTCAAGTATGAAGTCGAACCAGTACAGGAGTGCTCGGAGAGATATCCGTGACAGTCATGATCCGTACATCTACGGATTACCATTGCCATATCTAGGGGAAGTGAAGTAGAGAAAATATTTCAAAGAAAATAAGAATAAATATATCTGTACACGCAAAAGCACAAAAAGCAGAAATAGGCGGGATACGCAGATATGCGAATCTACGCGGTTGAGCCCCCTTTCTCAGCCTACAGTGTCGCAAAAGATATATTGTGCGACGTTCTACACATCGCAAAAAGCCCTACTCTAGGGGGGTCTCTGGGGGTGCTTTTTGTGCTTGGTGAATTCTCATCTGAAATGTAACAACACCACAATCCGGAGGCAACAAGAACTTCAAGGGCCTTGTCCGCGAGTACTGCACGAAAGGTGTTTCGCTCGAGCACGTAACACAAGAAGACCAGCGACAACGCAGACAGCCTCAACATGCGTCCGTGAGAACGGTGCGGGTTCCTCTCCCCCGCCGCACTCTTCTCCACGAGCAAAAGAACGACACGATATCGATTTCAATAATTCTGCAAGAATCGCGATGTGATACAATTCTAAAATGTGGGATGTTCGAATGGTAATCAAGACGGCAATTGAATACAAAAACGTTCTATTTGAACGGAACAATGGTGTCGATCAAAAATTATCTCAACTGAGCTTTAAAATGCATATGTGCAATGAAAAGCATTTTGCAGAGCCATTTCTGCATACTTTGAAGCGTTACATACTCAGTATTGCTCATTGCGAACCTTCATCGGAGACGCCTGCGCAAGCAAAAATCCGATTGACGCGTTTGGATGATGCGATTTCAGAAGCCATCGAGCGAAAGTATCTTCAAGCAATTACCCTTTCTAACACTTTCGACGGATTTTTTATTGTAACACGAGAGGGCAGGCGCTTTGTTAAACCCCTTGTCTATATTGAAGTAGTACTGAAAGAGTATTCTCAACTTGTAACTCTTTTGTTGGGAATAGGTGCCGGCGCAGCAATACCGTGGCTGCTTCAGGAGTCAAGTCGATGGTTATTTTAATAACAATACAATATCAGATCGCGGGTCGAGTCGAATGTCAACGCCCATGCTAATCACTTTTTTTCAACAGCCTTGTCTTTCTCTTTGCGACTTGCAGATGCAGGACTGCCGGCAATCTGATCTCTGTTAACCGCCGCATCAAACCACTCTTTCGCAATCTGCGCGCTCTCATCAGAAATTATTTTTCTGTCGGGCATATTATTTGGAAGGCCTATTCTTCGTTTTTTTGCCATCAGGGTTTTCATTACCGCTCATTATACCAAATTCGATATAATATGACATGGTTTTTACTGCTTCGTACTTTTTCTTCAAGTGGGATCCCCAGACAGACAAGTCTTTTAACTCAGACACTTTTAGGCCAAGCTTCATTGCATCATCAAAGTAGATGCAATAATCATGTGCTGGAAAATCATCAACTAAAGACCTTGCAACTCGTTCTGCCAGCCCTTTGTTTTTAATCATGCGTTTCTGAAGCATCTTAATTGCATACATCCTTCCAACGTTAAGACCTCTTTCTGCTTTTTGGAGGTGATATGGGTCTACTTGCCTCAAGATAGGTTCGATTAGATCGCTAGAGTTTTGCAGAGCAAGCCTCGAAGATTCGAGTGCCGAAATCTCTCTTTCTCGCAAAGTTTTGTATTTTAGTTTTGCAAGTGCATCAACTAATGCAGAAATAGAGGTGACTGTATTTCTTATGTCTAGAGCACTGATTCGTGAACCGTCTCTGTGATGTTCAATTTGTAAATCGAGTGGGCCAAGAGCAGATCTTGGGTTCATGTAAATCTCATCTGTACCGAGCGACATAAGCGTAGCCGCACTTTTAGCATATCTTGGAACAACGGTTGATATTCGCTTGAAACGGCTATCAAGTAAGTTCATTATTGAAACGGCCGGAGATGGATCGCCACCACCCGACTCGATAATTAGAATAAGATGGTCAGCCTCGGTGTCGCCAATTTTTTCTGCTACGTCGTCAAGTGTTAAACGGCTGATGCCCTCAGCAGAATCGTCTATGAATATAAGGTACGCGGTTGCACTCATAACCCTATAATTCTACTCTCTGTTGTGACGAAAGTCGATCAACTAGAGAAAATGCATATTCTGGGCCGTATTTATGCAATTCACACCCAGATTGTTGTCTTCTAATCAACTTGAGTGTTCTAGCTGACTAAATTCGCGTTCGGCAGTACAAAAATGAACAAAACGGATTGTTACATTTCAAGAGGAAACTCACAATTTCAAAAAGCTCACATGTATTAGAAATGGCGGATTCGACCTCAGTCGTGATCCGCCACTTGCTGAGACTTGTGAACTTATTGCCGAAGATGCAACTGGATATCCATCACAGCAGCGCAGAAGCGATCGACTGTGAGAACTGCAGGTGCAAAAAGGAGCAACAGTCCGACGAGTGTGAATAGGAACGCCACTCCTTCCCTCTTAGCTCTGACGTTCAGCCATGCCTGATGAAGGAAGATACCTCCCAGTGCCCAGCATCCGGCAACCAGAATGTGCATTTCGCTTTCAACTTTCTCCTCATAGACCACTGTGGCCATGAGGCGCAATTCACGGAGTAATGAGTTGCGCCTTACGGGCATCAAGATTTGATTTATATATTATGCGTATGAATGCACTATATGTCAATAGAATCGCACGGTTGTGCATTATCTTCACCGGTGATGACGCGACTTGCTATACTGAGTCTATGCGAACAGGGATTATGCTCGGACTTTTTTTGCTGCTCTGGAGCGCTTCAAGTGTGTCTGCACAGCAACGCCTCCTCTTTCCAGTGGATTTACATCCTGGAGTAAAAAATGAAGTCGCCGTTATCGTGCTTCAAAAATTTCTGAAAGCAGAACGATACTATGATGGACCACTCCTTGGTATCTATGATACATCGACCGCAAAGGCAGTGCAGAAATTTCAAGAAAAGAATGCCATTCGACCGAACGACGGCATCTTTAAAGGGACAACTCGCTCCCGAGCAAACTCAATCATACAGCAGCAACTCGATGACTACGCTACAGCTACCGGTACCAATGTCGCCACCAATGGCGAACTCATGGTGAAGAAAGTGAAGCCTGTTACTGCAAACCCAGTACCCAAAAAACTTGTTGTTGCAAAGAAAAATCAAAACTGTTTCGTCGCCACAAATATGATAAAGCACGGCGAGACGAAGGTAATGTATCGCTATCCAATACCTGCACAAAATGGTTCGTGCCTGAGTGAAAAGCGAACATGCGAAAACGGCTTTCTTGATGGTGACCCGGGCTATCGATACACCGCGTGCAAAGGCACTCCACAAACTTCAACTGAAGTAAAAAACAACGCTCCAAAAGAAGAAAAGCGTACCACTTGTATCACCGGCAAGGATGCATCAGGAAGTGACGTGCAACTCTGCGCGGTGCTCCCTGTCAACAACAAGTGTTCGACGATTGAACACCCCTGCGCATTCACTGGACCGGATGGTAAAAAGGCATGCTTTGCAAAAGTAGGCGGTTCATGCCCGAGAGTTCCATCGAGTAAATGATTTACGAAGTAGTGCAGATATAGACGACCATACTATTATGCAGAGCACGAACCAGCGTCCGATTACATTAATAAACTCATCACTCAAGGTGCAACTCAGCGCACGTGGAGCTGAGCTCCTTAGTGTGCAATCACTCGTCGATGACACTGAGTATGTATGGAATGGTGATGCAGCGTTTTGGAATCGTCGCGCCCCACACCTTTTCCCTATTGTGGGAAGACTACGAAATGACTCGTACACTCACAAAGGTACTCAATACTCCATGAAGCAGCATGGCTTTGCTCGAGATTCACTTTTTGAACTCCAAAACTCTGATGACACGAGCGCACATTTTATCTTGAGTGCATCTGAAGAGACACGTTCACAGTACCCTTTTGATTTCGACCTGTATGTCCACTACAAACTTTCAGACAATACCTTGCACACCACATACGAGCTCGTCCACACATTTGGAGAACCACTTCCCTACGCGCTTGGTACACATCCTGCATTTATGCTCGGAGGAGGCAGTGCATCTATAGAGGCGCATACGAGCCTCCCTGAGCGCGCTACACGCCTCAAGGACGGCCTTATCGCGCCAGATGAGGCATATCCTCATTCAGACAAGTCTATTGCCCTTACCGAAGCAACATTTGCTGATGACGCACTCATTTTTAAAAACTTTGCACCATCAGAATGGAGACTCATTCGCGGTGATGGAAAGTCAGTGACCGTTGCTGGAACTGGCTTCTCTCATAGTGCACTCTGGTCAAAGCCACACGCGCCTTTTGTATGCATTGAGCTCTGGACTGGTCATGCTGATTCTGAAGGTAGCTCTGACAATCTCACAGAGAAAGAGTCCGTCCACTTTTTGAAAGACGGATCGGTGCACTATTCAGTCGCGTATACGTTCGAGTAACTATCCTATGACCGCAAAAAGGAGCGCGGTAATCACGATGAAAATAATCGAGAGGATGATGTACGTAATACACCAATCTGTTTTGCACTTAGTACGCGCATAATCGAGCAGGAAAATAGTAAGCAATCCTGCAACAACGCCCGCGAGAATAAGCTGTGGTCCTACCATATTACACTTGTGGAGTCTCCTCACGTGTCACTGCTCCTTGTATCTGTGCTGTCGGCAATTCATCGTTCGTCTTTCTGTGCGCGTAGGTGTTTATGATGACTACAAAGAGGGTCGCAGCGGTAAATGCGAAGGTGTAGTAGAGACCGTAGACGCTCGCAATAGTGTAGAGGAATATCGGCGCTGTCATCGCAAAGAGCCCTGTCTTATACGCCTGACTGTACGGGATTGGATTTTGTAGGAAGAATGAGTAGTAGAGCTTTACCAAGAGACCGATGAAGAGCCCGAAGAATAGATACCCAATCCAGATACCCAACAACATGAAGAGCGCGAGAAAGCCGACGATGACCGGGAGCACCATGCTGTAGTACGGCTGCACTGTAGCGAGCGCAGTATTTACCATAGTCTTACTCAGCGTAAAGCTCGCTTCAGGGCCGTAAGCAAATCCCTTTATCTCCCCTTTTTCATCGATACTGTACACACCTTCTTTTGATGCCCACGCAAAGCCGTTTCGCTCCTTCAAGAGCTCTATTGAAAACGGCGTCTGTGTGTCGACGATAAAGTTTTTACCTGCAACATCCTTAGGCTGGAGCCCTTCGACATTCACGCCTTCGGGGATAATACCTGTGTCAAAACCATTTTCACTGTCGAAAACCGGAATAATAACTGGCTCTTCGATGCCCATGACTGACGCAGTACCTTTTTCAACAACAAAGACCATTTCGTCTGGATACATCTGTGCGACCTTGTCAGGAATAGCAACAATAGTATCTCTCACTTTCACCAGTGTTGGATAGACCAAGACGACGTAGAGCACTGTACAGATCAGAGCGACGATGAGCAGATGTGCGACTGCAGAAATACCGCGGCGTTCGCGCATCGTTGCGTAAAAGCCTGGATTGTACGCTGAGTCAAAAAGATTGGTGATGAAACGCATGATGATTATTTAGACATTCGCTCAAATGCTCGAAGTATTTCAAGCGGGACCGCAAACACGACCGTATTACTTTCGTCAGAACTTATATCATTTATCGACTGCAAAGTACGCAAGTGGAGCGCTCCTGGTGTCGCTGAGAGGAGTTGCGCTGCCTTTGCGATGTTTTCAGATGCAATCACTTCACCTTCAGACTGGATGATGACGGCACGTCGCTCACGTTCTGCTTCTGCTTGTTTTGCAATGGTGCGCTCCATATCACTTGGCAGTGCGACGTCTTTGAGCTCTACATTACTCACGCTGATGCCCCATGACTCACTCGATTCGTCCACGATTGACTTTATCTTATCCGAAATCTTGTCGCGGCTTGAGAGCAATTCGTCGAGCTCAACTTGTCCCACCACATTTCGCATGGTCGTCTGTGCGAGCTGACTCATCGCCATAAAGAAATCCTCGACTTCGAGGTATGCCTTATCCGCTGAGAGGACTTTGTAGTAGATCACCGCGTTGACTCCGACAGGGATGTTATCTTTCGTAATAGCTTTCTGCTCCGGGACATCCACCGCTTTCACACGCATATCCATCTTTGTCATACTCTGAAATACGGGGACGACCAATCTCCACCCCGGCTCCTTTGTCGATGAGTACTTACCCATAGTAAAGACAACGCCACGCTCGTATTGGTTAATCTGTCTGATAGACGCAAGGATGACGATGAGTCCTGCGATTAGTACAAAGGTAATAAATTCCATATCACCTAAGTATATCACCCGAGTACCCCCAGACAAGACACTCGTGTGCTAGTAAAAGCCAAGCAGAGAGCCCCCGACGAGCAGTCCTGCAAGCGCGAGCGAGTACATAAGCCACCGATACGCCTCACTCAATTCGTCATTATGAAATCCGCCGTGTGCACGTGCATGCAGTGCAATAAGCACTAGTGCGCTCACTCCGAGGACGAGTGATGCGACGACACCAACAAAGAGCGGTATGAGCCCAAATGATTGAAAAACAACACCAAGACATGCGAGCACGACAGCACCGAAGACGCCGTATGCGACACGCTCTATCAGCTCTGCTGACTGCACTGATTTCAAAATGTCACTGTAGTTGTGAGGGTCACTTGGCTGAGTCGAGGTATCTTCCATCAGTCAATCTTTACACACTCGATACACATAAACAACGGAAACTCCTTGCGCGCTGTGTCTTCAGCCTGTGCGCGGGGTCCTTTCTGACTACTCTTGTGCGAGACCCATTCCTCGATACGAGAAATACCGAAGCCTGCACTTGAAAATGCCTTCATAAAATCTTGGAGTGACCGGTGAAATGAGTATGTCGTACTCCCCTTCCCAGTAAGTGCTTTGTGTCCTGGATGCATCTCCATCGGTATTTTTTGTGATGACATGTACTTTTCGACTCGTCGATACTGCACGCCCGTGCGTTCGTCATACTCCCAGTGCGTCGCCTTTGGAATACGAAACGCAGGATGATTTATGACACAGACAAATCTTCCTTGTGGCTTGAGCACGCGCGCGACTTCTTTCATCACGGTATCGATGCGCTCCATATTTTGTAGAGTCAGCACAGCGACGACTACATCAGCCATACCATCGATGACAAAGTACTGCTCGTCAGCCGGTGCGACAAAGTATGTCGGTCCGATGTTTTTCTCGCGCGCAATCTCTATGAGCTCTTTACTGATATCCGACGCAAAGACGATACCACCTGCTTTTGAAAAGAGTTTTGAGAAGTAGCCCTGACCACAACCGATTTCCAAAATGCGCTTGTGCTCGGGGGCGACGATGCGGAGCAAGTTGGGTGCGATAACTTTTTCGTGGTAAGTATCTGAGCCAGTCAAATGTTCGTCATACCAGTCAGCAACACCTCCCCAGCTTGTACTGTCTTTTTTTGTCATTGGTGCAAAGTATACCTGAGTGGCGAAAAAACATGACTGTTGACTCTACATCATTTTTATGGTATAATATATTTGTCTACGGGTCTACCACCACCAGTAGGTAGCTCACGGTCGCAGACTGGGGGCTTCAGTAAAGAGTGGCAGGAGAAAGGCTATGCGAAAATCCATAGCCCTCATCGACGGACTCCATCTGAGTGGGGTTTCCAGAAGTCTCAACTTCCAAGTGGATTTCAGCAAGTTGCTGGGGTTCATGAGGTCGCGCGAGCACGTTAGTCTCATACGGGCACACTATTTCTCGCCTGTGTGGGCTGATGGGGAGGAAGACTCCATATGGAAGCTTCTCGACTGGCTTGAGTACAACAACTACACCGTTGTGCGCAGGTTAGTAAAGGATGGCGACAGCACCCGTCGTAATGAGCCGATGAGTCTCGAAATGTCGGTGACGGCACTAGAGGTGGCTCATACCGCAGATGAATTCATCTTCATCTCGGGAAGTGAGGAACTCGTATACGCTGTTGATGCCCTGAAGCGTAAGGGGCGCGTGGTAACGGTGATCTCGTCCATACAGGTCACGCCCGTACCGATCAGCAACGTGTTGCGCCGCGCCGCGGACAACTTCATCGAGCTTAGCGATATCATCAAAAAGCTCGAGTTACCTCCGCGTAAACGTGGCTAAGAACTAGAAAAGCTCCGCAAGGACTTGGGTACGCTGCACGTTGTGGCGTACCCTCTTTTTTTAATCCCACACACTTGGCTTTGATCGAGGAAACTTTCGCTGATCGAGGAGCATATCTATTTCCATACGTGACATCGTCGTATGCTTTTCAAACAGCTGCGTGAGTGACTTACGTGCGACTCGAAGTGTCTCGTAATGGGTGTGCTCAATCTTTTCATCATCTTCATCTTCGATATCAGTCCTCATACATCCGCCATAGTCAGTCACTACCACATCAGCACGTTCACTATCACCTTTCGGGACGACTATGAGATACGAGTCTCCGGCGACATAGTACCCACCGCGTGATGCACGCTCTGCGATGTGTTGTATCTGCCTGAAGATACTGTTTATCTGCTCGACAGTGAGCAGCTTCGCTCGTATTTCTGCATCATCATCTTTGTTTGGCTCATTGTTTACACTCAGCACCAAGCGCTTTCCGTTTGCAGATAAGTCAGTCATGATAATTTCTGGCTCACTTTCGTGGAGTCGATAGGTCGTCGGTACTCGAACGCCAATGGCTTTGAGATTTTTGTAGTGCTCGAGTGAACGTCGTGCCCTATCCATCGAGATGCTTCTCGCTGCGGCAGGATTTGAAGTGTTTGGTATTTCAAAACGCTTGATGACCATGCGATGGTGAGGTCTCTCCAAAAAGCGTGTGCGCACGATGTACCCCTCGATACCTCCCTTGTTTATGATGACCTCATCTGCATGAGAGAGTGCGGTCGTTCGTCCTGCGTGATGTTTCCACTGCCTCTGCTGTAGCCACTCACTCATACCTTATGATTTCCACGGGATGTCGTACTGGTCAAACTCGGGAAGGAGTTTCTTATCGTTGAGGAGTCGCGAGATAACTTCTGCATGACAGAGTGCACCGGTAAGTGCGTTGTGCGGCTCTGGTTCAGATGGGATACCGCAGTAGTTGAGTACCGCGTCGAGGTCGAGCGCGCTTCGCTTGTGTTGCGGGTCGAGCGGTGGCGTGAGACCGCGCTTTACCATGTGCATCCATGCAAGTGTGTGCGAGTCTATGGTGCGATGCGCGAGCGTCCAGTTTTGGTGCGCGCGCTTGATAGCAGCTTTGAGGATATCGCGGTCAAAGGATGGGTTCTGCCCGCCGAGCGTGCGGTCCCCTATCATCTCTGACCATTCGAGAAATTGTATCGCGAGCTCTGACTCGGTGATTTTGTTTGGGTCTGTCACCTGCTCTTTGGTAAAACCGTTTACAGCGAGTGCTTCGTCACTGATATGCGCACCGTCCCATATACGACACTCCTTATAGAAGCGGTATGAGGGGTTATCCAAATCAAGCGCACCGAGCGATACAATCGAGTGCTTTTCGTAATCAAGTCCAGAGGCTTCTATATCAAGGATGAGCATGCTTCAAATATATCACAGCCTATTTAGAATCGTACTCTTAGATCATTAACAACAGACAAAAGGTTGTGGTGACTCTTAGGATATTCATGAAAAAATATTAAGCTTCAACGCGAGTACCTTTCCATTTCTCAACCAGTGTCATTGTTTTATTCTTAGGTTCGTTTTTCTCTGGAATTCCACCGATGTCTACAACAACAGGAATTTGGGCGAGCAGCCCAGCAAGGATACATGTTCCCGTTGGTAGAATTGGCAGATACCCAAAAGATACCTTATCAAGATAGGAAATAGTTTTTTCTACAGCAATAATATCGTTGTTATTTATTAAACGATGCAAGAAATAGTTATGGAGCTGAGAAATAATCGTCATTGAAATATCAGCTGGTCTTTGGCTTGCAATGGTCAGGAAGACACCGAATTTTCTTCCTTCTTTGATTATTTCTTCAAAGGTTTCTAGGCGATAATCTTTCCACTGTTCACTTTCTCTATCTGAAACATCTGAAAGAATGTTATGCGCTTCATCAACAATAATATTTAAATATGTATTTGAATTACTTGACCTCTTCTTCTCCTCATAAAGATTTTTACAGAGAAGGAGTGGGAGTATTTTTCGGATATGTATGTTTACATCTTTGAACGAAACAATTGTTAAGTTGCTAGCTGGGACACCACTCCCTTCAACTGCGGTCGCTTCAATTCTTATGACTTTTTCCAAATCCTTGATGCGTGTCTCCAGTCTCTTTATCACGGGAGAAATGTGTTCTCTATTGGAGTGACCTTTTATTATTTCATCATAATATTTCATTATGATCTTAAGACGTACCCCAGATACATCACCAGTCTCGAAAGTAAGAGTGTCCACAAGTGCCTTTAGTGGTGCGACAAGAAGAGTCTGCATGTCATGCTCAGTGTACACTGCAACTCCCTGTGCATTGGTTGTGTAATAAGAGTTTGTTGTACCGTTAAAGCCAAATTTATCCATCAGATGTGTAAGCATTTGATTTAGTATTTGCTGATCATTTACAGTTGTTCGTAAGTCATTGAAAAACTCTGAGATGACTTTCGTCCCAAGATTCTTATCTTTCTTTTTTATGACTTCTTCAATCATAGCCATAATTCTGTCTCGTAATCGTGAATCAATTGTTTCTCCATTCTGTAAGTTATTAAACAGTCGACGTGAAAATCCACCATCTAATGCTCGATTAAGAAACGGTGCCTGTGTTTTTTCTGTTGCTTCAAGAAAGAGTATCCAAAAACTTGGATCGTTTAAAACTTCTCTGGCTATTGGAAATTTGTCTTCGTCTCCAACTGCAACCCTTGTTGAAAGTCGGTATACTTTTTTGTACTGACTGTCAGTAATAATATCGGGATTATCAGTATCTCCAGCATATTCACCATTAAAGTCTATGAGAAAGAACTTTGCGTTTGTTCTAAATTTCTCTTGTGTTTTATATAGCTCAAAAAGTTCTCTGTAAATTTTTGCCAAAGTATAAGATTTTCCGCTTCCAGTATTTCCAAAGATGCCTATATGACTGGCGAATAGACTGTTCACTCCTACTCGAATTGCTTGCCCCTTCTCAAGTGAAAGTGTGCCTAGGCATATAGGATCATCTCCCTTCCTAAGGAATTCGTGAACATTATTGAACTCTTCATTTTCAAGGAGAAAGCACTCATTGCCCACAAGTGGAAGCTCTTTAATACCCCTCTCAAATTCATCTCCATTAAAAAACCCAAGAAGACTGACGGCAAGTATACGATTGATTTTTTCCTTTTCACTTCCATACTCTTTCTTTGAGTAATGCTGATCTTCAGTTGTAAATTCCCCATCAACCTTCGCGAGAATTTTTGTGAATCCCTTTATGATTTTAATATAGCCACCTACAGATATGTTCTTAAGAAGTTCGCCCTTATATAGTAAGTGTGAGCTGTTTTTAGTCTTATCAACTTTGATGCGTACAGTTCTACCATCAACCGAAATGACCCTGCCGATTTTGAATATAGAATCCTCTAAGATTTGGCTTTCATTAGTCATACATTCTTAACTTCTAACACCTTTACTTTTTTCTACTTCATCTGCAAGTGGCTCAAAAATCTTTCCATTTATATTTTCAAAATCATGCTTATAGGCATCTGTCCTTGGATTGTCTTTATCTTCATTTGGAACAATAACTTTAATGTTTCTATTCTTTGCATTTGCGATGCCCAGCTTCGTTTCATAACTAGCAACTGAACCAGAAGAGTGGGCGATGATATATACCGTAAGAGTAGGATTTGAATCAAGCGCTCTTAATGTTATCTCCCTAATATGTTCATCGGCAAAAGAGAAGCCCATAACGAATAGGACGGAATTTTCTTTTTCGAGCTCGTTTGCATACATTCTCAATAGCTCGTAGTGTATCTGGTTAATAAGCGTCTGTTTGAATTTCTCTTTAGTCGGATTGATTATAGGAAATTCTTGATATGCATCAAGGAATGAAGTTACAGAGGAAGAAATACGTCTAGCACCGGCTAGCGCAATGAGTTCAGCAAGGGTCTGACCATTCCGTGCTTCTGTAATTGATGATAAATCTAGAGCTTTAACTCCTCTTACATGATCAAGATTAGTACAAAATTTAATTCCCTTATCTCCGTTAGGAAGCGTGTTTACCGCCCAAGTAAGGGAGCCATGCAATTTCAAAAGATTGAAGACTGGAATTTCGGATATGTTGTCATATTGAAGACTTTTCTTAAATGCTGACTTTCTAAAATTACTGAGATTGAAGGTTGGCATAAAACGTCCATTAAAACCATCGTTATACTCTAAACCCAACTCATCCAATGCTTTCTCAAAAAATATGTCGATATTAGTTGTGAAAATATTTATCTGCTTGGAAAGAATAGTATTTTTTCTATTAAGCAGGATAGTATTAATGAGTGTGAGAAATGTCTTATAGTGGCTCGCTGTAGGTAAACTAGCCGCATCATTCTCCAAGATTTGAATATTCTTAAAGATAACCTGCTCACAGTATTGTTTATATAAAAACGACCTAATGATATTTTTGCGACTATCTTCTAGCCCTTGATGCTTATCTACAGCGGTCAAAAGGTCTTCTATGCTACCTAAAGAAGACAAAAATGGCTTTGAAAGACCAGAACCTATCAAAAAGTTAATATTACCGTCCTGTAAAACGTCTTTTAGTTTATTTTTATCTCCATAAATGCTAGCCATGACTAAATTATATTCCTTACTTAAATAAAGTGCAAAATTAAGAGCATTTAAATTCGCTAAAAATCAGATAGGATTCGACGCGAGCGTGCGCGATGATACGAGGCGTACTGCCTGTACGGTGACGATTCAGCGGAATCGCGTCGCGGAAGTCCGTTGGGCGCGACGTTTTTGGTGCTCAACAATGAAGCACGCTGATTTTGAGAGGTCCCCCGACCTGCTACAATACAGAATATGAAGCAGCGCGAGTCAGTTAGATTTGAACCCCTCAAAACTGGCGATTTCGTAAAGATTAAAGAGACCAGCAAAGTCGGCAACAACGAAGGCATGCGCTACATACAGGAACAACTGGGTGAACCACCATACGTAGTGCTCGACAAGGCGGGCTTCACCTCTGAGTTTGGCGTGGAAGTCTTTATCCGCTCATCTGACCAGCGAAAGCACCCACTCAAACTCCACACCAGCCCTATACAGGGCGACGACGCGACTCCTGTCTTTGAACGCGGGGTCGTGCAGGTGCCGATGCGCTTTCTAGAAAAAGTGCCGCCACCATCTCCAGAGTATTTAGTCGGACGAATCGTACGCCTCAAGCTCGACGTACTCGCTCGAGACCTCCCCTCTTTTCGATATGAAGCTATCAAGGGAAAATTTGGAAACAAAGAGTGCAAAGTGCTCCGTATTATCGAAACACAAATTGTAAATGACCCGACACAAGTACACTACTTCGCCATGATTGCACTCTCAGACAGTACTGACACAGACTCGATACATGCTGTCCCCGTCGAAGGGCTCGAGACGGTGCACTGATTGACACGCACGCATATTTTCATAAGATAAAAAAATCTAACGTGTCGCAGACCACGTTGGAACGCTTAGTTGCGTTTGGCTCGTTCTGCGGAGACTCACATGTCGTCCATGTCAGCCCTCAAGGACTCAGCAGCCGTGCGAGTCCTCTCCTCTGAAGCACGGAAACAGATCACGGATTTTTTCGGTGCGATACCCGAAGGAGACGGATCTGCGGTCACCATCGAAATTACTGCCGGTACACTCAAGCTCGCCGTCAAAGACGGAAAGCCGGGGTGCAACGCGCAGGAAATCACCATCGAGACGAAACGGTATGGTGCGTGACCTCGAGCGGGCACGATGCTCGCTACACAATCCCCACTGTCGGTACCCGTACTGGCAGTGGGATTTTTATATGTGCACTTATTTGCAGTTGCCCGCTTTGGTGTACCCTGCCTTTTCTGCATCTGCTTCTGTTTTGAAATAGCGTTTGTTTTTGTCACTTATGGTCTCCGCCCCCGGACACCAGGTGTAGTGCCAGCGCTTACCATTGCGACTCGCGACTATCGAACCAGTCTGCTGTGGTGAGAGTGTCTTACCCATCTGAGGGACCATACGCTCCATACGCGCAGAGGTGTCATGTACTACCTCTCGCCGTGCCCCGCTCTCGACTGACATCTGACCGAGCACAAAGGCGATGATAGCGACTGAGACGAGCGATACAGCGTCTGAGACTGCCTGACCCCGTGGAGTGTCTATGGAGGCTCTGAAATTGCCCCATAGGGCACGTATATCCTGCCTGAGGTCATACACCCACAGGCGCAGTCGTCCCTTGATTCTACTGACCCTCTGTTGTATAGTACCCCTGCCCATAATTCTCTTGGTGCGAGGTATTGTACTACGGAAATGAGGCGCTTAATATAACGATTACACACTATGGCAACGAAAAAAGCTACGGGTTCCGCTGCGAACCTAACGGATTCAAATCCAAAATATCTCGGCGTAAAGAAGTACGCTGGTGAGACAGTCAACCCTGGCAACATCATCGTTCGCCAACGAGGTACTCGCATTCTTGCAGGAAAGAATGTACGCATCGGTAAAGACCACACTCTTTTTGCTGTAAAGGCAGGTAAGGTTGTATTCGGTGCAAAGCGCAAAGGAAACATAGACGGCACAAACACTCGCCGACCTATCGTCTCAGTCGAGTAATCAACTCACACGTAAAACCCCTCTCACGAGGGGTTTTATTTTGTCTTTTTGAATCCACTTCTCGCTAGTGAGCCTTTATAGTGACTGCAAGATTCCACACCTGTGTACCGACTGAAACGGGCACTGGATAGTTGCCCACTTTTTTGATCGGTTGTGTGACCTTAAATGCACTCTCAGGAAGTGCGAGTCCTTTTTCGCGGAGTGCTGCCGCAATCTTTGTTGCAGTGACTGATTCAAAGAGCGCTCCTTCGGTCGTCGCTTTTATAGAGATAGTAAGCGAGTCAATTTTCTTCAACGCCTCAAACTGCGTGCGGAGTTTTTCAAGCTCATCACTTTCTTTTTTTGCATGCGCTTTTTGGAGCGCTGCTATCTTCTCTGGCGTTGCCCGCTCAGCCTTTCGTTGCGGAAAGAGTAAGTTTTGGGCAAAGCCTTCTGCTACCTCTTTTACCTCTCCTGCGCGTCCTACCTTGGGTACGTCTTTAAGCAATATGACTTTCATGGCGACATAGTAAAAGCAAACAGCCTCAGTTGCAAGACTGAGGCTGAGGCGTGCTTTTTTGCTCTGAACAGATTACTTACCAGTCTTAAAGTACTGGAGTGCTCTATCCATGATGAGGTCCTTTTTCGCCTTTGCGTTTTTGTCTATGGTCGCTTGGTCTGTCGGAAGCTTTACTTCGATGTTCGGCTCGATACCTTCACCTGAAATATTTTTTCCATCCGGCATTATCCATCGTGCGACTGTCACCTTGAGTGATGTCTCAGGAGTGATTTCGACGAGCTCTTGCACTGAGCCCTTACCAAATGACTTGGTGCCGATGATAACTGCTTTTTTGTAGTGCTTGAGTGCGCCTGCCAAGATTTCTGACGCTGACGCAGAGCCTTTGTCCTGCAAGATGACGAGTTGGAGCTGATTGCTGAAGATGTTGTAACCGGCTGATCGGTGGATGGTCGGCATCTGCTTGTTTGAGTAGTCTTCGGTCACGACTGTCTCACCTCCTGGCAAGAACCAACTCGCGACATCAACAGCTGCGTTCAAGTATCCTCCTGGGTTACCACGCAAGTCGATGATGAGCTTGTTCGACTTTGTCTTTTCAAACTCTTGGAGCGCTTGTCTGAACTTTTCAGGTGATGTCTCAGCAAAACTGCTGAACTCAATGACGAATATATTCCCCGGAAGTACCTTCGTCTTGATAACTGGTACGACAATCGTCTCGCGTACGACTGAGATAATCTGCTCTTTCGCCCATCCGACACGCATGACGGTGAGCTTTACAGTCGTACCCTTTGGACCGCGAATCTTTTTGACTGCCGCTTCAACAGTCATACCCGCAGTATCTATCTCATCAATCTTCAAAATCTTATCCTCTGGTCGGAGTCCTGCACGTTCTGCTGGAGTACCCTTGAGTGGCGAGACAATCTGAAGCTGTCCATCTTTAACTGCAATCTCCATACCGACACCATCAAACGAACCACTGATGTCATCTTTGAATTGCGCTGCTTCCTGAGGTGGGAAAAATACGGTGTATGGATCGCCGAGTGAACCCGCGAGTCCTTGAGCCATGCCCCAGATACGGTCTTGCTTGGTAGGCTCCTTTTCACCTGGCTTTGGTGCCTTTGCAGGGACATATTTCTCATCAAGTGCATGCCAGACACGCCAGACAGGAGTCATGTCGACTGCCTCAGGCTCATTCGAACCAAATGCCTTTGCGTATTCAGCAGGGATAAGATACTTCCACGTGTCAGTCACCCCGATATACATACCGATAAACAAAAGTCCTATAGAAAAGAGAGAACCTCTCCAAGAAGATGTGAATAATGCTTTTGATTTCGTGTGTTGCATGGCACTAGTATGACCTACGATGAAGCGTTTGCAAAGTGCACCGCATGAGCGCTGTGGTACAATCACGTCATGACTTTTTTGAAAAAACTTTTTTCGTCGGGTGCTCCAGAATTAAAGCCACTATCTCTCTACAATACACTCACGAAAGAGACTGAGCGCTTTAAGGCGCTCGTCCCACCTGAGGTGCGACTGTACACCTGCGGACCGACAGTCTACTCCGAACCACAAATCGGCAACCTCCGAGCCTACGTCTTTTCGGACACGCTCAAGCGCACACTCATGGAGTCTGGCTACAAGGTGAGCCAAGTCATCAACATCACCGATGTAGGACATCTCGTCAGTGACGGCGATGATGGCGAAGATAAGATGGAAAAAGCCGCCGCAAAGAGTGGCGAGCGCGCAGAAGATATCGCAAAACGTATCACCGAAATCTTTTTTGAAAATCTTGCTGATTTGAACTGTAATATACAAGGCACACGCTTCCCTCGCGCGACTGAATACATCAATGAGCAGATTGCGATTGTGCAGACGCTTGAAGAAAAGGGCTACACGTACCGCACGAGCGATGGCATCTACTTTGATACATCACGCTTCCCGCACTACGGCGCACTCGGTGGAATCGATATCGAAGGACTGAAAGCTGGAGCCCGTGTCGCAGTCTCAGATGAGAAGAAAAATCCGACTGACTTCGCACTATGGAAGTTTTCACCAAACGATGGCACTAAGCGCCAGCAAGAATGGCCATCTCCGTGGGGAGTCGGTTTTCCTGGATGGCATATCGAATGTTCGGCGATGAGTCGAGCTCTTTTGGGAAAGCATCTTGATATTCACACCGGAGGTATCGATCACATCCCCGTACACCACAACAACGAAATCGCACAATCAGAATGCAGTAGCGGTGAACCATTTGTGAACTATTGGATGCATAATGCGTTTTTGACGATTGATGGAAATCGAATCGGCAAGTCTGTCGGGAATGCGATTACGCTACGCGAACTCAAAGAACAAGGTTACGACCCACTCGCGCTTCGCTATCTCTTTTTGGGAGCACACTACCGTTCACAGATGAACTTCACCTTTGAATCACTCGATGCGGCACAAGTCGCACTCAAGCGTTTGCGCGCCTTTGTCCGCGAGTACTATCAGGAAAACAAAGGTAAACCGATTCGTGCTGTCATCTCACAAGTACGCGAAGCATGCGCTGACGACCTCTCGACGCCCGCGGCTCTTGCATCATTGTTTGCAATGCTCGGCTTTAGCGCATATACCGGAGCAGACAAAGCGCAGACACTTGTTGCTGCTGACGCATTTCTCGGATTGCACCTACTCAAAGATGTTGGTGAACACGAAGTGCCTGAGACTGTACAGAAATTGCTTGATGAGAGAGACAAGGCTCGCACTGAAAAGCGCTGGGCTGATTCTGATTCGATACGCGACGCTATTGGCGAACTCGGATTTATCGTCAAAGACACGAAGGAGGGACAGAAGCTCGAGAAGAAATAAAAGAGCCGGCTGCGCATCCGTTTGCACAGCCGGCTTTTCCCCGCACTCACGCTCAGGTGCGTCCTCGCAGACTCTTCATCCAGGAGAACCACTTTCGTATGAGTGGTAAAAGCGCAATTTCTTTTTGAGGGGGCAGAAACTCTTTCGGCACCCACTCAAGGTAGAGAAACGCACTCGGGTCAATGCAGCTTGCAACTGTTGTGGGAGCATCAGTCGCCATATTGAACCGCCGAGGCGGTGTATCTCCCGCTGCATCTGGAGATTTTTCAGGCACGTTCGTCATGGTCTATCCCCACCATGAACAGGCGGCACACAAGCTGTCTTGGTTGCGTCCTGTGTTTTTACTTTCCAAAAATGAAAACACAAATCACAAAGTGCGTATTGTAGTAGATTTTTTATTTTGCACAAAAAAAGTGCCGACACTCACCCGGGGCGAGTATCGGCGCTCGAGCTCACTTCTTCTTTTCGGGAAGTTGCAAGCCTCGTGTATTCGCGACCGCGCGGGCAGCGTCAAGCACGGCATCTGGGTTTACCCCTGATGCAGTAATGGTCACTTTGTCACCCTCCACTACAGTCTTGACCTCTACCGTAGCTTCGCCCTGTTTCGTAGCCATGTGGCCCTCCTCTTTTGGGTCAAAAGGATATCTAGCTTGTTACAGCCAGTGTGTTGAACCGGTGATGGGTTCGACACACTGATGGTAAAAAGAGCTCGCTGGCGCGCGAGGGTGAGTCGGCGCCAACGAGTAGATCTCTAGGCCTCCTGAATGACGATGCCGTCACGAAGAAGACATTCGAGTTCTGGAAGTTCGAGAGCGCACCGCCTGCCCTTGTAGGACACGACAGAGTTCTCGACTACAAGCGTCTCGCCCGCAGCGAAATCGTGGGAGGAGTTGTCGGCGCAGACGCTGACAGCGAAGCCACACACGATCATAAACGAACGGATATTCATCGGGAGTCACCCTTCCATTTGTAGATTTATTGCCAGATTGAGTCTTTGCGGACGGGACGGCAACTGAAAACCCCCTGCTCGGCAGGGGGCTGATGTCATTTGGAGTTATAACAGCAAACCTCTACCGAGTATGGGGACTCAATAGAAGTAGTAGAGACTGTGACTGCGCTGTATGCATCGTCTGATAGTACTTGAAGCACTATTTCCTGTCAATTTTTGCTTTTCCCCACCCTTTCCCCGCTCTCCACAAAAGGGTTTTTTGCGTTCACTCACTCACTCACGTACAATCACTTCACTATGGCACTTGAAGTACGCATACCGCCTCAGAACCTCGATGCAGAACGTGCGCTTCTCGGAGCAATTATGTTGAAGCCGACTGCAATGTATGAGATTGCTGATTCAATCTCTGCAGAATCTTTTTACGCCGCAAAGCATGGATATATTTTTGAGGCGATGCAATCACTCTTTTCAAAGGGTGAACCGATTGACTTGGTCACTCTCTCAGGAAAACTGAAAGAACAAAAAAAATACGAAACAGTTGGAGGTGCTACATTCCTCTCAGAACTCGTGAGCGCTGCTCCTGCTGCAGGTAACGTTATCTATTACGCTGATATCGTGAAAGAAAAGCGCACTCGACGCGCACTCATTGATGCCGCAGGGAGAATCGGCGAAATCGGATACCAGGAAGAACTCGAAGTGGATGACGTCGTAGACGAAGCGCAACAAGAGATTTTCCGTATCGCAAACACTTCATCAGTCAGTAAGGTTGTGTCGATGAAGGAGGCGGTGCACGATGCGTTTGAGCGACTCGACAGACTCAAAGAACACAAAGATGGACTCCGCGGTGTGCCGACTGGGTATACAGCGCTCGACAACATGCTCTCAGGGCTTCAAAAATCTGACCTTATCATCCTCGCAGCCCGCCCATCAGTCGGTAAGACAACACTCGCGCTCGATATCGCACGACAAAGTGCAGTGAAGCACGGTACACCTGTTGCAATATTTTCTCTCGAAATGAGTAGCCAGCAGCTCACCGACCGTATGCTCGCCGCAGAGGCAAAAGTAAATGCATGGAAGCTCCGCACTGGACGTATCACACAAGATGATGAGTTTGATGCAATCCGTGATGCTATCGGCAGACTCGCTGATGCGCCTATATACATCGATGACCGAGCACACACGACGATTCTTCAGATGCGCTCAGCAGCACGACGACTCAAGGCAGAAAAAAATCTTGGACTCATTATCATCGACTATCTCCAGCTGATTACTCCATCAGGAACACACAAGAGCGATTCACTCGTACAACAAGTCACCGAAATTTCGCGCGCACTCAAAGGTATCGCTCGTGAAATCGATGTCCCTGTACTTGCCCTCTCACAGCTCTCACGTGCGGTGGAGCAACGTGGAGGTACTCCTCGCCTTTCTGACCTTCGTGACTCTGGTTCTATCGAACAGGACGCTGACGTGGTTATTTTCATCCACCGTGAGGATAAAGGAAAGGATGAAAGTGAGCGCACAAACATCGCAGAAATCCTTGTCGAAAAGCACCGAAATGGACCAGTCGGAAAAGTGGAACTCTTCTTCAACGGTGACAAAAGTACATTTGAAAACCTCGAGAAAAGTAACTTCGCTGATTTTGCTCCCCCGCCAAAGCAACAATCACACTCAGATGACTCGTGGTAATCGCAGCGACATCTCATGTATACTGAAACCACATGGACGACATAGACACACTTGCGCGACTCTTCGAACGATTTCCTGGTATCGGCCCCCGACAGGCTCGGCGATTTGTGTATTCACTGCTACGTTCTGATGCGGGGTATCGAACCGAACTTTCTGAACGTATCTCAAAAATATCTCGAAGTGTATCTCGTTGTACCGTCTGCGGACGCTTTATGACCTCACAAAGGGGCTCAGAATGCTCTCTGTGCGCTGATACGGCTCGTGACCACTCACAAGTCATGGTATTGCTCAAAGACGCAGATATCGAAAGTTTTGAGTCCGCAGGGGTCTATCGTGGCACCTACCTCATCTTAGGAACACTTGTCCCGCTCACTGAAGATGTCCTGAGCACCCCTCTCCAGCAAGCACTCACCAAACGACTTGCCTCTCCGAGTGTCAAAGAAGTCATCCTCGCCCTTCCTGTCACCACTGATGGTGAGCACACCGCATCACTCGTGCGAAGCGCGCTCGAAGGCATACTCCCTGCCGGCACTTCCATCTCAACACTCGGTCGTGGGCTCTCGACTGGTTCTGAACTCGAATACGCAGATCCACAGACCTTGCGTAACGCATTTACACTCAGAAAATCGTAAGTTTTTGCAGGACCGTTCGTCTGCTATACTAGACTCGTTAGTCGTTAATATACACCTATGTCATCACTCATTGGTATTACACAAACCACAAAGACAGATTTCGCAAGCCGCGGTTTTTTGAGCAGTATTTATCTGTTCATGGTTGTTGGACTCGCCATCTCTGCTGGTGCTGGATACGTTACACTTTCAAACGAAGGCATACTTCGTGCTCTTATTTCTAACCCAATTCTCTACTACGGCATCATCGGTATAGAAATTGCACTTGCACTCTATGTACAGTGGTCAGTACAGCGCTCAAGCCCACTCACGAGTGGACTCTTGTTCGTACTCTATTCAATCCTCAACGGTATTACACTCTCACTACTTCTTCTCGTCTTTACCGCAACGTCTGCAGTGTCAGTACTCGCGCTCGCGTCTGCAATGTACCTTGCACTTGCGCTCCTCGGACACTTCAAAATTGTTGATATCTCAAGCTGGGGAGGATTTCTCGCCATGTCCACCTTCGGCATCTTGGGAGCCGCATTTCTCAACATGTGGATGCAAAGTCCAGTCTTTAACACTATCATCTCGATGGTCTCAATGGTCGTCTTCTCACTTCTTACCATCTACGATGCACGGTACTACAAGGACATGGAGAGTCAGATAACAGATGGTGCGACACGAAAGCGTATGATTGTCCTTGGAGCACTGCACATGTACATGAACTTCATCGTACTCTTCACATCGCTTCTCAACCTCTTTGGAAACAGAGAGTAGCCTCAAGAAAAAAAGCCCCTCATGGGGCTTTTTTATACGTTGTGCTCTTTTGATTCGATACTGATACGAATCTTTTCTTCGACAAACCAGAGTGCAGTAAAAACAAAAAGCACCATAAGCGTCGAGAATATAGCAAGCGTGTAGAGCCCGAACCCTGATGCCATACCAATCGCTGCCGCAGCCCAGAGTCCTGCTGCAGAGGTAAGTCCTTTCAAGAGATTGTCTTTTGAAAAGATCATTCCGGCACCAATAAATCCAACACCAGTTACAACACCTGAAATGATATGACTGATTTGGAACTGGTCGCCGATAAATGTTGGCTGTATCTGGAGCGACATCACGATGATGAGGCACGAACCGAGACTCACGAGAGCGAAGGTTCGCATACCTGCATTTTTCCCCGCGATGGTGCGCTCTGCACCGATAAGAAGTCCGAGCGTAGCGGCAAGCATTATTTTTAAGAACGGTATCATCGCGTCAATATCCATACGAAAAGCGTACCATGACAGTGGAGGGAGGGACGCACATGCTGTGCATAAAAGCTATATGAGCGGTGCTGAACCGACACGGCGAGTGACCGCGAGCTGTGCGGCTTCTTCGAGAATCGCATCGAAGCGGTGGTGGTCGATACCGATTGCCTTGAGTCGGTCCGGCTTGTCCTTCAATTCTCGAGCGAGTACATAACCCTCTTTGAGGAGTTGTTGGTGTTCTTCGTGACTTAAGGTAGTAAGCGCGGTGAGCGGCATGACTCCCACTGACTCAATGAGGTGTTGTATGCCCTTTCCGTGCGGATAATCCCAACCTATCGCTTGTACGTTCGCGCACAATGCATAC
>CAZGUV010000001.1:83864-93472 GCA_964528735.1 uncultured Candidatus Saccharibacteria bacterium | reverse complement strand
CTCTTGTATCATTTTCATGCCATCGCGATAATCCGCATACGCCATGTAAAACTCAAGTTGTGTATAGTCTTGTGCATGTTCAGCAGACATGCCTTCGTTTCTGAAGATTCTACCGATTTCAAAGGTGCGCGGAAGTCCCGCCACCATTAATCGCTTCTGCCACAGTTCACCTGCTGATATTCGAAGAAAAACATCGATGTCGAGTGCGTTGTGGTGCGACGCGAAGGGCTTTGCGTCAGCTCCTCCTGTTGTATTCTCCAGCACAGGAGTCTCCACCTCGACGAAGTTCTTCTCGAGTAGGTACGAACGAATTGTATTCCAAAATTTGGAACGTAACGCAAAGCGTTCAGCGAGCTTTCTATCGAGAAGAATGTCGAGATACCGCTTACGAAAACGCGCATCTTCATCTTGTATCCCAAACCATTCTGTAGGTACAGGCACAATACTCTTTGAAAGAAGTTTCCATTCGGTGACCAAAACACTTTTTTGTCCTCGCTTTGTTACAAACACAGTCCCCGTCACTTGTGCAAAGTCACCACTGTCAACGACACGCTCAAAATGTGTAAAAGAATCTCCTAGATCATCTTGCTTTAGATAGACTTGTATCTTTTCTGTACCATCAAAAAGATCGCAGAAGATTGAGCCTCCGTGCGCTCGTACACTCATCAACCTACCCGCAACAGTAACCACAGAGTTTCCTTCCACCAGCGCATCAAATGACTCATAAACCTCAGAAATCGTATGAGTTCGCGTGGTGTGTGCTGGGTAAGGATTCCCGCCAGTACTTCGAATGTCTTCTACTTTCTTAAGGCGGAGCTCTCGTATTTCATCAAGTGACATGCCCACTAGTATACCGCAAAGGCGGAAATTAAAAAACGGCAGTTTCCTGCCGTTATTATCCTTATTTAATTTCTTCAATTGAGTACTCAATTTTGCCTTTTGGTGCTGCAAAGACAAAAGTATCGCCTTTCTTTTTGTTCATCATTGCTGACCCGAGTGGTGATTCGTATGAAATCTTACCCTGGAGCGCATCTGCTTCTGATGGAGACACGACATGGAATACTTGTTCTGATTTTGAACCTTTTTTCAAAAGAGTTACTGTTGAGCCTACTGATACTTTTGAGTGAGAGTGGTTTTGCACAACAACTGCATTTTGCAGAATCGCGTCGATTTCATTTATTCTGTCTTCAAGGTCCGCTTGATTATCTCGAGCCTCCTTGTACTCCGCGTTCTCAGACAAGTCGCCAAGTGAGCGTGCATATTCAAGCTGTTCGGCGACCTCTTTGCGTCGTGTTGTCTTAAGAAAATCAAGCTCCTCAACGAGTTCTTTGTATTTTTCCTTGCTCAATTGTTCGCCTTTTTGAGTCATAGTTGAGCGATTGTACATGGTGAGCCAGAAATGTCAAAGCTTACTGGGTAGGCTGCTCACCCGTGTTTTCTGACTCGGTTGTGAACCCTTCAGTTGGTATCTCTATTGGCTGTATGTGGAGCTCTTCTTGTTCTACTGGAGTGTCTGTTGTTGGTGGTGGTACTTCATGCACTTCTTCGACTTGAATATCCTTTTCCACTTTTGGCTTACTCTTCTCATCAATCTCTTCTTGTGTTGGGTATCGTCCTTCAATGTATGGCGATCGCTCACGAATCAACTTTTCAAAGAATGGACGCATGGATGGTGCTGCACCGACGAGTGTTTCTGCCTTGCCGTTTTCATACATTGTTGCAAATGCAAATTTTGGTTTTTTTGCTGGCCAAAAACCTACTACCCATGAGTGCATCTTTTCGTTATGCGAACCAACCTGCGCTGTTCCTGTTTTCGCTGCCAAATCGAGTCCTTGCATGTGGAGAGACTTTGCAGTACCTGCAGTTGCTGAATACCTCATACCTTGCTGGGCAACTTCAAAACTTTTGCGCGCAGCGTCAATGGTGATTGAGTGCATCGGTGTGGTCATCACCAACCGAGGTGTGTTAAGTGCTCCGAAGCTTGCGACCGCTGCGGTGTACCGCACTGCTTGCAGTGGCGTAGCGAGCCAACCATACTGTCCGATTGATGCGTGATATGTATTTCCGATTGTCCACCGTGCCTCATCTGGAAATGTTTGCTCCTTCCACTCCGGTGTAGGGATTTGACCTGATGATTCGTTAGGAAAATCTATGCCGGTAAGTTCCCCAAATCCAAAGTTTTTACCCCATTCATCAATCGCACGGATACCCATTCCTCGCTGGTCCTTGTAGCCACCACCAACCGCATAAAAATATACGTCAGAAGACACACCAATTGCGCTTACCATATCTACAAAGCCATGTGCCTTCCAGTCTCGAAATATAGAAGGCTTTGATGGATTGTACGGGTTTGGAATACTGATTGAGCCCGTACTTACAATACCCCACGAAGGAGTGACGACCCCCTCCTCAAGCGCTGCGATTGCCATGTACGGCTTCACTATCGAGCCTGGAGCATACGCTCCTTGCATGACGCGATTCATGAGCACTGAGCGCGGGTCACTCAGGTAACTCTGGATAAGTTCTTGGTCTTCTTTCAAAACGAATGCATTGAGGTCATACGATGGATAGCTTGTCATCGCGACAATCTCCCCTGTCTCCACATCCATAATCACCGAGGCACCGCCTCGAAAACGAGAGCGTTCGATGCCGTTCTTTATTGTCGTGTACAGTAACTCATTGATGTCAGCGTCGAGTGTAAGCTTTACGGTATTACCATCTTGCGGTGGATCAATCATCGCACCCGATGCACGCTTACCACGCGCATCAACTTCTATGATGTACTTTCCATTCTTACCACTCAATCGCTCATTCTCGACAAGCTCAATTCCACCTTTTGGTATATAGGTATCTCTCCACCAATTGCCACTTTTGTCCTTCTTTGGGTACTCAACATAACCGAGCACATGAGAAAATGCTGGAGATTTGTGGTAACGTCGTTCAGGAAAGAGCAACTCCTCGTCGTTACTGTCTCTGTTCGGAATATTCCATGCGAGCTTTCTGCCAAACCTATCTTCAATAATGCCTCGCTCAGCGAAAATAGTTGTAAATGCGAGTCTATTTGCTTCAGATTGCTTTCGATACTCTTCACCATAGACCACTTGTACAGAAAATGATTTGTACAAGGCGACACACGCGAAAAGACTAAAAATCGTCGCGAGCACAAACACTTCGCTTTTGACGAGCGGTCGGACAACTCTTCCCTCAAGCTGTGCACGATCAAATCCTGGGAGGTTAATTGAGTCGGTAAACGCAGCATCAGTATCCAACACATCGCGGTCTCGAAGTATTTTCGACATCCGTTTTCGTCTGAAAAACTGGTTCATTTGTACGAGTGTACATCAGAGCATGCACGAGTGAAAGAGCTATATCGCAAAACGGAAATAGATACGGATTCTGACTATAAGATACAGCAGAGCTACGAGAAGAATATATGATAGGAGTAGATACTCGAGCGTTCCGAACAGCCACATACCAAGCGTGACGACAACAAAAGGAAGTGTATACATCTCAAAGCGAAACGCGAGTACCAGTGATACAACGAGTGAAGTCCAGAGCAATCCGCATGCAGCAAGGAGAACGGTGCCACTATAATAGAGAAATTTATTCATGGATTTCATTACTCCGTGGACCTGGTATAAATGAAACAAATTGGGTCTCATACGGACGTGCATACGGCCGTACAAAAACCAGAACTTGCGCATCAGCAGGAGAACGCTCGAAAGAGACCACCTCGCCGAGGGGTAACTGTAAGTACGAAAGCACGACACTGTCGCCGACTGTAATTTCACTTTCCTGAGGTACGAACAACAAGAATGTATTACTCATTCTTCCATGCGCTTGAACGACTGTTTTACCAATCTTGACTTCATGCGTACTCGAAACCATGGTGAGAAGCTTCACTCGCGCATCATGTTCAAACACTACCTCGACAGTACCGAGTGGATTCCCTGCATCATCGAGCACATAGTCACCTACTTGTGGGCGCCTTTCATCAATAAACTCTACAAGAAGCGTCCCGAAGAGAACACGTTCATACGCGATAACACGCCCCGATGCAATCGTCTTCTTCCGCACATCAACACCAAGAGAAGCGCCTGCTTTTCGATCTACTGACGGTATCGGCTCAACTCCTTCCCCAGACTTTATTTCGACAGGCGCTTGTATAGCACAAAATCGCTTGCTGTCATTCTCGAGCACTCCGAGCGTACGGTTTGTTTGTTCTATGGTTGCCAGTTTTGATTTTAGTTCTTCATTCTCACGTCGCAAGGCATCTTTTGACGAAAAATATGCAGTAATCTTTTGCGTTGTCGCATGATGAACTACGGCAATCGCCGGCGTGCTCAACGAACGCACATACGCTTGCAGTGGTGATCCAGCAAGCCAATCAAGCGTAACAACAAGTACAGCAATACATGCATACGAAATAATTCGTACTGTTCCCTTTCTATGTGTATTACGATTTCGGCGATACTGCATCATCGTCGTGTATAAACGCTTCCTTGTAAACGGTAGTGTCGTCGAGCATCTTTCCGGTACCTCGCACAACCGCAGTGAGTGGATCATCTGCAACATGTACCGGTACACCCAACTCTTCCTGGAGGAGTCGCGGTAATTCACGGATAAGTGCGCCACCACCCGCGAGATAGATACCTCGCTTTAATATATCAGAAACGACTTCAGGTGGAGTAGTTTCAAGAACTTCTTTTATCGAATCGACGAGCTGCTCGATTGAGTGTGCGATAGCCTCACGGATATCACTATCAGTCACAACAATTTCTCGAGGCAACCCAGTGACAAGGTCACGACCGCGAACGACAGACTCTATACCTTCATTACTAGGAAGTGCGGAACCGACAGCAATTTTCAAGTCTTCTGCGGATTTGTCTCCTATCAAAATTTTAAATTCACTTCGTATATATGAAACAATATCACTGTTGAATCTGTCACCAGCGATTTTGACATTGCGTGCATTCACGAGACCGCCCAGTGACGCAACTCCGATATCAGTCGTGCCTCCACCAATATCAACTACCATAGAACCAGTCGGTTCGTTCACTGGTAAGCCGATGCCTATCGCTGCTGCCATAGGCTCTTCTACAATATGTACGTCTCGTGCTCCCGCATTGTAGGCAGCATCACGCACTGCACGGACTTCTACCGATGTAATACCTGATGGGACGCCCACAATCACTCGCGGACCAAACAGCGCAGTCTTTCCTCCCTGTGCTTTCTTAATGAGGTAACTCAACATTTGTTCAGCAACTTCGAAATCAGAAATGACTCCATCGACGAGCGGTCGAATTGCAGTTATGTGCGCAGGAGTTCTTCCGAGCATCTCCTTTGCTTCTTTTCCAACCGCAACCACTTGTCCTGTCTTTTGATTGAGCGCGAGGATTGATGGCTCGTTAATAACGATTCCTTTCCCGCGCACATATACGAGCGTATTCGCTGTGCCCAAGTCGATACCAATGTCATCAGAAAAAACTCCTAAAAAGGAAATGAGTCTTTCTTTTATTGAATGTCTTCGTTTTGTCATGCTGAGATTGTTTTAACCAAGTCTGATTCATTGACTGCAAATGTTTCTCCTGTTGAACGCTTTACGCATTCAAGTTGTCCTGCAGCAACTGTACGTGCAGAAATAACTATTCTCCATGGCATACCAAGCAGGTCTGCGTCCTTAAACTTCTCACCAGCACTTACATCTGCTCTGTCATCATAGAGCACTTCAATTCCTTGCTTTTGAAGCACATCGTAGAGCGCATCAGCATCTTTTCTGATGTTTTCGTCCTTGCCATCGATAAGAACGAGGTGTGCCTTAAATGGAGCGACTTCATAGGGCCATACAATTCCCTTATCGTCAGAAAGTACTTCTACGATAGTACCCATAAGTCGAGCAGGGCCGATGCCGTATGAACCCATTACAACTGGTACAGGTTTTCCGTCAGCATTCTTATACACAAGACCGAGTGCATCAGAAAAACGAGTGCCGAGTGGGAAAATGTTACCAACTTCGATAGACTTTTTTTCAACAAGAGTCTCCTTTGAAAGGTGCAGCTCGTTCAACACTTCATCAGTATAGACCTCTTTGTTTACAGCAATATGCTTTGATTCATCCACATAGATTATATCTTCACCAGCATCGCAGACAGTCTGAAATTCATCTGAAAATTTAGAGAATGAGCCACCACTTGCAAACGTACGGTACGTAACAGCACCAAGTCCTGCACGAGCAAATACATTCATGTACGCACGCGCTGAAGCCTCGTAAAACTCTCTGAAACTTGCTTCATCGGTATTGAACGAATACATGTCTTTCATCACAAATTCTCGTGTTCGCATGATGCCACTTTTTGCACGAAGTTCGTTTCTGAATTTTGTCTGAAATTGGTATACGTATCGTGGGAGATCTTTGTATGAATTCACATAGGTTGTCATGAGTTTTGTGAGTGGCTCTTCGTGTGTTGGTGCAAGACCAAGCTCAGTACCCCCTTTCAGTTTTGTCTTAAACCACACATCGACAGCTTCATCATCAAAACGTCCTGTTGCAGTCCATGTCTCTGGGCTCTGAAGCGCAGTGAGAGTCACCTCTTGCCCACCAATCTTGTTCATCTCATCTCGTATGATGCTTATGATGTTATTGAAGACCTTAAGTCCGAGCGGAAGTAGCGCATACACACCCGCCATTTCTTTGTATACATAGCCAGCACGCAAGAGGAGTTGTGCATTTTTTGAAGTCTCATCAGCAGGAACTTCTTTTCGTGTTTTCGTAAATAAATGAGATTGTCGCATAATCCGCAGAGTATAGCGCTGTTTGCATAAAAAAACAAAAGAAAACGGTCGGGTCCAAGAGGGACGCCGACCGAGCTGCCTTTCTACAGCTTACCCGAGTGAATCCGAGGCCGACGTCAGCGGTCGAGCTGAGCCGTGCCGAACTGGTGCGTCGAGCGAGCGGCGGAGGCGGTCATCGCGGCGGTGAGGACGGTTCCGGCGGCGGCGTCGAACGAGCGGGTCTCGACGGTGCCGGCGGTCTTGGTCTTGCCGTGACGGGCGCCATGCTGCTGCTTGTGCGTTCCAGTCTGCATTGGATATTCCTTCCGTTGCTTTCGGTGTCCCTGTTGCCAGAGACGTTTCGGAAATTCACCTGGTTCTACCAGATGACTTCAGAGGTGTTACCCTCATCCGCAGGTATACGATTACATGGCTACTGTACACAGTCAACAAGTTTTGCTCATCAATCTGCTTTCGAAATATATCTAGTATGCCGTCAATACCTGCTCCCTATCGTGTAGAACCATTGTCTGCTACGCTTCTTCAATGTCGTACGGATTAACCCGTTACCAGCTCTTTCTTGCATGTGTTGTATTTAGTGTATGGTGCTGGTCAGCATACGAACCTGCATCTCGTGGTATTTGGCTTCTCGAAAATATTTTGGTACTCGTGTTTGTTCCACTTTTGTTTTTGATTGGGAGATATTTCAGGCTCTCAAATATTTCGTACACCTTGATTGCGCTCTATTTGAGCCTGCACCTAATCGGTGCTCACTACACTTACGTAGAGACACCTATTGGTGACTGGATAGCACACTTGCTCAACACAGACCGCAACATGTACGATCGATTTGTACATTTTTCGTTTGGCTTCCTTCTCGCTTACCCTATGCGAGAGGCATTTATACGAATAGCGCGAGCACGAGGACTCTGGGGGTACTATATTCCCGTTGATATTACTTTTGCATTTTCTGCCTGCTACGAGATATTTGAATGGCTTGCAATGGCATACTTGGGTGAAACAAGCACTGCACTCTTCCTTGCAACGCAAAACGACATCTGGGATGCGCAAAAGGATATGACCGCTGCTGGTCTTGGAGCAATTCTCATGATGCTTATCGTGCTTGCAGTGAACTGGTATTACGATAGAGACTTCGTCTACGAACTACTCGATGAAGAATCTCGCACTCAGGACGTCCCTCTTGGTGAACAAAAGATATCTCACGTACTTACAAGAAAGAAGCCACAAGGTCTATTTAAAGACTAGCTTTGCACAAGACGCACGACGTCGTTATATGTCACAATAAGCATAAGCGCTATGAGCGCAAGAAAGCCAACAGTATTGAGTGAATTTCCTACAATATCAGGAATCCGACGACGTATCACCGCTTCAATCAACACAAAAAAGAGGCGACCTCCGTCAAGGGCAGGTATTGGAATCATGTTAATGACCGCAAGGTTAATCGAGATGATTGCAATAAAATAGAAAAGATGTGCTACGCCGAGTTTATACCATTCCCCTACATGCACTGCGATACCTACCGGACCAGAGACATCGCTGATTTGTGAAGTCCCGGTAAATATACCTGTAAAGAGATTCCAGAGCCCAAGAGTAACTTCGATGAGCCAGTCCTTTGTTTCTCTCAGACCAATCGGCAAGACATCAAGTATTGGTGCTTCGTCCTGAAGTACAAAACCAAGACTCACACCGATTGCTGGTGTACTAATCTTGCCCTCAAGTATCCCTTGCGCAGGTATCACATCAATCGTTTGCTCGACACCTGATCGCTGCACGACTACCTGCATTTCCTTTCCTCCTCTTCCCCCTGTGTAGTCAGAAAATCCGCTCGGGGTGAGATTCTCAAGTGTGTCCTTTGCAGTTTTTGTGCTCACAATAATATCTCCCGCTACGAAACCGGCATCTGCAGCTGGTGTACCATCATATACATTCGTTATGATGAGCCGAGCTTTGTCTTTCAGAGGACTTGTCTCATCGACTGCAATCGGAGCACCGTACGATGCAGCAAGAGTAAAGAGCACGAATGCAAGAATCACGTTGCAGACTACGCCCGCTATTAAGATGAGCGCTTTTTTCCACCACACACTATATATAAAAGCCTTTTTCTTGTCTGGTCCTGTCACAGATTGCGCACTATCTTCACCGAGGAGACGCACAAAGCCTCCGAATGGAATCCAGTTAAGGGTATACTCGGTGCCATTCCATCGCCCAAACGTAAATGCGCGCGGTGGGTAACCCACGCCAAACTCCTCAACCTTAACTCCGAACAATTTTGCTACAACGAAATGACCGAGCTCGTGCACAATAACGAGCACGATGAGAATAAGAAGAAAAAGTAAGACAGCCATGGGTATATATTAGCTTTCAATCTCTGCCTCCTTCTTCTTGAGTAACTCCTCAAACTTTTTATGTGTATCAGAGACGATTTTTTCCATCTGCTCTTTTGCCTTAAACTTTACATCTTCACTGATGAGTCCATCTCGTTCTTGCTTTTGGATGTCACTCCAGACCTCATCACGAATACCACGCATACGCACACGCGCATCTTCCATACGAGTCTTTGCGATTTTCATGAGCTGTACTCGTCTGTCAGACGTAAGTTCAGGAAAGATAACTCTAATACCCCTATCGTCAGCTGCAGTACCAACTCCTAAATCTGCTTGCGATATCGCTCGTTCAATATCTTTGAGTGTGTTCTTATCGAATGGCATGACTCTCAATGTTCGTGGATCTTCTGTTCCAATAGTAGCGACCTGATTCAAGGGCATTCGTGAGCCATACACCTCAGCACGGACACCATCAAGAAGTGTCGGGGTTGC
>CAZGUV010000001.1:58954-83854 GCA_964528735.1 uncultured Candidatus Saccharibacteria bacterium | reverse complement strand
GCACGACCAGTGCGCACACCTTTTAGTTCTGCAATCAGCCACTCTTCAGCCTCTTTTGCCTTATCCTGTAAATGCTTAAATGGATACATACGCACAGTGTACGATGAAGTCTTTAGATTGTGAAGCGAATGGTGGACCTATCGCGCATCAGGTAGCGTAAGGACCCATGCCTCAACCAACATCTTCACCATCGAGCCTTGCATTCGCAGATACTCGATAGTAGTAACTGCTGATTTTGTTTGATCAAGGATCACAGCGTACGAGTCTGCATACTCCATTTGTATGTACTGTGCAGTATCTTCAATCAGTGAACATATTTTTTCAATATTTTTTTCCTCTATCAATGATTCGACAAGCACAAGCCTCTGCGTGTACGACGCACTCAGCAACATTTTTGGAGTTACATCTGTGACTGGCTTTGCAGTAACATCCTCCTCGAGAATGTGTACCCGAGAACGGACAGTTTCGAGAAGCACTCGAGGTACAGGTACTCCCAACACTATGCGCGCATATTGAGGTGGATCTTCCAAAAGTTTTAGTAGTGCATTCTGCGCCTGCATAGAAAGTGTCGGGCATGTCACTATAAAGAGCGCGACATCCCCCCTTGGTTTCAAATAGACTCGTGTATGCAAATCTCGAATCTCCTCGACACTTCCATCGACAAGTATCATTTCATGCACATCCACCGGCAGAATGTTGGTGACATCAATCTTTTCTCTGAGAGAAGTGCCCTCCTCCTGGGCATGTCGAATCACCGAGGCGTGATGACTCACCACGTGCTTAGTGTGCGCCTGGACATGGATTCCTTTAGCGCTTTGTGGTGATGACTTTTTTGTAGACATCGAGGTGTTTGAGTGCTTCTCCCGTACCTTTTGCAACGCACAATGGCGCATCTTCAGCAAGAATTGCTTTGACTCCAGTACGGCGATATACAAGTTCAGGAAGATTCCTCAATTGCGAAGAACCACCTGTCATGGTGATGCCGTTATCAATGATGTCTGCTGAAAGCTCTGGAGGTGTATCTTGGAGAACATCGCGAATTGCCTGAACCATTTCTCGCAAGTCGCGTTGTATCGCCGTGACCACTTCATTTGTAGAAAGCTCAATCGAACGAGGAAGGCCGGTGAGATGATCACGTCCTTTCACTTGCATCTTGAGCTCTTCTTCGAGTGGGATTGCAGAACCGATTGTAATCTTGATTCGCTCAGCCATTTTGTCACCAATCGCAAGGTTGTGTTGCTTCTTTATGTAATCTGCAATCGAATGATCGATGCGGTTCCCTGCAACTTTTACCGACTTAGACGCAACAATACCTCCAAGTGAAATGACCGCGACGTCAGTCGTACCCCCACCAATATCAACTATCATGTGCCCACGAGCTTCTTGAATAGGGATGCCTGCGCCAATTGCTGCAAGGATAGGTTCCTTGATTACCTGAGCAGTTTTTGCTCCTGCTTTCAGTGCGGCTTCGATGACAGCACGACGCTCAGTAGATGAAACTCCTGCAGGAACTGAAATAAGCACATCTGGTCTAAACACATTATATTTCCCAAGTGCTTTACCAATGTAGTAACGGAGCATTGCTTCAGTCACGCGATAATCAGCGATAACTCCATCTTTCATGGGACGGTACGCGACGATATCATCAGGTGTTCTTCCAATCATCTCTTTCGCCTCATCACCGACTGCAAGTATTTTGTTGTCCTGCTCAGAAACAGCAACCACTGATGGCTCATTGAGAACAACACCCTTCCCAGGGACAAAAACAAGTGTGTATGTGGTACCAAGGTCAATTCCGAGTTTAGGTGCAAACAATGCCATGGGCGTAGTGTAATGGTATTCCCAGAAAGTGCAATACCGCGGATAGACTGGCTTTTTTTGCATTTTGGCTGAAGCACTCTACACTCTAGGGTATGTACGTAGTAACCGTGGTGCCGATAGTCAGAGGTACACCCATCGAGGGTCTTTCGTACTACACCATTCGAACAGTCTCGGTTGGAGATGTTGTTACAGTACCCATTCGCAATAAAGAACAAAAGGCGCTCGTCGTAAAAGTTGAAGCAGTTGAAGATAATAAAGCAAAACTTCGAACCCAAGATTTCACTTTACAAAAATTAGGTGCCGAACCACCTTCACCACTTCTTTCAGAGTCACACATCGCGATGTGTGTAGCGACGGCACATATCCATGCATGTTCTGTTGGTGCAGTGGTGCACACACTTGTCCCCGCATCGCTCATCGATGAAACGCCCACACTCAATCACGTCGCAAACCATAGGCGTGGCGCATTTCAGCAACTTGCACTCCAAGACACATTCGAAGAGCGAATGGCAATCTACAAGAATATTGCTCGTGAATGCATGGCGAAGCAAGAATCACTTCTCATTATCGCTCCGCGACGAGTTGTTGCTGAACGAATCTTTGAAATACTCTCGCGTGGTATAGAACGACACGTGCGTTTGGTGCATGGCGCAATTTCACGGAAAAAGACTGTTGCACTCTGGAGTGAGCTCGCAGAAAGTAAAAAGCCGATTATTCTTATTGGAACATCGCAGGCTTTAACAGCACCGCTTTCAGGGTTGAGAACAATCATCATAGAGCGTGAATCGGATGAATCCTACAGGCTTGTCGAACGACCGCATGTAGATATACGAGTAGCAGCAACTGAATACGCCCGAGCGCTCGGAGCGCGAATCATATTTGGTGACACCGTTGTGCGAGTAAAGACATACGCGGAGTGTGAACAAGGCTACCGAGAGCACTATATGCCGCCAATGCACAAAGTTCGAACTCAAAACTCATTTACCTTTTTACATCGCAGCTCAGAGGATAAAGGGAAAGTATTTACCGCAACCCTCGAGGAGGATATGCATGATTTGCTTACACATAATAAAAAAATCCTCTGCATCGTCGCACGAAGAGGGATTGCAACTTCAGTGTGGTGTACCGATTGCGGGACCCGACTCCTCTGCCCCAAATGTAAGGCGGCGTATCGACTGGTAAAAGGTAGTGGTGAGGATGAGTCACCGATACTTTCGTGCCTTCGATGTGGCCACACCGAGAATGCACACACCACATGCACCACGTGTGGAAGTTGGAAATTGAAGAATTATGGGTTTGCGCTCGACACTGTCGAGCACGCACTCTCGCAGCATTTTCCTAAAGTCCGCGTCACAGCACTAGATACCGCAGAATACTCTGAGCACGACATCCGAAAAGCAGTTCAACAATTCAATGACTCATCTGAGCCTGAGATTCTTGTTGGTACTCCAACGCTACTTTCATTTGGGTGCGCTCCTGATGCATCTATCATCACATCACTTGAAAGCCTCCTCGCGTCACCATCATACAGCGCAGATGAGGACGCCTTTCGCACTGCGATGTACATAAAAGAAATAACTCGCGATGCCTGTTACGTTCAAACAGCCCTTAAGAAAGATGATTTTTTTGTGCAAATTCTCGCTTCACAAGAAATCACACATTTTCATAAACACGAGCACGAGCTCCGTCTCAAACTAAAACTCCCACCTGAAGTTGTTCATATTACGCTGACAACAAAAGGTAAACGCGATGATGTCATCGAAGATGTACGCACCATGCTCGAACTCACAAAATCACTCAAACCACGACCCTTTCAAGAATTGGTACGTATGTCAGGCACAACGTTCAGTCATACAACAATCATTCGTATCCCACAAAAGGAATGGCCACACGAGATAGCCCGGAGTATCATTGCATCTATAGATCCCGTATTTGATATCACTATTTTTACGGGATAATTGCGCGCAAGAGAAAAGGCGAAGCGCAGCTGGATCAGAAGCTGCACCTCGCCGTGGGAGCACTTCGTTGGCGTGCAAAGTGCACCGTCACTATATCACAACACGAAAAAAATTGAAGTATAAAAAATGCCGATGGGAAACGCGCTGTCGCCCACCGGCATCGGGTCACCTATAGGGTACCGACCCTTGGTGTCGCATGAAAGGTCTAGTTCGACTTCTTCCCTTTCCGCGCAGGTGCCTTACGAGCTGGGAGCTCATGAGGTTTGCACTTCTCGAGAACACCCCGGGCACAGTAACTCGAGCGTATAGACTCTCGAATCCATGACCTGGAGGAAGCCTCACCACTGAAGGTGGGAACCGAGACAGTGACGACGCCAATCATCACTGCCACTTTCGCTGCGATTCGCATGTTCTGATCCTTGTATTAACATGCGCGTGAACTGTTTGGCAGAGGCCCGTTCACTACTCCCTTCAAGGCATTCACCTCGATGCGCAGAACAGTACTCCAAAAAGCCTCTGTGTCAAAAGAAGCTTTTTATCTGATTTTATGTACAATATGCACATGAAAAATATCGTCCAAGAAGGTGATCCTGTACTACGAAAACGCGCTGAGGATATAGCCATTGAAGATATCGCCTCGAAACGAGTGCAAACTCTCATCAAAGAAATGATTGAGACACTAGAGAAAGAACGTCTTGGCGCTGCACTTGCTGCTCCACAAATCGGTGAATCAGTGAGACTTTTTATCGTCTCTCCTGATGTTTTAGAGAAAAGCACAAGCGGAAAAAATAAGGAGGCACTGGTATGTATCAACCCAGAGATTGTAAGTCGCTCGAAGGCTCGAGAAGAATTACATGAAGGCTGCCTGTCGCTCCGTGGATGGTGGGGGTATGTGCTCCGCTCAGACAAAGTCACGATGCGTGCCTATGATGAAAAAGGTAAAGAGTTCGAGCGAGGTGCTTCAGGACTTCTTGCGCAAATATTCCAACATGAAATAGATCACCTCAACGGGATTTTGTATATAGATAACGCTCACGACATGCATACTGACGAAGAACTCAAACGGAGAGAGGAGGCTGGAGCGCATGGAAAAATTCGAAAAAACTAACATGCAGGCAGATGGACTCCGGTGGATTTTCTTGGGAGGGCGCCCACTCGGCGTTGCCAGTCTTGATGCATTGAAAAAGAAAGGTTACCTCCCTACGCTTATTATCACCGGACCAGATAGACCTGTAGGACGTGGCCAAGTAATGACACCACCTCCCGAGAAAATATGGGGTGACGAACATGGGATAGAAGTGCTCCAGCCGGAGAAACTCAAATCAATTGAGGAAGATTTACACTCGCGCGGTCCGTGGGATGTATTTGTGCTTGCATCATACGGACAGATACTATCAAAACGGTTTCTTCAGATTCCCCAGAAGGGTGTCGTGAATATGCATCCATCACTACTGCCAAAGCTTCGTGGCCCATCGCCTATACGCTCAGCACTACTTACTGACGCACGAGAACATGTGGGGGTTACCATAATGCTCATCGATAGTGAGATGGACCATGGCCCAATACTCGCGCAAAAAAAGGTTGAGCTTTCAGAATGGCCGATACAAGGGAGACTTCTTGACGCGCAACTTATCGAAGCGGGCGCTCCACTTCTCGCAGACACCTTTGATGCATATATAAACGGCACTCTGTCACCTCGTGAACAGAATCACGCCGATGCAACGTACTGTGCAATGTTTGAAAAAAATGATGCGCTCATAGACTTGCATGCACCCGCACGAGAAAATCTTTTTAAGATATGCGCATACGATGAGTGGCCAAGTGCTTTTACTTTTGTTGAGCGCGGAGGTAAAAAGGTACGAATCAAAATAGTCAGCGCTCACGTCGAGAATGATACGCTTGTGCTTGATACAGTCATCCCTGAAGGAAAAAAAGAAATGTTATTCTCAGACTTCATGCGCTCAGCGTAGATTGATTTTATCCATTTTTATGGCATAATATACATACAGCACAGAAGGCGTGCTGTTACTCTGGAGAAATCTCGATGAGCAACCAGTGTTATGCATCCGACTGGATGAACAATGTGGACCCGACGTGTGAGATCTTTGTACCTCTCGCCGTCGTGGGCATCCCCACCATCGTCGTCCTGGCGGTCATACTGCTGACCATCGTCGTGAGGCACTACCTCGACAAGTTTTGGCCTGACAGGCCAGCGTGGGTGAACTAACCCACTCGGAGGTACTACCGGAGGAGGGCGGCTTCTGAAAACGGAGCCGCCATATTTTTTGCCTTAAATTACCCTCTTCCGAATTTCATCATCCGCTTCAACGAATCCCCTCCTCGCTTCAAAAGTGCCTGCGCCTTACCGTGCGCACGTTTAAGTTGCGCGATGAGCTCATCGACGGCCTCATCGACACCCTCATGCACTGACGAGCGTGTTGCCTTTGCGTGAAAAAAAGTACCCTCAGTCTTCAGCGTGATAGATGTCTCGTAGCCACCGTGACCACCCTTGAACACCTCAACACTGACTCCTGTCTCCTTGTCGTGAAGAAATTTGTGTATATGGCTTACCTTTTCTTCAATATAATTTTTCGTCTCATCGGGCAATGTAACATTCTGATTCTCTATAATCGTTATCTGCATACATCTATGGTATCAGCCTGACTCCCACTTCGCAAAAGTGTTGTGCACTCATTTCACGGCTCAAGCACAAACATTTTTGAGCGCGATTGTGCACCAGTCTTGAGTTGCACCGACTGTATAGCAATCTTGTATTCACGCGCGATAAGGACGCGCACTCGAGCAGTTGCGCGTCCGTTTTGCGCTGGTTCGCGTACGTATATCTCGTAGCTATCATCAGCGACACGGATAACCTTCTCTTTCGACGCGGCAGGAGTTACTTTGACTCGAACACGGTGCATACGTTACGTGAGTATATCTCTGAGCCTGCCTGTTTGGATTGCATCACGTACCTCGAGCGCTGAACGTTCTCCCATAGATACTGGTCTTCCATACATGTATTCTGAATACGGAGTTGCTGAAATTCCGGGACTTCCCGGAGAGCGCATAGAGACATCGAAAATCACGATGTCCTCTTTCGAACCATCAGTGACAACGGCTCCTTGAAGTGCGAATGGTCCGATGATTCCCTTTGGATGATATTTTTTGCATGCCTCGACAAAACGCTCGCCAGCTTCATACGCTTTATCGAGCAGACTCTCTTTCACAGTCACTGCGACATGTCCTGTCTCGATATGGTAAGGCGACCCAGGCACAAGCAACTGCTCCTTTGCGGGAAGTCGAAGCCACCCATCGAGACTTGTCTGTCTACGCATATCAGTACCCATGAGTTCGAGCCTGTTATGCACTACAGAATAGAAGAAATTAAAGTTTACCTGTGCACCGAGGATAAACTCTTCAATGACTGCATCCTTTAAATCATCTCTGTTGATTGCCCCTGCTTTTATTTTCTCTTCAGCAATCGTTGTCCATTCTTCAGGCGCTGATGCGATAAAGTTTTCGCGTTCATAGGTGCGTACTGCGTTGTGAATCTTGGTGAGTGTGAGTCTATCTATATCAGTGTGTGATGTGAATATTTTCGGTATTCGGATGCCTGCACTCTTGAGCACATCGTACTGATTTGGCTTCTGATCTCGTTCCTCAAGTCGTATCAACTCGCGAGTTCCAAAGAAAGGCACATGAAAATTTTTCTCCAACTCAGCAAAATCAAAATACACCCAAAAGTATCTGCTGTGCGCCATAATGACGTTTTTTTCCTGCAAAATCTTTTGTATCTCAGGCTTCAGGATGTCAGAAAATGAATCAACAAGAATGCACTCGTCAACGCAGCCGACACCGTATGCATTTCTCAGGTGTGATTCGTATGGTCGAGCTCGGTCCTTTCTCGCGATAATAAGTGTTTTGAAGCCACACTTTTTTGCACCTGCACAAACATCAAGTCCGACATGCCCGCCAAGTGCACCGATGGTGATGTCCTTTGTGTTGTAGCCAGCAATTATCTCCTGAAGTGATTTCATATTAGTTGAGGTTTTCTACTATTGTTGCAAGTTTGCCTGCTTGAATCGCGCGCTTGATATCGAGCGCAACACGTCGACCTGTCGACATCGGTACATTGTATTTAAGTGCGGTATACGGTGAGCCGTCGATGAATGGATTAGTTCCCGCAACAATACGCGCTGAAATTTCAAAAACATAATACTCAAGTTCACTCGTCACGACTCCTTCGAGGCAGAATGGACCATAGAGTCCAGGAGGTGAAAGCTTTTTGCTTTCTTCTATGACCCTATCCCCCATTGCAAATATTTCGTGCAAAAGACTTTCTCGGACGACAAGTGGCATGTTACCGACGATGGTGTAGCTCGACTGCAAATCAACTGCAATTTGGTCCCCCGCTGCTATGCGGCCTATAGAGTCAGCATTACTTTCATAGCGCTTATCAAATCCCATAATCTCAAGCTCGTTCGTAAGTGGCGAGTAGAAATAGTGCGTATAGACTGGCACGCCGACAAGGTATTCCTGTATTGCATAGTCAGTCTCATTTCGCGAAGCAATTTTCTTTTTGAAATCTTGAGCATCTTGAGCGAGAAAATATCCGCGCCCACCAGCTGCGCCATGAAGCTTCGCGATAACTGGCCTATCGATGTCCTCAGGCTTTTCGTACAAACGAGGCAGCTTCAAACCTGCACCCGCTAGCCACTGGCGCTGCTTATCTCGCGATGATTCCCAATCGAGCATTGATTTACTTCCATACACTGGCACTTTCATCTGAAGAATCCTCTCCTTGCCAAGATATGCAACAAGTGAGCCGTGCGGGATTACGATAGCATTGCGCTTGATAAGCTCTGGCTCAATCGAAAGAAAGTTTTTGAATGAATCAACTTCCAAGATTTCGTCAGCTACACCAAATGACTCGTAGACACGAGATTTTCCTCTCTCACAGATGGCAATAGTCTTGAACCCTTCGTCCTTAGCCCCCTTCAAGATTTGAAGTGCGGTATGACTTGCTAAGGTTGCGATAGTGTACTGGTTCATATGCGCCATGAGCTATACTATCACAACGATACAATCTTCAAAGTCTCTTACTCGATAGGACACACAGGCGGAACCTTTGGAGAAGTGCTTGCGTCTTTGCCAAACTTTTTTGCGAGATACTCCACGATGTCAGCCGACTCATACATCTCTACTCCTGCTTCCTCATCAACTAAGTATGGAAACTGACTCTTACCACCACGCTTCAATAATTCATCAAGCACTCCAGGTTCCTTCTTCTCTTTTAATTGTGCAAAGGTAATATTGTTCTGCTCTGCAAAATCGAGCACCTTCTTGCAATACGGACATCCTGTTTTAACGAAAAGTATCATGACATCATTGTATCTCATGGAGATACTTAAGTGTAGTTTGTACATTCTCTATTTTTTCTACAGGCTCACTTGTCTTTTCTCTGAGCCACTTGTCGACTCGTTGGATGATGTATCTTTGCGCTTGGTACCGGTTCTTAATGGCAACAAATGCATTTCCCTTTTCATCTGTCTTACACTCATGAGGGAATATTTCAAACTTCACTCCATCGAGTGCACGAGCAATAAACGCCTTGTCTGCACGATCAAGATGTGGGGTTTGTGCAATATCAACGTACATCGCTACTAATGCCTCAGCGATTCGAGTGATGCCTTCTTTTTGAGCATCTTTCTCTATCATGTTTTTCAAAACATCCATATTGGCTTATCTATCTCCTGACTCTCTCGTGAGCACCTCAAGGGTTGCATGTGCAATCAGCCACGCAGACATGACATATACCCACAAATCTTCATACTGTGTATCTTTCAAAAAGTATGCAGAGGCAATTATCGAAAGTGCCGCCGCCAAAGACATCGCGATTGATACACATTGTTTTGTACCAGCTTTCATAGGCGAATTGTAGCACAATCGGTCTTTGCTTCGGGGTAGATTCTACCCTTACAGGGTCAGCACACCTTTATGATGAGCGCAGTCATTAGACTGCTTGCCCATAACATAAAGGTCTTCGAATCCTGCACGCACCGCACGAAGGTGCTGTGCTCACCAGAGCATACAAAATCACCGCCTGAAGGCGGGATTTGTGTTCATGCTCCGGTGGTAGGATTCGAACCTACGACCAACTCGTTAACAGCGAGCTGCGCTACCACTGCGCCACACCGGAATTGGAGGTCATTGTACTTATTTTCACAAGGATTTCAACCACTAGTAGAAACTAGCGATGTATACACCCTGCCCAGCAACATGGTCGGCGCATTCCCTTTTTCATCTTATCTACCATGACCACCACACGTCGTTTTCGAGTCTCGTCCAGCTTTGCAGATGTCACCCAGCAAATCCATTCGTTTCGAGCTAAAGGAGTAATATCTTCCCACATCAAAGCAAGCTTTTGATTTGAAGAAAATACTTTAGACATATCTGCTGGTATTTTATGCACTACACCCGAGGAAAAAGCTGCTTTTGCCATAGACTCATCATAGCAAAGCATCTCTATGCAACAAGGCATATCTGCCTCTGTGATACAATACATACATGAGTAGTACATGCGCACCTCATGAACATTTCGACGAATTGTCTCAGAGTCCTGGATGGAAACGAGTATTATGGATTGCTCTCGTTTTGAATGCTGGAATGCTTCTGGTAGAAATCTACGGTGGAGTAACCGCTGAATCTTCGGCACTACTCGCTGATGCGCTCGATTTTTTTGGTGATGCAAGTAACTATGCAATTAGTTTGCTCGTAGCTGGTATGCCATTACTCATAAGAAACCGTGCTGCATACTTTAAGGGGGTGTCCGTGACTTTCTTTGGGCTACTCGTCTTGGTAAATACTGCTTGGCATGTGATGCATGGAACAATACCTGAGGCATCTGTTATGGGTATTATTGGATTGCTTGCACTTATAACAAATGTTAGCGTAGCTGTGATGTTGTATCGTTTCCGTGGAGGCGACGCAAACATGCGCTCAGTATGGATATGTTCTCGCAATGACGCCATCGGAAATCTAGCGATACTATTTGCAGCTCTTGGTGTGTTCGGAACAGGCACGGGATACCCTGACTTTATTGTTGCAACCATCATGGTTGTCCTAGCAATATCCGCAGGAGTGCAAGTGATGTATGAAGCATATCGAGAAAATCAAAAAGAGCTTGAGTACCATAGCCATGATGATCATGCGTAGGGCAATTCTGATAATTTTCATTCTTATTGTCGTATGTATCGGATCCGTGTATACACTCTTTCAAATAAGCAAATCAAGAACATTTCAATTCTTCGGCGAATTGGTATACAGAGTTGGAACTGACAAGAAAATAGTTGCTCTTACCTTTGATGACGGACCGACTGAGTATGGTCTTGAAGTTTTAGATGTCCTCAAAGAAAAAGATGTGCCTGCAACTTTCTATCTTGTCGGCGAAAACCTTGAAAAGAATCAAGATATAGGAAAGCGACTCGTACAAGATGGTCATGACCTCGGAAACCACTCATATACTCACCAGCGATTTCTTTTAAAGTCTCGCTCTTTTATTGCGGATGAAATTGAGAAGACGACCGCGCTCATTCGAGAAACAGGGTACGCTGGTGACATCACTTTTCGCGCACCATATGGGAAGAAGCTGATTGGCCTCCCATGGTATCTCTCTACCCACAACATAATCAGCGTTATATGGGATGTAGAGCCTGACACCTACGGCAGTAGTGCTGATTTTTTGACTGAGTACACAATACAAAATACTCGAAATGGCTCTATCATACTCATCCACCCGTGGTGCAAAGAGTGTACTGGCGCACGTGAAGCAGTACCGAGAATCATAGACGCTCTCAGAGAGTCAGGATATACATTCGTAACTATTTCTGAACTCCTCAAAGAAAGGAAGTAGGACCACAGTAAAAGCTTTTTAAAAGCACTCTCTAGGGTATACTGCCCCGATGTTTTCTAAAAATAACAAATGGGTAGCACTCTATGTGCTCTGCATGGGAACACTCATGATAGTGCTCGATACAACTATCGTAAACGTTGCCCTCCCTTCTATCAGTGCTGATCTCGGATTTAACGAAACCTCTCTAGCCTGGGTCGTGAATGCATACATGCTCACCTTTGGTGGTTTTCTCCTGCTTGGCGGACGCCTTGGTGATATTTATGGAAATAAGAAAATGTACCTTATCGGTATCGCACTCTTTACACTCGCGTCACTTCTCTGTGGACTCGCATCGTCACAGGCAATGCTCGTGTTTGCACGAGGTCTCCAAGGCTTGGGTGGCGCAGTAGCATCAGCAGTAGCGCTATCAGTGATGATGAATCTATTTTCTGAAAATGCTGAGCGTGCAAAGGCAATGGGCTTCTTCGGGTTTGTCGCTGCAGGAGGTGGGTCTATTGGTGCATTGCTTGGAGGTGTCCTTACAGGAGCATTTAACTGGCATTCAATCTTTCTCATTAACGTTCCACTTGGAGTCATCGTGCTTGCAGCGGCGTACAAACTCCTTCCTGAAAGTAAGAGTGAGACCGCAGTGAAGCATCTCGATGTGTGGGGTGCAACAACCATTACCGCATCACTCGTCTGCGCGATTTACGCAATCGTCAATGGAAATATTGTTGGATGGGTCACACTCCAGACACTCGGACTTCTTGGAATCTCTGCTCTTCTCTTTGCGCTCTTCATTCGGATTGAGTCACGCATCAAAAATCCACTCATGCCTCTATCACTGTGGAAGCATCGAAATCTCAGAATTGCGAACACTATCGGTATTATGTGGTCAGCGGCGATGTTTGCATGGTTTTTCATCTCTGCGCTCTACATGCAACTCGTACTTGGCTATACCCCAATGCAAATCGGACTCTCATTCCTTCCGTCAAACATCATCATGGCGATTTTCTCTCTCGGACTTTCTGCAAAAATGGTTGCCCGCTACGGAGTACAAAAGCCAATCATCTGGGGCATGTTGGCGCTTTCACTTGGACTTTTCCTCTTCGCATACGCTCCAGTCAATGGCGACTTCGTGCTTCACATCTTACCCGCGATGCTTCTTTTGGGACTTGGTGCAGGCATGGCACTTAACCCAGTACTACTCGCTGCAATGAGTGATGCCCCGAAAGAACAATCAGGTCTCGCCTCAGGAATCGCTAATACAGCATTTATGCTTGGAGGTGCGCTTGGTCTTGCAGTCCTTGCCAGTGTTGCTTCGATTCGCTCAAGTGCAGCGCTTGCTCAAGGAATACCGACTGCGGATGCACTTACTGCAGGCTACCAGCTCGCATTCCTCATCGGTACACTCTTTGCAGTATGCGCCGCATACGCTGCGACGAAGCTGCGTGTTGTATTTTCTGACACAGAGAGTGCTCCGATGCACCACTAGCCAAGAATAGTACTGATGACTGAAGCGACTTTGTTCGGATCATGACGAATGAACGCTCGATGCACTGCGAGCACATCAGTACTGCTTCGATGTACGGTGTCTTGAGAAAGTAAATCTTTTCTCACTACACGCGCATCACTTTCCATATCATCCTCGATAATCAGTCCACTTTCTTTGGTAAGGTCATACTGTTCGATTTGCTCTTTTGTGAGCTTTTCAGAGTTCATCAGTATGTGCGTGACGTGCCTACCCATTACATGCTCGAGTCCTGCGACATAGTCATGTGCTTTCCATCCTTCGGTGTGACCTTTTCGATTCAGACAATTCAGCACCACAATGATTGGCACATCTTTCGTTTTAAGTACATCTGAAACACCTGTAACCATCAGAACCGGTAACAATGTGCAGTAGTAGGTGCCCGGAGTAATGACAATCGCATCTGCATTCTGCAGTGCCGACTCAGCTTGGGGAGAAATATGAGCTGGTTCAGTAAATGAAATGGAAAGTCGTTCTCCGAGTGGATATGAGCGAGTATAAATCTCTCCTTCTCCGACAATAACTTCACCTGTACTCAAAGTCGCTTGTATTCGCGGATTGTCGTTTGTGATGGGTACTACTCTACCTTCTGTAGCAAGCATTCGTGAAAGACATTCGATGGATTGCTCGAAGGTGCCAAAGAGTTGTTCGCCTGCCGCGAGCATAATATTACCAAGTGAATGTCCTGCGCACGGACCGTCGTGGAATCGGTATTGAAAGAGTCTCCGTATATCTTCATCTCCCTGCGCAAGTGCCGCGATTGCCTGTCGCGCATCACCGACTGACTGCACTTGCATTTCATTTCTTAAAACTCCCGTCGAACCACCATCATCAGCCATAGTCACGAGCGCCGTGATATCGAGTGTTTTGTTCTCAACAAGTCCCTTGAGCACTGCATTGCTCCCCGAACCACCACCGAGTGTAACTAGTCTCTTTTGCATATATTACTCTTGAGTGAACAACAAATCATCAGGGAGTCTGAAAAGTCCTTCATCATGTTTTTTTTGTTCAAGCGCATGGCCGATGAAGCCTACCGTACGAGGAATAATAAAGAGTGCGTTAAAGAATTCTTGAGAAATGAGAATATCTATATCTTCATCAGTATACTTTTCCAATTCCATGAGCATATCCAAAAAGAGCGCGGCAAGCATACCATCTACATTCAAGATGAGTGAACCATTTTTTCGTGTCGTGACCGACTCCACCTCTCGCGCAATATCAAGGTGTGGAGTGCTTTTCAACAAACCCTTAAAAGTGTCGAGCACAGCGACACGAGGATCAGGAATACCAACTCGGTATTTTTTGTGACCAATTCCTGAAAGTGGTGTGCCCGCTTTTGCATGCCGCTCAATAAAATCAGATACAGTTTCTGTCTTTTTTTGTAGCGCATGCCACTGGCGCGCAGAATCATTGATCGCACCGCCGAAGCGTGGACCTACGGTGAGGAGCCCGGCAGAAAGTGCAGTGACCAAGTCTCGTCCCGCACGTGCAGTGACCATTGCATTGACTGCACCTGATACATTCCCCCCATGATCAAGGAGGAGCCTGTATGACATATCAAACAACGCTGATACCTCTCGGGACACCTGACGACCTAAAAGTGCGTACAGAACGCTTTGTGATAGTTCGTAGTTATCCGTGCCGATAAGCTTTCCGTTTCGCACCAGCGGTGTCGGCACCGCACCTCGAAGGCGCCGCGTAGTAAACAGTGACTGTCTTCGTACCGGACGCACCCAATGTGCAGGCTCATTCGAGGCAGCAGGTTTGATTGGGAGCGAGACTAGCGCCTCACGGATTCCGTCGAATGTCTCTGGTGCACGAGCTCCCACTCCCTGGAGCGCGTTCTTTTTTGCATCTGCAGATTCGTCTGGAGTCTGTGCGAGTGCCTTTGCGTGGCCAAACTGTTGTGGCTCTGAAAAAGCAGCATCGATTGCACCAGCAATATATCCTATAAACGGTTTGGTAAGTTTTTTTGACTTGATGAGTGTTGCGATTTCGTACTCATCGAGCCCTCCAAGCTCTCCAAAATATATGATTGCCTCTGTCGCCGTGTCCGCCTCAAGTTCCATAAGTACCTGTGTCAGTGACGCGATGGGAAATCGATCGCCACCAATAGAGAGCGCAACTGACACACGATGCCCCGCGCTCTGCACTACATGCATGAGCTCATTGGTCATCCCTCCACTTGTAGAGACGACTGCAATATTGCCCTTGTCCCATCCATGAATTGCGTGAATTTGCTCGTGGGTGACACCGCCTATTGCACCTAGCTTGAGCGAGCCACCGACCATAAGCCCGACTGATGCTGGACCGAGTAAGAACACCTTCGAACCATACGCACTTATGAGCTCAACCGCATCGCGCTCAGGCACACCCTCTGCAAAGATAACTCCGCCTCGCGCATTACTGCATTCATTGAAAAATACGTGAGTACTCGCTTTGACTCGCCGTCCTGATTGGACATTGATCATCCACTGGAGTGACTGTCTATCTTTTTTCTTCATGTCTCTCACATGGCGATAACATGGGATGAGAATCTCTTCATTACCCCAAAAACATTTTACTGATTTTCGCCCATTGGTGATGATTCCTTTTACGCTTGGTTCTTTCTTTCCGCTTACAATATCAAAATCAAGAATCGACTGGACGAGTTGTGGATGACTCCCAATGACTAAGATACGTTGGTTGCTCTCTCGAATGATTTGGAAAATACTTTTTTTCATACGTTATTTCTTGCGTACATACGCGCATGCAGCGAGTACACTTACTGAAAGTGGCGTCTCTGAGCCGTAGACAGCATGGTTTATGTTTTGCGCTCTGAAGAACGCCCGTATGCGACGTAGTCCCTCATCTTCGTTAGGACCTCCACGTCGTACATAGATACGAATATTGTGCTTTTTAAGCACTTCAGACACTTCAGCTATCGCACGAATAACACCGGTGAATGTTTCTTTTATATCGGTGAAATTTGCAATACCACCCGCGATAACAAGCGCCTTCTTTTTCGCCCGTGAAGCAATGAGGAGTGAGAGGACTTCTCGTGTGTACAGATATGTCTCTTCCTGAGACGGGTTACCACTGTACTCACCATAATTACCAATCAAGTGTGCACACTGTTCCGATGCTACTGTATCCATCACAACAAGTGATCCACCTCCGCCGGATAGTAAGAAGAAAAGCGAACCTTGTCGATTCATGACCTTGAGCTTGAGTGATGCGGGGGTAGTTTTTTGTATCTCCATGACACGCGCCTCTTCCTTTGTGCTTGGTTTCGATATGACGTCACTTTCACTCCACAGGGATGAGTCAGTGATTGTAGTATCGACGAGCACCGCACAATCGAGGGCAGTCCAATTATTTTTGCGAATAATACAAGGGTTTATTTCGAGAAACGCGATACTACCTTCATTCATTACTGCATAGAGCGACTCGAGGCACCCGCGAGGCATTGATAGTTTGTCAGCTACCGCATGTACGTTGGTGGGAGCGCGCACAACCATAGATATGACTGCATCTGCATGATTTTCTATATCAATCCCGCCGTGCGTACTATATGAGATACGAATACCATCTCGGACACGCTCAAGTGCAATATAACGTTCTTCTTGAGTAGTGTGTGGAAACATTTCCTCAATAAGAAATGATGTGTACCCAAGTTTTTTCCAGCGCGCAATATGTTTTTTAATTTCTTTCTCATTACAATCCAACTGCACAAGGCCTTTTTTCATCCGTTTTTTGACACCTTCATCAACCTTCACAACGTACCGCTTCCGTGCGTGCAGTCGAGGCACTACACCTGCAACATGCATACCAGCATACCCTGCGCCCATCAGTATCTGCTTTGCTTTCCATTCTGTAAGTGGTGCTCTAGCCATGTTGTGTATAGATATATACGTAGTGGTGACGTGTCTCATCAGTATATTCCTCTGAGCGTTCAAATCCCAGTCGTTCAGAGAGCGCAAAGCTCGCTGGATTTTCAGTATCTATTGAGAGCCATAGTTTTGCACCAGGACAATGCGCGAGGTAATCAGCAAGCGCCACCTTTGAAAACATACTCATCAACCGCCTTCCACGGTAGACTCCATACGCACGGTACGAAACAGTATGCCACTCACCTGTTGCGTGAGAGAGTTCGTGAGTACGCTCTTCCTCGGTGAGATGTTTGAGTGAGGGGCGACCGAGTGTCTTCGGACCAAACCATATAAGTGCGGCGAGTGTCTCAGTTGCTCCGTCAAGCAGTGCATACGGAACTCGTTGCTTTGCATACCATGCCTCGTAATCTCCAACACCAAAACGCTCATAATCAGAAGTCGCATCTTGAAGGACCGTATCTGTCAGATCTGATGAATACGCCTTGAGCTGCGCAACTAGTTCTTGTGAGAGCCCACGAACAAGGATGTACTCAACATCATGACTACTCAGCACGGTGAGTCTCGTCATTTCGTAGAGTGCTTCGCTCTGTGGTTTCGACATATCATATATGATATATCATCTATGATATATAGAAAGTGGAAAAGGCTCTTTGCTCACCTATGCCACAGAATCGTGGAATTGGTCAAACGCTTTCATCAAGCTTCGGAGCACATCAGGAATCTCTTTGAGCGCTTGTGCTTCGATTGATTTGATAGGTACAATCTTTGTTGATGTGCTCGTTAAGAAAGCAGCATCATACGTGTGCACAGATTCAATCGGTAGCGCCTCCTCACGATACCCAAGCCCGAGGTGCGAAGCTACGGTGAGTACATGCTTTCTCGTGACACCAAGCAATATTTCTTCAGATGGAGGTGAAATGAGGGTTGTTTTGTCGAGTACAAAAAAATTCGTCCGAGTACCTTCGGTCACATTGCCATGCGAGTTTACGAGGAGCGCTTCGTATGCACCCGCACGCTTCGCATCTCGATATGCCATATAACTCTGGAGCATGTTCAAACTTTTCGCTTGGGGAAATGCTCGCTCAAAGTGACGCACGATTGTATGGACACCATCTCGGTACAATGTTTTATCAGGAAAATGTGGGTTGCTCGCGAGAATATAGAGCTCAGCATCTTGTGGAAGCGGTCCTCCGATGAGAAGCATTTTGAGATTGTATGTATCAACAGTCAGCGCACCAATAAGGTCACGGATTGAACGCGCAATCATCTCATCAGAAAATGTATGCTCAAGCGCGAGTGTCTGTGCAGAAATACGTAACCGCATCAGATGATCTGCAATAAAGAGCGGTTCACGATGACGCACCCTGATTGTCTCATACACTCCGTATCCATACGTGTACTCTATTGCCGAGAGAGATACATGAGCCTCAGTGATTGGTCGGACCTCACCATTTTTTGAAAAGACTGTAAATGACATTGCACCATCCTATCGTGGCTTGTTTGAACAATCAAAAACCCGCCGTGTGGCGGGTTTGAGGTTTAGAAGCTTGCACTTGCGTACACATAGAATGTGTCGTTCTTTTTCTTTGTCTTTTTTGCGGTCGTTTTTACCGGAGCTGGTGTGTATACCGTCTTTGTCACAGGAGTAGGAACATAGACCGGTACAGGCACTGGTGTCTGGTAGTAGACTGGATATGTTGGGTAGCTGTATGTCGGTGCCGCATGCTCAGTGTATGAGAATGAGAGATTGATCGATGGTGACACAGAGGTACCTGAGTAGTAGTAGGTATTATCATAATCGCAGTCGTAGTAATACGAACCACAGTATGAATCATACGTAGAGTAAGTCGGATACGCAGTATTGTAACTACTGTATGAATACTCGTACTCAGATGCATAAAGATCTGGTCCATCAGCGTGATAGCAACCTGTGTAATAGTCACAATAGCTATATGCCTGAGTATCTTGTGGGATAGCAAGCGATACAGCGAGCGCTGAGAAGCCGATAAATAACGAACACAAAGCGTGTTTCATGGTAGTACTATTATACCCCATATATTGATAAATGTCAATAGTGTCGTATAGTCATACTATGGCTTACATACTGGCTACTTTTGTAGGCCCTGCCGTCACGCCCCTTCTGCTCGTCCTATAAGTTATGCTTTAACTGAGGGTCATTCGTCCCATACAGGGCGAACAGAGCCACACCGCGCAAGCCAAGGCGCTCAGCAAGTTCAATTTTTTGGCGTACTGCGTAGGCATCGGTCACGACCGCAAGATACGTACCCTTAAATTCGCCTGATTCGATGGTGTACGTAAATATAAGCTCTCCTGAAACGCCACGGACCGGTGTTGTGCTCTTGTACATATTCTTTCTCTCCATCGCTTGTTCGTAGGTCAGCGAGCGCATTCGTTCGTAGTTCCACCCTCCCCCTGTCTTTGGAGTTATTTTGTATGCATGGCCATACGTTGGAATACCCATTTCGATTTTCTTTGGGTCAATATGTCGAACGAGTGTCGTGTAGATTTTCTTCACCCATGCGATATCAGAAACTGGCATATACATTTCCTTTTCGTTTTGCTTATTGAGGACCACGTCTGCATTTCTTTGATCGTACGACATGACTCTAATGATGTCGCATTCCTTGCCGAGTACCGCATACTCATTTACATAGTCACCAGCCTTTTCTTTTGCAAGCTGTGTCTCATACGTAGTGTTTGCGTTTCTGGTCTCGATTGTACACACCAATAACTTATCGTACTTACGCAACTCTGCCTTAAGCTCTCGAATAAACGCAGAATACGATGCTCTCGTCTCCCACTTTTTACCTTCGTAGTCAATATCAATCCCGTCGAAGCCACCATCTGAGTACTTGGTGCCTGTGCGGACAATCGAGACGAGCTGCTCGATATGCTTTTTTCGTTTTTTTGCATCACTGAGGACTGCGTGAATTTCTTCCCCCTTCAGCCAAATGATGGTTGGTGTAATTTTCTTGTTTGACAAACGCGCAGTGTAGAGAAGTGATGCCCATGTACCCTCTTTGAGATCTGCTTTTGGAGAGATTGTGCCATCTTTTGCAACTTCATACATGAACGGACTGAATGTGTCGATATACAACATCGCTTCTTGTGCTTCTTGAGTACCACCCTCTTTTCTCCAGTATGGTACCCACGCACTCACATGAATTGACGTACCGCTATCTACGACAGTGTTTTTGGGAACAGTAATGCCCTGGATAGACATCTGTGCAGATGCGATTGATACAATCACACCAAAAAGAATCACAGCGGTTGATAGTATTCGTGTATTCATAACTTGTATATACCATGACGTATGACGAGGAGCTATCTAACCATGAGAACATGGTAGAATATGTATATGTCAGATAAGAAAATCTACATGCTTTCTATGACACTAGGTTCATTTGCCGGAAGCTATATTCCTGCACTCTGGGGTGATACTGATTTCCTCTCCCTACCAGGTGTCTTTACTACAGCGCTGGGAGGACTTCTCGGCATCTACCTTGCGTTTCGAGTCCTGAATGGTTGAGCTCTCGGTATTTTTAAGTATACTAAGCCACGATGAAAAAACAGCCGACTGACATCATCATCTACTACAAATACACACCGATTGCGGATCCAGTGGCTTTTGTTAAGTGGCACAAGGACTTTCTCGGTAGTCGCAACATTACGGGACGTATCTTGATTGCAGAGGAAGGCATCAACGGGACTATTGAGGGTACACCAAAGGCACTTGCGGAATACGAACAAGCGATGCACGCAATGGATGGGTCCGCTGGAACATTCGGAAACTTTTCTGATGTGTGGTTTAAGCACTCACCTGGCACAGGTAATGCCTTCCCCAAGCTTCGCGTCCGAGCACGGAGTGAAATTGTAACGCTAGGTCTCGCAAAAGAGGACGACATCAACCCAAATGAAATAACCGGTACTCATATTACACCTCAAGTACTTAAGTCGTGGATAGATGCGGGTGAAAACATCGAGATTATAGACATGCGCAATGACTATGAGTACGAAGTTGGACACTTCAAAGGATCAATAAATCCGCAGATGGAAAACTTCAGAGACCTTCCAAAAGTTTTGCCACAACTCGAGCACCTCAAAGATAAAAAAGTAGTGACGGTATGTACCTACGGTGTCCGCTGTGAAAAGGCTTCGGGATATCTCAAGAGCAATGGCTTTTCGGATGTCTACCAGCTCAATGGTGGTATCGGTACTTTTATGAAGGAGTACCCAGGACAAGACTTCCTTGGCTCGCTCTATGTATTTGACGAACGCGTGCTTGAACGATTTACCGATACATACGAAACGGTCGGCTCATGCTATCTCTGCTCAACACCATGTGAAGACTACCACGACTGTTCGTACCCAACTTGTCACCGCCAGATGATTGTGTGCGCGCACTGCAAAGACGAACACGGTCGCGCATATTGCAAGAATAGAAACTGCAAAAAACTTCACCAGTCATTTGCATTCAAGACAATGAGTGACTACCTCGACCACGTGAAGCGCTTGCTTGGCATCAGTCGGAAAAAAGTATCGTCACACTAACTACACCATTTTCGCTCGGTTTCGTATAAATAGGTACCGAGCAAAGAGCACTGAGAGTGTCGCGACGAGAAATGGCGCTCCAATGCCGAGCGTACCCGCAACCAGTCCACCCAAGAGTGGGCCCATACCGAGCGCAAGAGCTTGCACCGATGCATTGATGCCGAGCGTCACACCCTGTTTGTCAGGACCAACATTTCTGCTCATGAGAGACAGGAGGCACGCATTTGCAAGCCCCATACCAATCGCAGTAAACGGCATAATCATATAGAGCACATACACTGGGAACACGAGAACATGCACGAATAGACTGCACGCGAGGACAAGTAGTGCGATAGGTATTACCCTTTTCTCATTCCAACGATTCATCGTACGTGGGAGCACACCCGCTTGAGTGATAACAATCCACAAACCTACTGCTGCAAAAAACATACCGATTTCACCTTCTGTGTAACCATATCGATTGAGCAAGAGAACACCGATGAATGTTGTAAATCCTGAAAATCCGAGCTGGATAAAGAAGTTTGAAAGAAATAGTGGTCGAGCTTGTACGTCATCAAGTGCAGCTCGTATGTTATGGACCCCTTTGAGAAGCGTGAAGCGTTTGCGTTCTGTGCGCGTGTTTGAATGCGTTTCGGGAAGTGCGAAACTCACACCTATTGCGTTCATGAGACCGAGTACTCCCGCAAGAATAAATGGCGCTGAAGGGGTCCCGACAGCCTCGGTAAACCATCCACCAATGAGTGGACCGGTGATGAATCCAATACCAAATGCGGCGCCGATGATACCAAAACTCTTTGCTCTATCCTCTGGTGCTGTTACATCTGCGATGATTGCCTGCGCAACTGAGAAGTTCGCCCCTGCGACTCCCCCAATCGCACGCGCAAGCATCAAAACGACCAGCGACATAATAGTAATTGCAAAGCCAAACAAGAGCTGAGAAAGCGCAAGTACTACCACACCTCCCAACAGTACTCGTTTCCTCCCGTACACATCAGAGAGCTCACCGAGTATTGGCGAGGCAATAAACTGGACAAGCCCGAAAAGTGCGAGCACAAATCCAGACATGAAGAGTTGTCCATCACGTGACCACCCTGTCAGCATATATGATGGGGATGTCGGGTCATTAAAGAGTACAGGAAGTACGGGGATGACCATTCCAAAACCAATCATGTCTATGAGCAATGTAACAAACAGAACAGGCAGCACTTGTGATTTCATGTCGAAATCCTATCACAATTCAACTCCTCGGCATATCGTTCAAGCGTGGTATACTCATCATGATGAACGCAACGTACGCGATACTCCTTGGGATACTAGAAGGACTGACTGAGTTCCTCCCCATTTCTTCGACCGCACACATGGTGATTGGAAGTCACTTGCTTGGTATAGACATAACACATGAATCGGTGAAAGTGTTTGAGATTGCCGTTCAGCTCGGTGCAGTTGCTGCAATACCAATATATTATCGGCACATTTTTTTCAAGCAAAAGACGATTCTCACGCTTCTTGCAGCCTTTATTCCCACTGCAATTATTGGGCTTTTGCTCAAAGAGTTTAGCCTCATCCTTCTTGAAAGTTTGTTCGTCATTGCCTGGGCGTTAATCATCGGTGGATGCATCTTGATTGCGATTGAATGGTATATAAAAAAGTACCCACATAAAAAAGTCCGCACTATTACCCCAGGCATTGCGAGTATGATTGGCTCAGCGCAATCACTCGCGCTTATCCCTGGCGTCTCTCGCTCTGGTGCAAGTATTGCCGCTGGACTTCTACTTGGAATACCTCGCGAAAAAATCGCAGAGTTCTCATTTCTCTTGAGTGTGCCAACACTTGGAGCAGCCGCGTCACTCGCGCTCTTGCAGGCAGATATTTCAGTCATAACTCCAGAATTTTTCAGAGTACTCATCGTTGGAATGGTGAGCGCGGGTATTACTGCAGCTGTCGTCATTCATGTCTTTATGAATCTTATTCGAAAGTACACCTTTATCCCCTTTGGTGTGTACCGTATCATCCTCGGAATACTTATACTTACCTTTTTTGCATAATGTATGAACAGCATTGACGCCAGCGTTGAGTATTTTCTTGCATCATACAGAAGTGAGCAGATGGATGTGCTGATGTTTGCTATTACTACACTCTTCAGCACATGGACTGTTGTCGCGATAGTTGTCATTCTTCTTATTTTTGCAGCGTATTGCCTTGAATGCCGCTCAAATGCACTCACTATAAGTGGTGCAATCATCCTCAGTGCTGGTCTTGCAGATATTGTAAAGCGCCTCGTCCAGCGCGAGAGGCCTATTGCGATAGATATTGCGTATGGGATAGAGCAGACATTTTCTTTCCCGAGTGGTCACAGCGCTGTCGCAGCGGCATTCTTTTGCGCATGGGGTCTTTTGTTTTGGAGACACATAAAGCACCCAGTCCTTCGTCCGGCAATTGCCTGTGGTGTAGCCGTAGCCATGATATTGATTGCACTGAGTCGTATTTATCTTCGTGTTCACTACGCAACCGATGTTCTCGCAGGGATGTGCCTTGGTATCGTATCTGCATACATTGCAGTCAGGGTTAAAACGTACTATAACAAAGGGCGATGATACCTTTTTTCGATGGAAACCTTACAGAGCTCATTACAACTATCGGGTATGTTGGGCTTTTTGCGGTAGTCTTTGCTGAATCAGGATTTTTTCTTGCGCCATTCTTACCAGGAGATAGCTTACTTTTTAGTGCAGGTATTCTCGCTGCTGAAGGATATTTCTCCATCTTTATACTTGTACCAATCTTTGTTCTTGCTGCAATCTTTGGTGATTCATTTGGATATTGGTTCGGGAAACGCTTTGGAAAAAAGATTTTTGAAGGCAATATTCCCTATCTTAACTTAGACCACTTAGAGAAGACACGTGTGTTTTACGAAAAGCACGGAGCGTACTCGATTACCATCGCGCGATTTGTGCCAGTCGTTCGAACATTTACGCCAATTTTTGCAGGTGCGGCTGAAATGCATTACGGCACATTTCTTCGATACAATATTTTTGGTGCAATGCTCTGGGGTGCAGGAGTAACACTTCTTGGATTCTTCTTGGGTAAGCTTATCCCTGATATTGAACGATATGTAATACCTGTTGCGCTGGTTATTATTCTCGTTTCTTTTTACCCTATCTATCGCGAGTACAGAAAAATGAGCAAGAAAAAACTAAGCGCTCCAGCGAGCAAAGATTCCGCAGGACAGTAATCGAGCACTGCCCGATTCTTGAAGTG
>CAZGUV010000001.1:34928-58944 GCA_964528735.1 uncultured Candidatus Saccharibacteria bacterium | reverse complement strand
CACCTCCAGTGACTACGCCTCCTCGAGTGCGCACGAGATGATGCATCACGTTCTCATACGAATGGTGAGAATAACCCGCTGCATATCCACTCACCAAAACGCCCAATGCCTTGGGAGAAAGAAGCTTTTCAATATCATGAATGAGCGCCACGAAGCCCTCTTCAATTTTCCAAAGCTCACCCTTCGGACCTCTTCCGAATGCGGGCGGGTCCATGATTATGAGATCGTATGTATTGCCTCGCTTTATCTCACGACGAACAAACGCGAAGACATCATCGATAATCCAGCGTATTGGTCTTGTCTCAAGACCTGATGCTTGCGCATTATCTCGCGCCCACGAAACAGCGACTTTCGATGCATCCACGTGCGTCACATGAGCACCAGCGTGCGCGGCAGCAAGTGTTGCACCACCGGTGTAGCCGAAGAGATTGAGAACCTTTACCTGTGTGCCCGAATGGTGTTTCTTGATTATGTGCGTTGTCCATTCCCAATGGGCACGTTGCTCAGGGAAAAGTCCAGTGTGCTTAAATGAAGTCGGTTTTATTATAAGACTGAGTCCTGCGTAGGAAATATTCCATGATTCTGGGGTTTCTGGCCGGATGCGCCAGACACCTTCTTTTCCTTTACGAGAATACGATGCATCTGCGGTGAGCCACTTCGACTCGGGAAGCCGACGCTCCCAGAGCGCCTGTGGATCTGGTCGAGCCAGAATGACAGAACCATAGCGCTCCAATTTCATTTCTTTGCCTGAATCGAGAAGTTCGTAGTCATCCTTTCCTTGAACTATAAGGGTTTCTTTTTCTACCATTTTTCTAGCATAGCATTCTTTTGCCTTTATGATATTGTGAGCACCTATGATTACGTATTCAATCCATGACCTGACGGTCCCTATGTTTACTCGCGCACTACTCACACTTAAGTCACAACTCAAAAAAGCTGAAGATTTTGCAGCTGCACGAAATGTTGATGTCAACAAATTATTGCAAGACCGAATCGTATTTGACCAATTTCCTTTGGTAAAACAAGTACAACTCTGCAGTGATATCGCAAAGCGAACCGCAGGAATGCTTGCAAAAATAGAAGTCCCTAAATACGAAGACACTGAGGAGACATTCGCGCAACTCTACGCTCGCATCGATAAGACGCTCGAATATCTTGCGACAATTTCTCCAGAAAAAATGGAAATCGGACATACCGAAGTAATTTCCATGAGCTGGATGCCGACAAAAGGTATCCCTGCACGAGAATACGTCTCAACATACGCACTCCCTAACTTCTATTTCCATGCAACTGTCGCGTACTCAATCATGCGAAAAAACGGAGTCACTCTCGGAAAGTCTGACTTTCTCGGGCAATTACCACTTGTAGATGCACAATAATGGGCGCAGCACTTACGATACACAACCTCAAAAAAAAGTACGACAATGGTACTGAAGCACTCAAAGGAGTATCGCTTACCATACCGGAGGGCGATTTTTTCGCTCTTCTCGGACCAAACGGTGCTGGAAAAACGACAATTATCGGTATAACAACAGGTATTGTCACGAAGACATCGGGAGATGTTTCTATATTCGGTACATCGATTGATGAGAACCCTGACCTCGCAAAGTCATACATTGGTATTGTTCCTCAGGAAATCAATTTCAATATTTTTGAAAAGCCTATTGATATTGTGGTGAACCAAGGTGGGTACTATGGAGTACATCGCAATGAAGCACTCCCTCGTGCACACATGTTGCTCGAGAAGCTTGGTCTTGGAGATAAAAAGGATGTGATGTCTCGAACACTCTCGGGAGGTATGAAACGACGGCTCATGATCGCTCGCGCACTCATCCATAACCCTCGGCTCCTTATCCTCGACGAACCCACAGCCGGTGTTGATGTTGAGCTCCGACGTGGTATGTGGGATTTTTTGAAGACATTGACCGCAGAAGGAGTCACCATACTTTTGACAACGCACTACCTCGAAGAAGCAGAGCAACTCTGTAAACATGTAGCTATTATCAACCGAGGTGCCATTGTGCGTGATGGGCTCATGTCAGAATTGTTGGCGACACAAGAGCGACGTACATTTGTTATCGAGACATCTCACCCAATAACACCCCAACACTTTGAACAAATAAAAAAGGGTGGTTTTCGAATTGTCGCACCAAACTCTGTTGAAATCGTTGTAAGCGGTGACGCTGCACTCACTGAAAGTCTCAAGGCTGTACTCAGTGCGGGGATTAACGTGCACTCAGTCACACAAGTTGGAGGTAGACTCGAGGATATATTCATCTCTCTCACAAAATAACTATGAACGCACAACAAACATGGAATGCATACTACACAATCGTTCGTAAAGAAACGGTCCGTATTTTTCGCATCTGGGGTCAGACATTCCTCCCTTCAATGGTCATGGCACTTCTCTACTTCACGGTATTTGGAAAGATACTCGGTGCGCGCGTTGGTATGGTGCACGGTGTTGAGTATATTCAATTTGTGGTACCGGGTTTTGTAATGTTTTCGGTCATCATGAACTCATTCACGAACACTTCAACAAGCTTTTTTGCCACAAAGTTTATGTCGAGAAACATTGACGAAGTGTTGGTCTCACCGACACCACCATGGGTTATCATCGCTGGGTATGTCTCTGGCGGTGTTATCCGCGGACTTATTGTTGGCGTACTGGTAACTCTCGTTTCAGTATTCTTCGTTTTTCCACCCATTCATAACATATTTATAATTCTTTTCTTCCTTATTCTCTCTTCGATACTCTTCTCTCTTGCTGGGCTTATGAACGGTATTTACGGGAAGACTTTCGACTCGATTTCGATTGTCCCGACATTTATCATTACTCCTGTTGTCTACCTCGCTGGTGTATTTTACTCAATCGACCAACTCCCTCGATTCTTCCAGGCACTGACACATATAAACCCCGTTTTCTACATTGTGAACGGTTTCCGCTATGGATTTCTTGGAATGGCAGATGTGTCTATTGCAACCGCAACTGTAGTCCTTTTTAGTCTTATCGGCGTGCTCCTTGCGGGATGCGTATATCTGATCAGAAACGGTCTTGGGCTTAAGCAGTAAGTTCTACCTACCACTCAATTGGCTTTTCGCCATGCATGGTGAGATATTCGTTTGCCTTACTGAATGGCTTACTGCCAAAAAAACCGTTATGCGCAGAGAGCGGTGATGGGTGCGCTGACTCAAGTACCAAATGTTTTGTCCTATCAATAAACGCGCCTTTCTTGCGAGCAAATGCACCCCACAGAATGAATACAATATGCTCTCTATTCTCTGAGAGAGCTGCGAGTGCAGAGTCAGTGAATTCCTCCCACCCTTTTCCTTGATGACTCCCTGCATTATTTGCACGGACCGTGAGTGTTGCGTTAAGCAAAAGTACACCTTGTCGCGCCCAACGGACAAGATCTGTATCGTGTGACACCTGGTGCCCAAGATCAGACTCAATTTCTTTAAATATATTTCGCAACGACGGTGGAGTCTCTACACCTGCGTGCACAGCAAAGCAGAGTCCATTTGCTTGCCCTAGACCGTGATATGGATCTTGTCCAACAATAACCACCTTTGTGCGCTCAAAGGGGCACTCATCAAATGCCCTAAATACATATTTGGGGTGAGGATAGACACCCCCTTTTGCGTACTCATCACGAACATACTGAGACAAGTGAATAAAATACTCTTGTTCAAATTCACGAGCAAGTGCTCGTTTCCAACTTTCCTCAATCTTCACTGTCATAGATTGATACTATCACGTATACTTTCCTGATGTCAGGACGAGACGCTACTGTATTTGGACAACTCTTAACTGCGCTTTTTCTTATCATCGGTTTTGGGATTTCTCATGACGATACGCATGATAAGCCAACTACTCCTTCTCCAAGCAAGCACGCTCCGCAAGAGAAGCTAGAACTCCCTATAAATGAGCCTCCCGCTACCCCAGAGCAATCTCAGCGACTGAGAGTCACACGCATAATTGATGGTGATACTTTTGTTGTAGAAGGAAACATTACTGTACGGATGATAGGTATTGATACACCTGAGTTGAGACCTAAAAATGCAGACACCTCGGAGTGCTTTTCAATTGAGGCAACGGATCGTACACGAGGCTTACTTGAAAACACTGTAGTGACATTAAAACGAGATGTTTCGAACACGGACAAATACGGGAGAATACTCAGATATGTGTTTATTGATGATATTTTTATCAACGCACTTCTGGTAGAAGAAGGTTACGCTCTGGCACGAGCGTATAGACCTGATACATCAAGACAAAAAGTTCTTGCAGACGCACAAAGGCGAGCACAGCAAAACATGCGAGGCCTGTGGCTCGAGTGCACTCACGACTAGCGTGCACCATGAGGGAGCGCTTCGCACACAACTCCGTCCTTGTCACCATCAAGACGGTATACGTCCATATTTGTACCAAGCCCCTTGCAGCGTTCATAGACTGACTGGGCCTCGGGCTGAGAAGTGAAATCATCACAGTTGTAATCGATATCACGTGACGTACAGAACGCATCAACACTCGCGGGTACTAAGTTTCCATCTACATCTCTTTCGATTTGTGATGCGGCAAATGAGCCAGTCTTGATGAGTTTGGCGACATCATAGTCAGTGTTTTGCGCCTCCATACCAAACGCAATCATAAGCAACGCAATCGCACCTCCGATAACAATTTTGGCCCAGGTTGTTTTGGCAAAAAAGAACGCAATAATACCAACGACAACTAGTCCACCGATAACCCACAGCCGTACTTTTTTATTTGTGCGAATATCTTGAAGATTCATATATATGCCCTAAGGGTAATACCTGTAATTTTAGCACACTGAGCTACCTTCACTCCAGCACTATGATATACTGGAGCACATGATTGGAATGTGGTGGTTCATGCTGCTATTTTCATTTATCGCGTACTTTGGCTACGGAATTGTTTTGATGTACCACTGGTTTAGCTACTCACTCGACATGAAAGCTGCCTTTTCTGCTGCACTTTTCTACAACGGAGCAGGATGTCTTTTGGTGCTTACAATGGCGTCAGCAATACTTGCAATGCAACCATGAGCCACTTCACTCACCACATTCTCGACGACAATGAACGAATACTTCTCAAGGTGAGAAAGCACTGGTTTTTGATTTTTAGAGATATTTTCGGAATATTTGTAATGGTCGTATTGCCAATACTTTTTATTGGTATGACGCCTGCTGGGGTCCTTCTTCTTGCAACACCGGCTGGCGTATTTCTTACCTGTTTATGGTTCATGGCAGGATCAATTGCAGTTGCTACTATATGGACCAATTATTACCTTGATGTATGGATTGTTACCGATAAGCGGATTGTGAACGTTGAACAGATTACGCTCTTCAGTAGAGAGACAACGACGATGCGTGTTGAGCGTATTCAGGATGCGACTGTTGAAATTCACGGTTTTCTCCCGACAATGCTTGGATTTGGAAACTTGAGAATACAAAGTGCGGGTGATAGTGGCGAACACATGATGTTCCAAGGATTGCCAAATCCTGAGTATGTACGTGGCGTCGTCCTCGAACAAGTGGATGCGGTGACCGAGCATAAAAACAAGCTCACGCTTACACACAACGAGCGACCAATATCTACTGAATAACTATGAGTCTACGTATAAGCCATGAGCGTTTAAAATGGTGGTCTCTGATTTTTTGGCTCACTACTGTCGCTGGGGTTTTCCTCTATGTATGGTTAAGTGAGGTAAAACTCGTTGAGATTGTACGGGCAATCTTTACCTACACTACAGGCTCATATATAGGTCCGATTTGGTTCATCGCACTATATGCTATTCGACCACTTCTCTTTTTGCCTGTTGTGTTTCTATCGACCCTCGGCGGTATGATGTTTGGTTTTTGGCCTGGACTCATTTACGTCATCACGGGAGAAACCATTTCATGCTCAATCGCATATTGTATCGGCAGATACTTTGGCGCAGATTTTATCAAAGATGACGCCGACCATCTCTCGTCACGAATCAAGCGCCACGTCCAGCAACATCCATTTTTTGCGGTGCTGATGATGCGCCTCGCATTTCTCCCTTACGAAGTTGTAGATTATGCATCAGCGATTTTTGGCGCTCGATTCTACCCATATTTCATTGCTACATTTATTGGGAGTGTCCCCGGAGCGATTACACTCACTTCGGTAGGGGCATCGATAAAGAACGTCGAGGATGTAAAGCTCTCATTGCTAGAAATAGACGAGCGCCAGGCGTTTTGGACTTTAGCTTTTGCGGTAGTATCACTCGGCATTGCTGTCTTGGCTCATTTCTGGTATTCAAAGCATACACGAGTGCAGAAAAAGGATCAGTAGTATACAATCACCACATGAGCACTCAATCCACTGAAAGCTACAAGGGCGTGCGAGATTTTTATCCCGAAGACTGTTTTTATAGAGACTATATACTCAATACCCTTGCAAAAACCGCCCAATCGTTCGGGTACGAGGAGTATGATGCTTCAATCCTTGAACCAGCTGACTTATACCGCGGCAAAACCAGCGATGAGATTTTGAGTAAGCAAGCATACCTATTTAAAGACCGCGGTGATCGAGAAGTGATACTTCGTCCTGAGATGACACCGACGGTGGCGCGAATGGTCGCTCATAAGCGAACAACACTCGGTTACCCTCTCAGACTCTTCTCAAACCCAAATTGCTTTAGATACGAACAACCCCAGCGAGGCAGACTCCGTGAGTTTTGGCAGTTTAATGCGGATATGTTTGGTCTCTCTGGCATTGATGCAGATGCAGAAATTGTTGCTCTCGGACATGCGTGCATCCTAGCGTTCGGCGCGACTGAGAATGATTTCACCATTCATGTAAACGACAGACGTGCACTCAATGCAATATGGGACGCTCACGCGATGACTGATGACGAGCGAAAGAAAGTGATGCATCTTCTTGACGCAAAAGCCAAGATGGAGCCTGACGCATTCATGAGTGAGCTTACCCAAGTAATAGGAGACAGGGCTGAAAAAGTATTGCATTCTCTTGAGACGATTGCTGAGTATCCTACCCTTGCGGCTTTGATGAAGACCCTCAACGCTATGGGCATACATAATGTGAAAGTAGATACGGAATTGGTACGAGGGTTTGACTACTATACAGGTGTGATTATGGAAGCATTTGATACCAATCCAGAAAACCGCAGAGCGATGTATGGTGGTGGTCGGTACGATAACCTGCTCACCCTCTTTGGAGAGCAGCCTATCCCAACAGTTGGTTTTGCGATTGGTGATGTTGTTATGAAAGACTTTCTCCACACACACGGACTACTCCCCGCGTACAAGCCCGCAACGCACGCAATGATTTGTGTTGTTGATGAACCTGCGATTATTGCCGCACACACGCTCGCACAATCACTTCGTTCAAAAGGTATATCAATTGCGGTGAACACATCACTTCGCAAACTCGCCGACCAGTTCTCTTCTGCTGAGAAACTTTCTATTTCACACGTAATTGTGCTTGGTTCTGGAGATACTGATGGTACATACTCACTGAAAAAGCTTGGTGAAAAGGATTCAACAAAATGTACCCTTGAAGAGTTGGTAACTGCACTCGCATAATCGAAAGAGTTGCGTATACTATCCCGAATATGTCATCCATTAGTTACGTTGTTTTCGATATTGAAACTTCAAACACATTTCAAGAAGTTGGCAGTAACGATCCGTCAAAGCTTGATTTAGCACTTGTCGGTATCTATGACTCGCGAACAAATGCGTATGATTCTTTTCTTGCACACGAACTTCCTCGTCTCTGGGAAGTACTTGAGAGTATCGATCTTATTGTAGGATTTAACTCTGAGCATTTTGACCTCCCGCTACTAAACAAATATTACCCTGGTGATTTACAGAAAATTGCCCATCTCGATATACTCACAAAAGTGCAGGAAGTCTTAGGACATCGCGTGCGACTTCAGTCACTCGCAGAAGGTACTTTAAAGGCAAAAAAAGGTGGTTCTGGGCTTGAGTCTATTGTGTGGTGGAAGAATGGAGAAATCGAAAAGGTAAGAACGTACTGCCTCAAAGATGTTGAGATTACAAAAAAGATATTTGAGCATGCAATTCAATACAACTCATTAAAGTACAACGATTTTGGCAGAACGCGGGAGTTCAAAATTGATGCAGGCAAATGGCTCCACACCAATGATAGTACGATGACCCACACGCTCCCGTGGTAGCTCTATTCCCTTTTTCTTCTTTGTGCACCGAGATGAGCATCGGGGGTGCCTGCGATATAGACACCATCAAAGCATGAACCTTCAAATTGACGGATTTTAGGGTTTCCATCATGTGCAGCAGCATATAAATCCTCAACTGACTGGTAAAAGACTGCATCTGCTCCAAGCTCGCGGGCAATGCGTACATCACTCTTTCTTTTTCCCTGTGAATCAACCGCCACCAACTCTTCTTTTGTTGCGATGTCTATACCATACACATTTTGCGAGACAACTGCAGGAGAGGTAGAGGCGACATAGACTTTTTTTGCGCCTGCCTGACGCACCATAGCAATGATTTCACGAATAGTCGTACCACGGACAATAGAGTCATCGACAATGAGTACGCGTTTGCCTTTGAGTTCAAGTGGGAGCGTTGCGAGCTTGCGCTTTACTTTCGATACGCGCGAGTTTTGCCCTCTGGTTATGAATGTTCTGCCCACGTAACGATTTTTAACAAAACCTTCACGAAATGGGAGTTTCAACTCGTGAGCAATTTCGATTGCTGATGTTCGTGCAGATTCAGGAATAGGAACAACACAATCGAAAGTGTACTTTTTTTGCTCTGCGAGTACTTTTCCAAGACGCAATCCAAGACGCATTCGTGTGCGGTGCACCGATATGTCATCAATAAGCGAATCTGGTCGTGCAAAATATACATACTCGAAAATGCACGGCGCATGGCTTGTCTCACCTCTGTAGCGCCACGATTTCAGCGAGCAATCATTCGATACAAATATGCATTCTCCGGGAGCAACATCTCGCACGAGTTGGAAGCCGCCGACTGAAAAAGCAGCTGATTCGGAAGCAACCATGTACTCTACATTTGATTTTCCCTTTCGTGTACCAAAGATAAGCGGACGAATACCATGAGGATCTCGAAATGCAAAAATTCCCAGAGTACCTACCGCTACAACGACACTGTATGCCCCTTTGGCGCATCCCATGACTTCGTGAATTGCATTTTTTATTGCTTCGGGAGTTACAGGAGTAGCAAGTGAATGCAGTATAAGATGAAGTAATAACTCAGAATCAGATGATGTCTTGAGTCTCTTGCGCTCCCTTGGGGTCAGTTTCTGCTTCAATTCTTTACAGTTTACTAAGTTTCCATTATGTGCAAGAGAAAACACATACCCACCATGCAGCATCGAAAATGGTTGCGCCTCGTGAATGCTGTAACCCCCAGCAGTGCCGTAACGTACATGACCGATACCAAAATTGCCCTTAAGTCGGGCTAATGATTTCTCAGAAAATACATCGTGCGCAAGACCGAGCCCGCGGTGAGCATGTACTGCCTTGCCGAGGAATGTCATGATACCGGCAGAATCTTGTCCTCTATGTTGCAAGAGATGAAGACCATCGTAGATAGTTGTAGCAGCGGGACCGGTTTCTACCACTCCAATAATGCCACACATGTTTGTTTCTAAGACACAACTGTATCACACTCGCGTGGTATAGCAATTACTTGCAAGATACATCAAGTAGCGATAGCGTGTCGTATGCAGAAGCAAAGAATATTACTTATTGGAAGTGGTGGTCGCGAATCAGCACTTGCATGGAAAATTGCTCAATCAAAGCACCTTGAGTCTCTATTTATTGCACCAGGCAACCCGGGAACAGAGCGGTACGGAACAAATGTCGCAATTGACGCAACAGATATATACTCTTTGTGTGACTTTGCTGTCCGCGAACGCATTACACTTTGCATTATTGGGCCCGACGACCCGCTCGCACTTGGAATTGTTGATTCACTCCGCGCACTACGCATTCCAGTTTTTGGACCAACTCAAGCTGCGGCACATATCGAGTGGTCAAAGGCGTACGCAAAGGAGCTCATGCAACAAGCTGGTGTTCCCACGGCCTCGCACGCAACTCACCATGAGTATGAAAGCGCTCTTGCATATATTCAGACTCAACACTACCCACTCGTAATCAAAGCGAGCGGCCTTGCACTTGGAAAAGGTGTCTATATCTGCTCGACCAGACAAGAAGCTGAGTCAGCGCTTCAAGAAATAATGTTAAAGAAGGTGCACAGCAATGCAGGAGAAACTGTCGTTATCGAACAATTTCTCGTAGGAAAAGAAATTTCAGCACATGCAATAACAGATGGAGCTACCACGTATGTCTTCCCTCCTGCCCAAGATCACAAGCGAATCCGCGAGAACAATACCGGGAAAAACACTGGCGGTATGGGAACTATTGCGCCTGTTCCTTGGATACAGCCGCATGAAATGAACTCAATAGAGAAATCTATTGTATTTAGAACATTGCACTATCTGAAAGAATGCAATACACCCTTTACAGGCTGTCTATTCCCAGGGATTATGGTCACTGAACAAGGTCCGTACACTCTTGAGTTTAATGCTCGCTTTGGCGATCCAGAGACACAAGTGTACATGCGGCTACTTGAATCAGACCTCGTTGAGGTGCTCTACCACGCATCAGTTGGATCTCTCTCACACGTGTCACTTGTCTGGAGTAAGCAAGTTGCCGTCAATATTGTACTTGCCTCACAAGGATATCCTGATTCATACGCAAAAGGCCTGCCAATCAAAGGAATTGAAGAAGCTGAAAAGCATGAAGGCATTGTTGTGTTCCATGCGGGAACAAAAGTCATCAATGGTGCGCTTGTAACACATGGTGGACGCGTCCTCGGAGTATCTGCCGTTGGAATTGATCTAGCAGATGCACTCAAACGAGCGTACAAAGCTATCGAGTGCATATCGTTTGAAGGAATGTATTATCGAAAGGATATCGGTGCATCGTCACTATAAAAAAGAGCACCCGAGGGGGGTGCTCTTTTTTAATTCGTATCATCACACTTTTCACAGGGACATGTAGAGACTTTTGAGGCTCCACAATCACAGCAGGTGCCACCACACATACTAGATTTATTATGCTTATAACCCCTATAAGTACAGCACACCTTTACATGCCCTGCACGCTGTTGTGTGGATTGCAAAATGATGGTAATCCACTTGCCGACGGAGACGTATCTTTGTATGCTTGGCACTGATGAAAAAAGCATCTGAACGGATTTTAACACTTCAGGACGGTTCAGTATGGAAAGGAGAAGCATTTGGGTGTGTTGCGGAGGCCTCGGGAGAGGTCGTTTTTAATACTGGGATGACCGGTTACCCAGAAACCCTTTCTGACCCTTCCTACCGAGGCCAAATACTTATTGAGACATACCCTTTGGTTGGAAATTACGGCGTACCAAGTGATGCGCGTGAGCACAACCTTTCAAAATATTTTGAATCAGATTCGGTACATATCCGAGGACTCATTGTATCTCACTATACGGATAGATATTCACACCATGAGGCAACACGTTCACTTGATGAGTGGCTCAAGACTCATAAAATCCCTGGGATAACTGGTATCGACACCCGAGCACTCACGAAGCATATTCGAACTCATGGTGCGATGCTTGGAAGTATTGGCACAAAAGTACACGCTCACCCTAAAAAAATCCCGGACCCAAATGACAACAACCTTGTCGACGAAGTTTCACCCAAAAAAGTGACCATATACCGACCCACCCACGGAAACAAAAACAAGCGAGTTGTTCTTGTTGATTGTGGTTCTAAAAATAACATCATACGCTCACTGACTGCGCGTGGAATAGAAGTGATGCGAGTACCTTGGAATTATAATTTTCTTGACGAGCACTATGATGGTGTCCTGCTTTCAAATGGGCCAGGAGACCCTATGCAAGTGCAAGAAACCATTGCTCACGTGCGAAAGGCTCTCCAGGATGACCGTCCCATCTTTGGTATATGCTTAGGAAATCAGATTCTTTCCCTCGCTGCTGGCGCACGCACCTACAAACTTCCTTTTGGTCACCGAAGCCATAACCAGCCATGTATTGATACAACCACTGGCCGCTGTTACATAACTTCACAAAATCATGGGTATGCAGTAGACACAACTACACTACCAAAGTCGTGGAAGCAATGGTTTGTAAATGCAAACGATGGAACAAATGAGGGAGTAAGGCACGAGCGAAAGCCGTTCTTCTCTGTCCAATTTCATCCCGAAGCAACAGCGGGACCGACTGATACTGCATTCCTCTTTGACTCATTTATTGAAGCACTATGACACCACAAAAAAAACACCCCGTAAGAATGCCTCGAACAATACTTTTGCTCGGTTCTGGAGGTCTCAAGATTGGACAGGCGGGAGAATTTGACTATTCTGGCTCGCAAGCAATAAAAGCTTTCAAGGAGGAAGGTATTCGTGTTGTGCTTATAAATCCAAATATCGCAACAATACAGACCGAAGAAGGTCTTGCTGATCGGGTATATTTCCTCCCCGTAACCCCAGAGCATGTAACCGCAATAATCGAAAAGGAGCGACCAGACGCAATTGCCCTCTCGTTTGGTGGGCAAACTGCCCTCAATTGCGGCGTTGCCCTGTACAATAACGGTACACTTAAGAAATACGGCATTTCCGTACTTGGCACACCAGTTCCTGTTATCGAAGACACTGAGGACAGAAAATTATTCAACGAACGTCTCGCAGAAATTTCTGTTGACACACCGAAAAGTATCGCCGCAGAAAATCTCACTGATGCAGTCAAGGCAGGAGTTGCGATTGGATATCCCGTTATGATTCGCGCAGCTTTTGCACTTGGAGGACGCGGCAGTGGAATCTGTAAAACAGAAAAAGAATTGAAAGAACGTGTTCCTGAATTATTTGCATCATCTCCACAGGTGCTTGTTGAAGAATGGCTCGGTGGATGGAAAGAAATTGAGTATGAAGTAGTTCGAGACTCTTCAGATAATTGCATCACCGTATGCAATATGGAAAATATTGATCCACTAGGGATTCACACAGGTGAAAGTATTGTGGTTGCCCCATCACAAACTCTAAATAACGCTGAATTCCATCTTCTACGCGAGGTGGCACTCAAAACGATACGTCATCTTGGTATAGTAGGAGAATGCAACATACAATATGCCCTCGACCCACACTCCTTTCTCGCAGCTCTGCACTTGCTTCAAAAGCAACAGGGTACCCGCTCGCATATATAGCGGCAAAACTTATACTCGGGTATTCATTGACCGAACTTACCAACAAAGTCACCGGTAAAACGACTGCCTGCTTTGAGCCTGCGCTTGACTACTGTGTCATCAAAATGCCTCGATGGGATCTTCAGAAATTTAAAGAGTCGGACAGATACATAGGCTCTGAAATGAAATCAGTGGGAGAAGTGATGGGTATAGGAAGAACATTCCCAGAAGCGCTGCAGAAATGCATACGCATGGTCGATATTGGATGCAACTCTCTCCTCGATGATCCAGATACTACTGACATGACACTTGAGCAAAGACTGACACGTGCAACTGACACAAGAATCTTTGCGGTGTCTCGCGCACTACAGAGTGGCATGTCTATTGAGAAAGTGCACGCAAAGACAAAAATTGATAAATACTTTCTCTACGAAATTGAGGACATTGTGAACTGCGGAAAAGAACTCAAACGCGCACGAACCTTGTCCCCTATTCTTTTGAAAAAGGCGAAGTGCTACGGATACGACGACGTCTCAATAGCGAAGCTCACAGGCACCACCACTGATGCGATCAGAAGCTTGAGAAAGAAGCATCATATTACTCCATTTGCAAAGTCTATTGATACACTCGCAGGAGAATTCCCGGCACATACCGAGTATTTGTACACTACATATCACGCGAGCGAACACGATGTTGACCCGCTCAAGCAATCAGAACGTGCAGTTATGGTGTTAGGATCAGGAACATATCGTATTGGAAGTAGTGTTGAATTTGACTGGTGTTGCGTCAATGCAGTGCAGACGGTCAGAGACACTGGAAGAAAAGCTATTATGCTCAATAGTAACCCTGAAACTGTATCAACAGACTACGACATGTGCGACCGATTGTACTTTGATGAACTCTCTCTTGAGCGAGTCCTTGATATCTATGAATTTGAACACCCGCGCGGTGTGATTGTCTCAATGGGAGGACAAACACCAAATCGACTCGCACTCCCTCTGTTCAAGCATGGAGTAAGAATCATAGGTACCTCACCTGAGGACATCGATAAGGCTGAGGATAGAAACAAGTTTTCAAAACTACTTGATGAGCATGGAATCGCACAGCCACAGTGGGAAGCTCTTACGAGCCTTGCAAATGCGAAGCGCTTTGCGCAGCGAGTAGGATATCCTGTACTCGTTCGCCCAAGCTATGTGCTCTCAGGTGCTGCAATGAACGTAGTATGGGACGAAAGCTCGCTCGAGCAGTTCTTGGACGATGCAGCTGCGGTTTCAAAAGAGCACCCCGTTGTCATGACAAAATTCATCACGCCAGCCAAGGAAATTGAGATCGATGCAGTTGCACACAAGGGTAACATCATCGCATACGCAATCGGTGAGCATATTGAAAATGCTGGAGTACACTCAGGCGACGCAACAATCGTTCTCCCCGCACAATCACTCTATGTGGGCACCATTCGAACCATAAAGCACATCGCCCGAGACATCGCCCAGGCACTTTCAATTACCGGACCATTTAACATTCAATTTCTTGCACATGAAAATAAAGTGCAAGTTATCGAGTGTAATGTACGCGCATCAAGAAGTTTCCCATTTTGCTCAAAAATATTCCGCACCAACTTCATACATAGCGCGACACGAGCAATGCTTGGTGAATCTGTTGAGACGGTTCAGAAATCATTATTTGATGTCGACTTTGTTGGAGTAAAGGCAGCACAATTTAGTTTTGGAAGACTCAAGGGCGCTGACCCGCGACTTGGCGTTGAAATGGCGTCAACGGGAGAAGTGGCGACTTTAGGTAAAACTGTTGATGATGCGCTCGTGCATACACTGACCGCAGTTGATATTCCACCACCGCAAAAGGGCATCTTGCTCTCACTTGGTACCACTGAATCCAAAGGCAGATTTATAAAACGCGCAGATGTGCTCAGTTCACTGAAAGTTCCGATATATGCAACCCCTGGCACAGCTGAAATATGCATTCAGGCAAATATACCTGTCCACCCCGTTTCATTTGCTACTGCCCAAAAACTGCTCAGCGAACGCTCTGTTGACCTATTCATTAACACTCCAACACATACGAACTACACAAAAGAGCAGCACACCGAGGGCAAAGTGCTCCGCAGACTTGCAAGCGACAGAAACATCTCACTTATTACCAACGGGGAGCTCGGTGAACGTTTTCTTGAAGCTCTCCATGAGTACAGCACGCCCGCCCCGTTTGGTTGGGACGAGTATTAAGACCGGTTGTCCACTCTTGCACGAATATACCATATGGTATACTGCTTCAACTTAGTAAATAAATGCACGTAATTATGTCAGAAAGCACACATCAGCAGTCACCGTATGCAATCCCTGCAGCGATTGTTATAGCAGGAGCACTCATAGCAGGAGCGCTCTTCTTTGCGCAACCAAGACAGGCAGCGCCACAGCTTGGGCAAGAAGGTGGAGCACCTTCAGCTCCACAAGTAACTGATCAGACAGTAAAGGGAGTACAGCCAGATGATAACATTGTAGGCAATAAAGACGCTAAAGTTGTCATCGTTGAATTTTCTGATACTGAGTGCCCATTCTGTAAAATGTTCCATGACACCATGAACCGCATCATGACTGAATACGGATCATCTGGTGATGTTGCGTGGGTGTACAGACACTACCCTCTTGAAGTACTCCACAAAAAGGCATTCAAAGAGGCAGTCGCACTTGAATGTGTTTCAAAGCTCGGTGGACAGGATGCATTTTGGAAATTTACAAACAACTTGTACGAAGTTACCCCATCAAACGATGGACTCAACCATGCAGAACTTCCTGCAATGGCAGCAAAGGCGGGTGTGAGTAAGGCAGCGTTCGAATCATGCTTCAAGAATGACGAGACGAAAGCTCGTGTTCAAAGAGACATGGATGAAGGAGCTGCGCTTGGCATCGGTGGCACACCACAGAGTTATATCATCTCAAACGGAAAGCAAATTTCTATTGAAGGTGCGCAGCAGTACCAAACAGTTAAGGGGTACATTGACCAGATGCTTGCAGAGTAGACGAGTACCTCCGTTGTTTCAAAAGCCCCTCACGGGGCTTTTGTTATGCTATATCAGCCCGAAGTGTGCAGTATTCGCAATCAGCCTTTTTGCACCCCTTATCCCAGAACGAAAGTGTGTAAATCTCTTCTGCGACGCGCGCGATAAGCTCTTTGAGCTCATCAACGGACTGCTGTTCTATTGAAAACGACTCGAGTCTGTACGAACCATTTTTCTGCGGCTCGATGAAGTCGATGCATGCCTCGCGTAACTCTCCCCTCCCTTCAAGCGTCATGCATAATTTATAGAATACAAGTTGCCTATAGTAGTCACCTGAACTATTTTTTGTTAATCCAAGTATGTCATTTCGTGTACGCGGAGTCCCGGTTTTATAGTCGGTAACTCGCAACGTGCCGTCAGAAAAAATATCAAGTCTATCTATTTTCCCACGAAGCAGTACTCGAACAATCGAAGCGCCCGTTAACGGCATAAGTAATTCTATAGGTAATTCAGAATGCATTATGACATCCTTTGCAAACACTGCATCTCTCTCCTTCAGCCATTCAGGCAAAGTTTCAGCTTTTTTGATTGCCTTTTTGAGTTCGTCTGCTGTAAATCCTTGCTTACTGAGATGCACATGAGCACTTTTCACTAACTGCGCCGCTGATTGCCTCTTCCTATGCTCAGCAAAATACGAAAAATAGTCTTGGAGGGCAGCATGTATACCGTTTCCATACATGAGTGAGTTCGTCGTTACATCTGGTATGCGGACAAGGTTGCGATAAAAGTATCTCCACGGGCATTCGAGGTAGTTATTCAGTGCAGTGACAGATAACCCCTGCTCTTCAAACAGCCCTCTCAAAAATGGCGCATCTTCAATTATTGCGTGTGAACTTCGATGCGTCAGGCCACTCTCAAGCTTGTACCCTGATTCAAAAGATGAAACGTCAACTGCCGTAGCGTGTTCACCCAATGATTCGATAAAGAGCGAAGGGAGTACTTCTCTACTTTCGCTTGTTACCTTTCCGTAACTTATAAACGCGCAGTCCCGAGCGCGGGTAAGCGCTACATACATAAGCCTTCGCTCATCATCATCTCCCTCCTTCTCAAGTTTGGGTATATAAAAGCCAGTACGACCACGTGCATTACCCCACTTCTTGTCTCGCGCGTGGATTATATACACATGCGAAAACTCGAGGCCTTTTGATGAATGCGCAGTCATCAGATGCACCGATTGGAGCGACTGAGGAATTGCCATATCTTTGTCAATTTGCACATTGTATTTGCGATACAACTCCATATCATCGAGAAATGCCTTTGCGCTGTACCCAACCTGTCGCTGCGCGTGCTGCTCGAGTGTAGAGAGCATTCCACGAACACGCGAAAGAATATCGGCACTGCCCGGATTAATGAGTGTGTATTTCAAAAAACCCGATTGCTCCACGCAGTACGAGAAGAAATCGCGTGCATGCTCGTTACGTGCAATACGTCCACCTTGAGTGAGTCTTTCAAGATACACTTGTACAGCCTCCTTATTTCTAATGCCAGGTATCTGATCAAAACGGCTCAGGACATCATACAATGGCTCTCGAGCGAGATGCACAGCACGAGTAATGCGATGTATATCAGCCTCAGACACCCCAGACCATGGAGCAAATAAGCTTTCAGAAACAGCACGCTCATTGTAAACATCAGCACACGCCCTCATGAAAGTGAGGAGTTGTTGCATTCGGTGATGTTCGAGCGCATTTTGCTTTGTTTCATTTATATGGGGAACACCTGCGGTAACTAGCACGCGCGAAAGTACCTCGGCGTCATGATTGTTTCGAAATAAGATAGCTATTTCTTGCGGTGCTACACCCTCAGCAATGCTCTTTTTGATATGTTCAGCTACCCAGGCGAGTTCATGCTCTTCAGTAGAGAACGCCCGTATATGCACATTAGCAAGATGTGGTTCTGCACGCATTGATGTGAGTTTTTGGTTGTGTGCACTTTCGACAACTTCACTCATAAGACTGTGGGATGCCTCGAGGATTTTTGTTCCCGACCGATACGAATCTGTAAGAGTAATTACGCGCGCACTTGGGTAGAGTGCCGAAAATGCATGAAAATGCTCGAGCGATGCACCCTGAAAACTGTATATTGCTTGCTTTTCATCACCGACAAGAAATAAATTGGGTGATTCGTGAAAGCTGGAGAGCATGGTAAGGAGAGTATTTTGCGATGTATTTGCATCCTGATGCTCGTCTGCAAGAATATACAAAAACTCTTCCTGTACCATCTGTAGAAAATCTTTGTTCTTTGAGAAGACACTTAATACCTCTACGATCATATCTTCGAAATCGTACACTCGCCGTTCACGAAGAAGCTCTTCATAACGCTCATACGCATCCACAAGCTCCAATGACCGAGATAGCTTGTCTAATTGTTTCTTATATTCCCCCTTAAGTTCACCTTTGTATGCACCCTTTGTGTGGTATGAATCTGCTGACTCTTTGATGTGTGCTATCTCTGAAGTGACACGAGTCCGCAACTCTGCTGGAGAAATATACTCGCGTTTCATCGTTGCAATTGACGCAAGAATGTCCCTAACATGCACGTATTTGTCTGCAAAAGATGTGAGGTGCTCCCAGTCGCGACCATCAAGTACCTCTCGCATGATAGTAATTGACTCAATGGGAAGTAGTGACTCCGCACCAACAAGGCGCTTAAAGTATGACGGGTGGTCTTTAATGAGCGCATTACAAAAACTATGAAATGTGTGAATCCTCACAGAATACGCTGTAGGACCTATGAGTGATGCCAAACGTGTCTTCATAGCAAATACACCCGCTTCAGTGAATGTGAGGGCAAGGAGCGCGTCTGGAGGGGTGTCAGTTGAGAGTAGTATGTTCGCTATGCGAAGAGTAAGAACTTGAGTTTTGCCCGTCCCTGGACCCGCGATGACCATAACAGGTCCTTCAATTGCATCAACGGCCTCCTTTTGGGCAGAATTTAGGTTTGCATACGCTTTCTGAAACTCGGGTGTCGATTTCGGCTTACTCATACTTTGTAGTATGTCACAAAGTCACGCTTCATGCAGACCCAAACGGAGTTAGTGAACGAAAAGCGTCGAGAGTGACTTTCCTTCTTCCAGGTGCGTGATTGCCTTACCTACCATACTAACGAGAGAGAATACTTTCAATTTTTTACATTTTTCAAGATGCGCGTCTTGAGGAATCGAATCACTCACAATCACTTCATGAATAAATGGATTATTGTTGATTCTATCAAGCGCAGGGTGAGAAAGTATCCCGTGTGTGGCAGCAACAATAACACCGGTAGCACCATTCTCTTCGAGGATTTTGACTGCGCTGTTTATCGTCCCAAACGTGTCAATCATATCATCGACAACAATTGCGATTCTCCCTTGCAACCCGACACTGTCTCCGATGAGCGCGACGCGCTCCACTTCATTCTTCTTTCTGTAGTCACGCTCCTTTGAAAGAACAAAGAGTGGGAGTCCGAACATACCCGCATACTCACGCATACGCTTGAGCGCACCTTCATCAGGTGCTATGAGTGCAAATTTGTCTTCATAACCAGCCTTGAAATGATGCACATCAAAATACTCCTTTATAAGGTGCGCAGTATAAAGATTGTCACAAGGGATATTGAAGAACCCTTGGATTTGCGCGGCATGAAGGTCGAATGTTATGACTCTATGCGCTCCTGCATGTTCATACAAGTCTGCAACATCGCGCGCAGAAATGGCACCACGTGAATTATCTTTTTTGTCCTGACGTGAGTACGGGAAAAACGGGAGTACGAGATTGATTCGTCCTGCGTCTGAACGTCTGAGTGTTTTGATGAGAAGCACGGTCTCCATCACCAAATCATTTGCGGTCCGCCCAGCGGTGTCACCATCATTTCCAGATTGGATTACATATACATCTTTGTGACGCACACTCTCATGCAAGATAGGACGTATTTCACCATTTGCAAAATACTGCATCTCTCCACGGTGCAGTGTTGTACCTATCTGATGCGCAACCTTTTCTGCGAGTATTGCCGTCGATGAGCCAGTGATGATGAGTGGTGTTTTCATAAGTGATTATTGCTTGTAAAACTGATATATCTCATTCTTATATGCCAGCGCCGCTGCTGCTTGCTCCTCTTTTGTTGAACGCTGTCCATTTGGAAACATAAGACCTCTGCCAACATTCAGCAAGCATCGCTTCATATCAATTCCTGATGATGAAAATGCAGAAACCGTGCCGCCCTGAGCGCCCAGACCTGGTACTAAATACAAAGTACTTGTGTTCTTTGTAAGTTCGAGCGCTTTTTGAAAGTGCGGGTTTGAGGAAAGAAATGTACCACCGATAACAATACCGTCGGCACCTGATTCAATCGAACGAGTGATACGAGTCTCGTAGAGTGGCACTTCGCCGTCACGGTAGAGCATTTCACTTTCGTACTCAGGATTACTCATCAAAGCCATGGTAAAAACACCCAACTCGCGCTCGTGTGCCTGCTCAATCAACTCTTCAATGTTCCCAGCGTACGGAGCTCCCGTGACCGCATCAAATCCCATTTTTCTACCAAAATAAAGCCATGAATCATTTGTTGAACCTATATCAGATACTTTATAGTCAATTATAGTGAGCAGGCCATGAGCCTTACTGAGAGCGACTATTTCTTCCATTAGCGCGAGACCGTCGGGATACTGATAGTATGCAGGGTTACATTTTATACCAGCAACATGCGGTGCAACCGCTTCAACATACTGCATGCACCAATCACGTACGTTGCTGCCTTCCGGTAGTGCATTCTTGTCACGCATTCCAGAAAGCGCTGGATCGAGACCCGCTATAAGTATCGAACCTGTTCTTTCGCGAGTTTTGTGCCACTGTTCGGTGAATGAGCTCATGCTATTTTTTGTACGCCTTTAACGGCCTCTCTGCAATCTCTGCGGGAAGCTCAGATACATGATACGCCGGAGCATACATCATGCACATTGCATAAATCTCATTCTGTGGAATCTCCGGAAATGTATGCCCACGATGCACGCCGTAGAGGACCGAGTAGCCTTTGATACCAAGATCGCTCTTGTTTGACTCACAGTATGATGAGAGCTCTGAAAGCGACGCGCCATTGTTGCACACATCTTCAAGAAACAGTACATGCTTTCCTCTACATTTCTCTGCCTGAGCATCATAGAGTCCGAGCTTTCCATCTCGTTTCTCAGCGTAGGCGTATTCAATGTGTGATGATTCAAAGCCGAGTGTCTGAATTATCTTTGCAAATGCAATAGTCGCGTATGCGACCCCAACAATAATCAGTGATTGCTTTTTATCACCAAAAAATTCATTTATTGCTTCCCAATAGAGTGGGGCGAGCAACATCTCTTGAGGAGTAGTGAGCATGCGAAAGTTTATGTAGTACTCACCCCGAAGACGTGTGCCGTCAGGCGCAACTTTTTTGTATTCAAAATGGCCTTTTTGCACTACCCCAAATGATGTGAGCATCTCCTCAATATGGGCGCTTTTCGAGAAGATTTTGATATTGCGTGGTTCTGGTTTCATGTTTATCCGTTTGGGTAAGCGGTGCGGATATCTTTTGCAAGATATGGATTCCACATTGCGCCTGTTGCTGACATCACTACATCCGCTCCCCTGTCTCGGTACGCTCGAAAGTGTTCAGCGTTCATAACACCACCACACCCAACAATTGCGTACTTCGAAGCACGCTTTGTGCGCAATTTCTCGAGACGTTCTACCATTGAGAGACCTGCCCAGGTAATACTCGCACCACACACACCGCTTTTCACACGGTTTGGGCCAGGGAGCGCTTGCTCACCATCATTGTTAACAATCGTCGCTTGGAGTGTGTTGATACTTGAAATGCCGTCCGCGTACTCATCTGCAATTGCCACAAGCTCTTCGAGCTGAGCGTCATCAGTGAAATATCCAACCTTAAGCACTAGTGGTGTTGCACCAATTACTTTTCGTATTGCCTGAGTTACGTCTCGTGTCATGTCGATGTTGTAGCAAACCAAGCCTTCATTACCAATGTTAGGGCATGAAAGGTTTATTTCAAGAATTTTTGCACCAGTTGCGACTGATAGTTGTGCAGACTTTACATAGTCAGCAATAAATTGTTCTTTGGTCTGACCTTCATGCACAGTGCCCATACAACTCATGACCATGACTTGCCCATCACCTGCCATCGCGATTGCCTTTTTTACGTCAGCTTGCCATTCTCCAGCGGAGCGTGACGGGACACCAAATGAATTTGTAATTGAAAGAGGCTCTGCATACATGGCATCTGCAAGGAGCGGTGAACTCATTTTTTCGAGCGTTAAATCTCCCTCAACATGCACTGCAAGCACATTTGGAAATGGATGACATGGGAACTTTTCTGCTCTGACCGTCTTGTAGACTGGCACATCAAAACCTTTTTCGAATGCTGCCTTTATGAATTTACTGTCAAGCAGCGGGCCAGCAGGAATACCGAGTGGATAGCTGATTGGATGCCCAAGAAACGAGAACTTTGAGTCTCCGCGCGGAACAACTTCTGAATCTGTAAACGCACCAAAGGGTCCATGCTCAAGGTTTTCGTAGTATGTCTTCCCTGGATCGTAGAATGGAACGTGTATCATACGGGCAAGTATACTACGAATTTGCTACGATTTTCCCATCCTTATACTTAGTCATACCACCCACTATTGTTTGAACCGCCTTTCCAGTGAGCTTCTTACCGATATACGGTGAATTTTTTCCTTTTGAGAAGAATTTCTTCTCATTCACCACCCACTCTGCATCGAGGTCGAATAGCGCGATATCTGCATCTGCACCCACAGAGAGTGTGCCCTTGTTGATTCTCAGTATCTGTGCGGGTCCTATAGTCATTTTCTGAATACATGTCACGAGCGGAACTTTTTTTGTCTTCACGAGGTATGTGTTCACGACCGCAAAACTTGTCTCAAGCCCAACAAACCCAAATGCTGCGTCTTGAAATGTTTTTATCTTGTCTGGCTCGATGTGGGGTGCGTGATCAGTTGTTATCGCATCAATTGTACCATCCTTTATTCCGGCGATAACCGCCTCAAGATGCTCTTCCGAACGAAGTGGTGGGTACATTTTTGCATTTGTGTTGTAGCCAATGCATTCTTCGTCGGTAAGTGAAAAGTGCTGAACGCATGCTTCCGCAGATATGTTTTTTGCCCCACGCTTTTTCGCTTCTCGAATGGCGCGAACAGCACCTGCAGTCGAATTGTGGAGTAGGTGGAGACGCGCTCCTGTCTCTTCAGCGAGTAGAATGTTCTTGTAGACTGCCATGTCTTCCGAAAGTGCTGGTATGCCTGGAAGTCCGAGTTGCGTAGATACCCATCCCTCGTGCATAACCCCTCCTTCAGTCAAATCTTCAGTCTCACAGTGTGACATCAAAAGTACATCTACTGTTTTTGTGTACTCAAGTGCTCGCTTCAAAAGGCCTTCGTCCTGCACATCAGAACCATCATCAGTGACGGCAATCGCGCCTGAACGCTTCAATTCGTTAATTTCTGAGAGCGTCGTTCCTTCCTGCTTTTTTGTGATTGAACCAGTCGGGAAAATGTTTATGAGGTTTAACTCCTTTGCACGCTTGAGTATAAACTCAATGACCGTCTGATTGTCTGCAACTGGAGTGACATTGGGCATTGTGACAACTGAAGTAACCCCACCCGCAAGTGCCGCCATCGAACCAGTTTCGAGTGTCTCTCTATC
>CAZGUV010000001.1:2560-34918 GCA_964528735.1 uncultured Candidatus Saccharibacteria bacterium | reverse complement strand
CTCTATCTTCTCGCCCAGGTTCACGAAAATGCACTTGCATATCGATGAGCCCAGGTGTCACAAGTAGTCCTTTTGCGTCTATTGTCTCTTGAGCTTTTTCGTTTATTTTCTTTGCCACCTTTGCAATTTTTCCATCCTTTACGAAAATATCGTAAGTACCATCAAGTTTGTTTGCAGGGTCTATAACTCGTCCTCCTCGTATAAGTAGTGTCTTCATGGTATATGCTATTTTCTTCTAAATGTCTTTCGTCGTTCATCAAGTCTGTCGGAAATGAGCCAGAGTAGCGCTTTGCGTATTGCCATACCATTCTCTACTTGTCGTAAGATATATGACTGCTCATCGACTGCTGATAGTGCTGAGTGTACGTCAATATCGCGAATCACCGGTCCAGGGTGCATCAGGATTGCATCCTTCTTTGCAAGATCAAGGCGCTTTCGAGAAATACCAAACATCTTTGAATATTCACGAAGTGTTGGGATAAAGCCATTGGCACCACGCTCGCCCTGCACCCTCAATGCGTATACAAAATCAGCTCCCGTGAGTGCTTCTTCAACCGAGTAGTATGTTTTAACTCCAAATTTTTCTACATGCTTTGGAAGAAGTGTCTGTGGCGCTGCAACTCGTATCTCAGCCTTGAGCATTTTAAGCAACCGCACGAGTGAACCAAAAACTCGAGAGTGGACAATATCACCGACAATCACAACCACCTTTCCTTTGAGATCTTTTGTACCAGCGCGGTCTAGCATCGTGAGCCCATCGAGAAGTGCTTGGGTAGGATGTTCGTGCCATCCATCACCAGCGTTAATGACCGATGCCTGCGTGTGACGCGCTGCCATTTCAGCAACACCTGACTCCTTTGAGCGGATGACAATAACTCCAACATTGTATGAGTCGACCGTTTGCACCGTATCGAGATAACTCTCACCTTTCTGAACTGAACTGTTGCCACTAATACTGGTGGTATCCATCGAGAGTTGCTTTGCAGCAAGATCGAAACTAGACATAGTTCTCGTTGATGGTTCAAAAAAGGCATTTATCTGCGAAATACCCTTACTAAAAGAAAACTTATAGGTCTTGTAATCACGAAACGCGCGCGCAACGTCGTTTAATAAAGAAAGGTCACTACTTGTGACCTGATTGATTGAATAGAGATCGAAGAATGAAAGATCTCGCTTGCCTCGTACGGTGAGCAGATGAGCGTGCTCGGCTCCTAATGAAATAAAGTCTTTTTTTGTACCATCCATTAAAACTGCATACTATCATCATTTTCTAACAAATTCAAATTGAAGTGAAAAGCAAAAAAAGCGCCACTGATGTGGCGCTTTGTATCAATTCTACCCAACGTATTCGGGGCCAAAGCCAAGGAGGTTTAAGAACCATCTCCAGAGTCGCGTAAATTTTCCTACTCTATCCTCTGTTTTTTCAGGACCTTGATCATCGCTTGAATTAAGTACTCCTGAGTTGTCTGAGCCAGGACCTATCGGAGGCGCATACTGACCATTGTCACCGAGATAATCAAGAATCGCACTGTGAACGATTTGCTTGCCGTCTCCATCAATACCTATATCAGTGGCGACCGGTTGGCCATTACTTTGTATCTGACCATCATTTGGTAAGTCACCAATGTTCGGTAAGTCAGCGGGATCTTCAGCATCAGGGTCGATAGTGATTTCATTTGTTCTGCCGACTTGGAGGTCGCGAATTCGAGGTGTCTCACTGACAGGTGGTTCATCTTTTGCACAGCCAATGCCAAGCGTGCGGCACAGATATGCGTAGGCATCATCATCTGCCGGAGCTGAATCAACCTGTTGCTTTGAAGATACATTTGCGCGATTTTGAGCGATTATTTCTGACGGTGTCTCGATTGATGGACCAGGGTCTTGAGTTTGGTTTTCGTATGCAGTAGCCGGGTATGAATCACCACCACTGTTGTACGATGACGTGCCTGATGTATCTTGCGGCACCGCATCGATGACAGTGACTTCAATTGGCTTACATGCTTCAGAGTTTTGTCGGACCGCATCGATGATAAGACTTACCTTAAGTTTACCTTTTTTCTTAGGCGCAGTTATAGTTGCTTGCCCTTGGATTGAACTCTGTTGTTGAGCAATGCTTGAACCAAACATATTTGGGTCTTGCGCTGTGCCATAGCCATACTGTGACATTACAGAATTATTTGTGGTTGTCCCTGTTGATGTTGGAGCTTGTCTACTATATTGAGTTGTAGATTTTGGTGATGTATCAACTTTAATTTCTCGCCGCGCTCCGGCAACATCGTATGTCACACTAAACCTTTCCCCTGCTGGGACTTCAATGGTATCTACGCCGAAGAAATTACATACTACGCCTCCTGTGACTGATGGCTGCACGCCATACCCCTGTGGTCGATAGTTTGGATTAGGGAGACACTGGAAACCATTCCACTGCCATGCTCCAGGTGGCTGGCGCATCTGACACTCTTGCATCGCCTGCATTTGCTGCATCTGCTGTTGCTGTTGTGGAGTCATCCCATTGCCTTGCTGCTGCTGTTTTGGTTGCTGAGCATTTGGCTGACGTGGTACACATCTGCCTTGGACCATCTCACCACCTTGCTGGCGACAGCGCTGCTCATCATTTTGTTGCTGTGCGCGCGGATCTGTAACGCATTGGTTTCCTTGCAAAATCTGTCCTTGCTGACATGTTGTCGGTTGTTGTGCTTGGCATCTTCCTGAGACACACTGCTGTCCTGAAGGACAGCCCGAAAGACATCTTCTCACTTCACAAGTTCTACCATCAGATCCAATAGTACCTTCTTCGTTTGTTCCTTGCACCACACATGCATCTCCTTGTTTTTTCTGGGTTGAGTCTGTGTCGAGACATCTGTTTGCTTCCAAATCAACTCTCATACAACACTGACCGTTTGATTTTCGTATACCACTTCGGCACGCTGGGTCTGGTACATTCGTATTCGGTACACATGCATCTTTTGACGCATTTGGTACAGAATTACCCTCACAACGGAGACATCGATTTCCCTGCTTAATTTGTCCCTCACCAGCTGTACCTCCTTGTCCGGTACAATTTTCAGGAACAGGTGCAGGGACTGTCTGCTCAGCCTTACATGAAGCCTGAGTATTTGGACCTTCCCCATCAGTTGTTTGTCCTGCAGGGCACGGTGTACACCCACCTGCTGACATGAAATAACCTTTGAAACATCCACAGGCAGTGCCATTTATAGAGAGACCTTGCTGACATGCACGGCACTGGTTGTTTTGGAATACATACCTTTCACGACTATCCATACTCCTACAAGTATTCACAGAAGGTACTTCACATTTTTCGTTCACATAGACTGGCTGAATATGCCGCATGTCATCTCCGGTCACTGGACAGACACAGGCACGCTCGCCAAATTCATTTGTACCTACCGCAGCTCCATCCTTACAATCCAATTCAACTTTTGGCTTACACGAACCACCGTCAGCACCCGCCTCAAATTCTTTGTCCGCAGGGCATTGGCATCGTGGGTTACCACCAACCGTTGTCATGGTGCCGCCTGTCGTTGTGCAAAGGTTACGTTGACCTGCATTCGTACAATTCAACTCTCGGACAGCAGGAAATGATACTGGGTTACATGCTTGCTTTATGTGTTCACAGACAGCCTTATCTATATCCTGACTTGTTGCATTTTGCGCAACAGAAAAACAACTTAGATTCACCCTACGTCCCGTTCGCTCATCATCTCTTCTCCGTCGCTCTTGTTGTTCATACCGAGCCTCTTGTATTTCGAGCCTATCAATATCAGCCTTTACCTGATCACAACCATTCAAAGAAGAGTATGACCACCATCCCGCATAACATCCACCATCGTTTGTACTTTTTCCATATCGCTCTCTTCTCTGTGCAAGTGTAGTTGCATTCTCTCGTGCTTGTTCACCACTGATGTAATCTGACACAAGTCGAGTCTGCTCAAGATATGTCTGACAGTTAAGTATGAGGCCTACATTTTTCCTAGTTTTCGCCGCCTCCAGCAACTGTACGGTTTGAGAATAGTCTTGCTGATTCGGAGACGTCTTTCTAAGTAAGGTATCTAGTTGGCGTGCGCCGTTTTCTTCAAGTGCTGGGACGAAGCACTTAGGGAACGTCCGCGGAGCAGTCTTCAAGCTAAATCTAAAGTTAGGTCTTGGTTCAAGCAAATTCGTACTACTGACTTCACAAGGCGTAATTGAGAGCCTGTCTTCGGGAACAAACAAGCTTACGACATTCAAGGGAAAATTAAATGTTTTTCGCTGAGCAGCTGTTGCCCCTGTAGGGCTATACGAATACTGACAATCAAACTTTTTTTGAAACTGTGCATTCCCAATCTTTGGGATTTCATCTGCCAAAGAAACGGAGAGAGTTGCTAGTGAGAAAAAAAGAGATGAGAGGAGCGTAAAAACACCTAGTTTTATATTCATGTATCTATAATATCACTATTCACAGCTTCACATACTCACTCTGTGGATTTGCGCGACGTTACCGTACCCGCACCTTCTTCGCTCTGCACGGCTCTTTTGTGTAGAGGTTGCTATCTACCTTGAGGCGAATAGTGAGTGTACCCGCTCTGCTTGGTGTAACTATTGCGGTTGAATCTGAATCTCGGTCGTAGCGTGTTGTACTTCGTGGAGTAGTGTCCACCGTTACACGCTTTGCATCGGTTACTGACCATGTCACTTCGATTGGCTTACCTTTCTCTGCTCTGTAGAGACCCCCTGGAGTCTCAGGAAGATTGATTTCAAACGAATCACACTCAGCTTTTGTAACTGGCTGTGAACCGAAGATGTTTGAGAATGGCTGAGGTTGGAACATTTGCATCAGTCGCTGCATCAAGTATGGATCCTGCTGTTGCTGCTGGAGCGCTTGTTGGCGAGCCTGTTCTGCTGCTTGCTGCGCCTGCTGCCGAGCTTGTTCTTGTGGAGTCATCTGCTGCATGAGTCCACGTGTCAGACCTTTTTCAAAACCTAGTCCAAGCTTTGTACCATTTGGTTGCTGGTATACTGGTCCACATGGTTGATTACCACACGGTTGTTGAGGTGGTGGGACTGCAGGTCGTGCAATGCACCTACCATCGATACATTGGTGTGTCTGCTCGTTACACCCAGCAAGACATTGTTGTCTTTGTCTCACGACAACACACCGTATACCATCCTCAGCTATGGTTCCTTCGTCTCGAGTTCCTTCGACAACGCACGCACTCCCAGGCGTTCTTCGCTCTCTTCCATCTGGTGTCTGCGCAACACAATACCCGCTTGCATTACGTGTATGTGATGCAGGGCATGCACCACATCGATATACAACATTTCCTCCTGATTCTGTACGAATGAGTCCTTGTGAGCCATCCCTACAAAGGTTTTGGCATGTATCACTACTCCATTCTCGTCCTGCTTGTGTACACTGCTCTTGAGTAAGAGTGACGCATTGTCGAGCGCTTTCGTCCCATCTTTTTCGCTGATCGATACATGAACACTGACCTTCGCCATTGAGTCGACGCACTCCTTCGGGTCCGCAATCAGCGGGAGTATCCGCACCGAGTGTCAGCCCACATGATGTGTACATTTTTTTCATAAGTTCTCGTTGGTGCTCTCGGGGGCCACCTCGTGCGGTGCTATAGTCAAAGCAGGTAAGCTTAAAGTCCGGCCTCTTTTCCGCTCGTGCGTCAGACAAACCTTTACACTCAGCACTAAGAACAATTGCCCCGTCTCGCATACACTGAGTACGATATTTTTCATCTGCAACGACTGCGTCACTGTATCGAATCGGTTGCGTAGGATTTCTGAGTGTCTTACATTCAGACAATCCAATAAGGCGAGTCCTACTCGCTTCACTCAAACCACATTCAGCGGGGACACTAATCTGTACTTGTTCTCTTTGCTCTGGTCCGCTTCTCCCACTGAAGTATGAAAGAAGGATTTTACCGGGATTTGCTTGAGAGAGTGCTCCTGCTGATACAGGCGATTGACAGCGGTACCACAAAGGCCACATATTTCTCTCATTAGGTATCCGAAATGTGGAAGCGTTATATAGCGTAATATTTTTGAGATCTACCCTATCTTCAGAAGGAAAGATGATTTCGAATGGTGTTTTAACCTCAGAACCACCTATCGTGAACGCACATTCTCCTTTGTTTGTTATTTCAGCCGAAGCGACTGAGACTTGTATCGTAATAAACGTAATCGCACAAAACAGTGCACGAACAATATACGAACTCATCAGCATATCGTAGCACAGTAAAAGCTGCGCCTTTCAAGCTGTGTGTTTGAGTGCTAATAATTCTCGAGTTGCTCAGCGTATGAGTGGAGGCGTATTCGCTCAAGTGCCTTTGCCTCAATCTGTCGAATACGTTCACGGGTCACCCCGAACATTTTTCCAACCTCTTCAAGTGTGTGACATACTCCATCAACAAGACCGTTTCGCATTTCAAGAATTTTGCGCTCTTTTGGAGAAAGCTCATTCAAGACTTCAGCAAGCTGTTCGTTTAGGATACGATTTGCAGCTTGTCTGTCTGGTGCCTCGATAGAGTCATCTGCAATAAATGAGCCGAGGGTAGCTTTCTCATCATCATCACCAACTGGTGACTCAAGAGAGACTGTTGCTTGGTTGATTTTCTGAATGTGGTAGACCTTTTCAACGTCGATTCCCATCTCTACAGCAATTTCTTCTGCAAGGGGCTCACGTCCAAGATGCTGACTGAGTTCACGCACTTTCTGCTTGTATTTCGCAATAGTCTCTACCATGTGTACCGGGATACGAATTGTACGTGACTGGTCAGCAAGTGCTCGCGTAATTGCCTGGCGGATCCACCATGTTGCATAGGTTGAAAACTTAAATCCTTTTGAGTAGTCAAATTTGTCCACCGCCTTAAAGAGACCAAGATTTCCTTCTTGTATAAGGTCGAGGAGTGTAAGGTCTGGGCTTCTGTTTACATACTTCTTTGCAATAGAAACAACCAAGCGAAGGTTTGAACGAACGAGGATGTTTCGAGCTTCAGAGTCACCATTCATGATGCGCTTGGCAAGATCCTTCTCTTGTTGCGCATTGATGAGCGGGTACTGACCAATCTCACGGAGGTACATGTGTACTGAGTCACGTGACGAATCTCGTCCGCCGAGACGACGAGTATCGAGAAGTTCATCTGCTTTGTCGTCCAAAATATTTCCAGTCTCAAGTACATCAATTCCTGCAGTACTGAACATTTCGTACATTTCCTCTAGGAAAAGCACATCCCCCTCAATATTTGGAAACTCACGGAGAATTTCGTCATACGTTATGTACCCTCGTTCTTTACCTTTCGCTAGAATCTGTGCAGCTTTTTCTTCTTTGCTTCCTGGTTTTGGCGGCGTAGTCGGCTTCTGTGCAACCACTTTTTTATCATTTTTTTTCACTGACACCTGCTTTACAGTTTTTTTCGCAACAGGATTTTTCTTGATCGTGACTTTTTTTGGCACACTTTTTTTAGCAACACGCTTTTTCGGCGCTGTCTTTTTCTTTGCAATGTTTTTTTTCTTTTGTGTCGCCATTTGTGTATATGTGACGTGAGTGTTCTTGACTTTTTACAACGTACCCAAGAAAGAGCACCCTACCGCAAAAATCGCTCTATTGCAAGGTATTTTCCTCTTTTTGCTGTGAATTGAGGGGATAAGTTGTGGAAAACCACCCGACACTTCCGCCTGCACTCTCGAAATATGGCTTTACAGCAACATTAGTGCAATTCTGCCCTCTTTTTCCTTAGTGCATCAAGCTCATTGAGTGCCTCAAGCAAAAGACCCTCGTCTGATGCAATTTGTGCACTTTTGAGTCGAGCCTCGGCTTGTTCTGTCATTGCATCAATATGCTTCATGAGTGCGCGTTTATACAGCATCTCACCGTGCTCGAGCACATGTCTTTGCTCAAGATGTGTTTCGAACTCATGCTCAAGCACCATTGCGACACTGTCAGGAACACTTTCTCGCTTTGGTAATTCTGATGTAAGTACTTGTTTTATGAAATCACTATGTGCAGGATTATTTTGTCGTGCAAGCCACGATACATAAACAGAAAGAACCGCCGATGCATCATGAGGGATTGTATGTGTATCATTTCTTTTTTGTGCATTTTGCTGCGTCGAACGTTCTGCAATTTTTTGTCTGTCATTAAACGATGACATGAGTGATTCGTATGACACCCCTGCAGTTGTAGCAAGAGACTTCAATGTATGCTCACGCTCTACAGGCGAGCGTATATCGCCTATGACCGGAAAGAGCTCACTCTCAATGAACCGACCAAACATGCGTGGATCCCCAGATGAGCGCTCCTTTAAAATGGCAGCCAAAAAATCAACAATGAAGACAGCGCCTCGAATCACTTCTTTGAGCGCATCAGCGCCACCATGTTCCACTATCGCCGAAGCATCTTTACCACTGACAAATCGGGCAACCTTTACATCAAACCCGTGCTGAAGTGATAGACGTGCACTCTTTACTGCCGCTGCAACACCAGCCCCATCACCATCGAGTGCAATGATGATATTTTTTGAGATACGCCCGAGGAGTTGCGCATGATCTTCGGTCAAAGCTGTTCCGGAAAGCGCTACTGCGTTCGTATACCCCACCTGATGACATGCAATGAGATCCATTTGCCCTTCAACAAGCAGCGTACAATTAAATTTCCGTATGCCTGTTTTTGCCCTGTCAAACCCATAAAGAAATTTTGATTTATGGAAAAGTATCGTTTCTGGAGTGTTCACATACTTTGCCTCCTTCTCATCCCCATTCCATATACGCCCTGAGAAGCCTACGACTCGCCCAACACTGTCAAAAAGCGGAAACATGATGCGAGACCTGAATCGGTCGTAGACACCCTTTTCTCCCTTTACTGCAAGGCCAGCCTTTTCCTGAGACGCTACAGGATAACTGGGGAGTAATGCGTCGTGTAAGTTTCTCCAGCCATCAGGAGCAAATCCAATCTTGAAGCTTTCAATCGACTCATCTGTCAGTCCCCTTTTTTTTAGATATTGAGTGATCTCTGTATTGCGAATGCGCTCGCGCATATACCATTGTGTCGCCGCATCAAGCACATCATGGAGAGCATCCTTTTCATCTTTTGTGGGACCTTTCTGACCATCGAAGACGAGCGGTACACCCGCCTTCTCTGCAAGAGTCTTTAACGCTCCCTTGAAGTCCGTTCCTTCCATTTTCTCAACAAAAGTGAAAATGTCTCCGTGTTCGCCACATCCGAAGCAGTGGTATGTCTGCCGTGTTTGAGAAATTACAAAGCTTGGAGTCTTCTCCCCATGAAAGGGGCATCGCGCCTTCCATGTTGATCCTGCCTTCTGCAATTTAAGGTACGCCGAAATGACTTCAACAATATCAAGTTTGTCTTTTACTTGCTCAGGAACAGTACTCATAGACACCAGTATAGTGCCGACACACAGTAACAACAAACTGCTAAGAAAAAAGCTCGCAGAGCGAGCTTTTTTCCTTTATGCATACTACTCCTGAGGAGCTTCTGCTGACGCACGTGCTTCCTCCTCTGCCGCAAGGCGAGCACTTATTTGTTCTTGGATCTTCTGAGTCATAGACTGCTTCTTACTTCCAACAAAACCAGTACCTGCAGGGATTGTTCTTCCTACAATAACGTTTTCGTTCAATCCTGAAAGTAAGTCGATTGAGCCCTTCACCGCTGCCTCGGTAAGCTTACGCGTAGTGTTTTGGAATGAAGTAGATGAGAGCCATGAGTTGCGAGTGAGCGCTACATCGGTAATACCGAGCACATCTTGTTCCGCTTTGATCTCCTCTTTACCTGTCTCCTTCAATTCTTCATTGATACGAGTGAGGAGTCCTTCTTCGATATATGTACCGACTGTAAACTTACTCTCTCCTGCATTCTTGATGTAGCGTCGTGAGAACATTTGCTTCACGATAACCTCAAGGTGCTTTCGGGAAACGTTGATACCCTGCAAATCATAAATCTTCAAGATTTCTGAAATGATGTATTCGCGTGCCTTATCAATTCCAGCGTACTTGTAGAACTCTTCGATATCTGCTGAACCGTCAGTGAGGAATTGTCCCTTTTCTACTGCCTGGCCTGACTTCACCATGATTGTTCGAAGTGGTGGTACAGGGTACGCCAAATCTTTCTTCGCTCGCTTACTTCCACCTTCAGGGAGGATAGTAATAGTCTTTACTCCGTTGTCGTCAAGAATCTCTCCAATTACACCATCAATATGTGCTATGACTGCTGGATTCTTTGGAGTTCGTCGGTCAAATACTTCTTCTACACGAGGGAGACCTTGTGTGATGTCACCACCTGCCGTTACTGAACCGTGGGCGTGCTTGGTGTTCATCGTAAGCTGTGTAGACGGCTCACCGAGACTTTGCGCTGCAATAGTTCCCACCGCCTCACCAAGATCAACAAGCTGGTTGGTGGTCACGTCATGTCCGTAACACAACTGACAGACTCCCTGGGTCATCTTACATGTCATAGGAGATCGCACGACAACACTGGTAATACCTTTCGCTTCAAGTTCCTGCGCTTCAAGAGCAGTGAGGAGATGTCCTCGCTTAAAGAGTGTCTCACCGTTGTGTGCTACATCTTCAGCAATAACACGTCCTTTGATGTTCTTTGCGATTGATACCTCAATACCAAGTGCGTTTGTCTTACTGATGGTGATGCCTGCTTTTGTGCCACAGTCATCCTTTGTAACGACTACATCTTGCGCAACGTTGAAGAGTCGTCGAGTAAGGTACCCGGCCTGTGCAGTCTTGAGCGCAGTATCGGCAAGACCCTTACGTGAACCGTGTGTGGTAATGAAGTACTCGATTGGAGTCAAACCTTCCTTAAGTGAAGAAAGAATTGGGAATTCAATAATTTCACCCTTCGGGTTTTGAATAAGACCCTTCATTCCAATCATCATAGTGAGCTGTCCAACAGAACCACGAGCACCTGAGGTGATCATATCTGCGACTGAGCCATTAGGATCAAGCGCCTCTCCAACAATCTTTTCAACATCACTTTTTGCCTTCTGCCATATAGCAATGATGAGTCGGCGACGTTCCGCATCTGAGAGGAGTCCGTTTTCGTAGTTTTCAACTACCTTTTCAGCGTCCTTTTGTGCTGCTTCGATGATAGCGTCCTTCTTTGTAGGAGTTGCGAGATCACCGAGACTCCAGGTGATACCTGCATATGTTGCGTACTTGAATCCGAACTTCTTTATCTTGTCGAGAATTGATGGGATTCCATCGAGTCCGTAAATGTCAATGAGCTGATCAACGAGCGCCTTCATACGCTTGTTCGTAATCACTTCGTTAACAAACGGGAAGTCATCAGGAAGTACCGAGTTAAAGAGCAATCGTCCAATTGTGGTCTCAAATGTCTTACCACCAAATGGCGCATACTTTTTGTGATCAGGGCGTGGAAGTACGATTATCTTTGCACGCATATCGATAACGCCGAAATCGAAAGCAGTGATCGCCGCGTTTGGTGACTCATAGAATCGTCCTTCTCCCTTTGCTCCCTCAACCATCTTTGTCATCCAGTAACATCCAAGGATGATGTCTTGACGAGGTGCAGTGACAACGTCACCAGAACCAGGCTTCAAGATGTTCTTCTTTGCTGACATGATTTCACGAGCCTCTGCCTGTGCCTCTTCTGAAAGCGGAACGTGGACTGCCATCTGGTCACCATCGAAGTCCGCGTTAAACGCAGAACACACAAGTGGGTGTACCTGGATTGAGTTTCCTTCAATCAATACTGGGCGGAATGCCTGAATAGATTGTCGGTGAAGTGTTGGCGCACGATTCAAGAGTACGTATCGTGAAGAAATAACTTCTTCGAGAATTGCCCATACTTCTGGAATACCATCTTCAATGAGTCGTGATGCTCCGCGGATGTTGAATGCAAGCTCTCGCTTCAAGAGTCCTGAGATAACGAATGGTCGGAAGAGCTCAAGCGCCATGTGTTTTGGAAGACCACATTGGTCAAGCTCAAGGTCAGGACCAACCACAATCACCGAACGTCCTGAGTAGTCTACACGCTTACCAAGCAAGTTTTGTCGGAAGTAACCCTGCTTACCTTTAAGATAATCAGCAAGTGACTTAAGTGGTCGTCGCTGCGCAGGACCCATTGCTGGAGACTGTCCACCACGCTTAATAGTGTTGTCGATGAGAGCATCTACTGCTTCCTGCATGATGCGCTTCTCGTTTCGGAGAATTACGTCAGGTGCATGAATAGCAATAAGTTTCTTCAATCGATTGTTTCGGTTGATTACGCGTCGGTACAAGTCGTTGATATCAGATGAAGCGTGTCGTCCTCCTTCAAGCGCAACCATCGGACGAAGTGCCGGTGGAATAACTGGAATCTTCGTGAGGAACATCCACTCTGGGCGCAAATCTGCGTTCAAGAGCTGCTCAACAAGCGCAAGTCGCTTCTCAAGCTTCTCGCGGTCAGTTGCACTTGCCTTCTCAAGTCGCTTCTCAAGTTCTGCAGCAAGGTCATCAAGATCAACTTTGCTCAAGATGTCATAGATTGCCTCTGCACCAATACGTGCCTCAAAGAGCCCTCCGTACTTAAGTGAAAATCGGTGATAGGTCGCCTCATCGAGGACTGTGTGCATAACAACACTCTCAATTTCATGCTTCGCTTCAAGTGCCTTTTCTTTGAGTGCATCCTTGTCTTCTTGCTTATCAAGTGCCTTAAGCTTTCGCTGATATTCAGTTTCGAGATCTTTAAGAAGTCGCTCTTTTTCTGCATCTACTACACGAGTGACGATGTATCCTGCGAAGTACACTACTTTTTCTACATCAGGAGCTGAAAGACCCATGATGAGTGCAATTCGAGATGGAACTCCTCGCAAGAACCAGATGTGAGACACAGGGACCGCAAGGTCGATGTGACCCATGCGCTCACGGCGTACAATTGCACGTGTTACTTCAACGCCACACTTCTCACAGACAATGCCCCGGAAGCGGATGCCGCGGTATTTACCACAGTAACACTCGTAATCTTTTTCAGGACCAAAAATCTTTTCGTCGAAGAGACCTGATCGCTCTGGTCGCTGTGTACGATAGTTGATTGTCTCTGGTTTGGTGACTTCTCCGTATGACCACTCCTCAATACGTTGCGGTGAAGCAAGCTTGATGGTTATTGCATCGAAGTTGTTGGTGATGTCTTGTTTCTTTTTGAATGCCATAGTGGTGTACTTAGAATTTGTCATCACGGTTAGTAAACGTACTGTCCTCAAGGTTTACATCAAGTCCGAGACCACGAAGGTGTCTGACGAGAACGTTAAACGTTGCTGGCATGTTTCCCTGCTTGATTGGCTCACCCTTAACAATCGCATCGAACGCTGCTGAGCGGCCGATGATATCGTCTGACTTGTAGGTCAAAATTTCACGGAGTGCATGTGACGCTCCATATCCCAAGAATGCCCAGACTTCCATTTCTCCCACACGCTGACCACCGTTCTGTGCTTTACCTCCGAGTGGCTGCTGTGTAGTAAGTGAGTACGGTCCAATTGAACGCATGTGAATCTTGTCTTCCACCATGTGGTGAAGTTTCAACATATACATAACACCCACTGAAATATCTTGCGTGAACGAATCTCCTGTTCGTCCGTCAAAGAGCTGCATCTTTCCTGACTTGTCGTATCCTGCAGCGATGAGTTCCTTAACGATTTCCTCTTCTGTCGCACCTGCAAATGGAGGAACAACAGCCTGGTAGCCAAGTGCTTCTGCGGCAAGTCCGAGGTGAAGCTCGAGAATCTGACCCAAGTTCATACGTGATGGCACACCGAGTGGAGTGAGGATGACATCGATTGGATTTCCATCCTTATCAAATGGCATATCCTCTTCTGGCAAAATGCGAGAAATAACACCTTTGTTTCCGTGGCGTCCTGCAAGCTTATCACCCGCGCTTACATTTCGAACCTGAGCAATTTCTACACGAACCTTCTTGATAACACCTGATTCGAGCTGATCTCCACGCTCTCGTGAGAAGATTTGAATACCGACAACACGTCCACGCTTTCCAGCAGGAACACGAAGTGAAGTATCTTTTACATCTTTTGCTTTGTCACCAAAGATTGCACGGAGCAATCGCTCTTCAGCAGTAAGTTGTGTCTCACCCTTTGGAGTCACTTTACCAACCAAGATATCGCCTGCACGAACCTCAGCACCAATACGAACGATTCCTTCCTCATCGAGGTTACGAAGTCTCATTTCAGAAACGTTTGGGATATCGTGCGTTGTAGATTCAGGCCCAAGCTTTGTATCTCGAATGACACATTCAAACTCTTCCATGTGAATAGACGTAAACACTCCTTTCTTTACGAGTCGCTCTGAAAGAATGATAGCATCTTCATAGTTGTTACCTGCCCATGACATGAATGCAACGCGGACGTTTTGTCCTACCGCTACCTGTCCCTTGTCTGTTGAAGCGGCGTCTGCAAGTACCTGACCCTTCTTTACTGATTCACCTGCTGAAACAACTGGGCGCTGGTGCAAGACTGAAAATTCGTTTGTTCGCTCAAAGTTGAGGAGTGGGTAGACATCATCTTTTCCATCCTTGCCTTTGATTTTGATTTGACGAGCATCAACATAACTGACTTCACCAGACTCTCGAGCAACAACCATACGACCTGAGTCGCGAGCTGCACGCTCTTCGATACCAGTTCCAACGACTGGGTACATCGGAATGATGCACGGAGTCGCCTGCTTCTGCATGTTTGAACCCATGAGTGCACGGTTTGCTTCATCGTGCTCAACGAATGGAATCATAGATGTAGCAACTGAGAATGCTTGGTTTGTCGCAACTTCGATAAGATCAACTTCCGCGGCTGGAACAAGTGCTGGTTCTCCTCGGTAACGTACTTCTACAAAACTCTCTTTGATTTTTCCCTTTTCATCACGTGCAATTGCAGCGTGAGCAATCTTCAACTGCTCTTCGTCGAGCGCATTCATGTAGACAACTTCACCTGTGATGACGCCATTCTTCACTTTTGCATACGGAGTCTCGATGACACCAAACTCATTGAGTCGTGCGTAACTAGCGAGGCGCAAGATAAGACCGATGTTTTGACCTTCTGGTGTGTGGATTGGACACAATCGTCCATAGTGAGAAGTGTGCACGTCACGGACTTCAAAGCCCGCTCGCTCTCGAGTGAGTCCACCAGGACCAAGCGCTGAAAGCGTACGAAGGTGTTCAAGCTCTGCGAGGACATTTTGCTGATCCATGAACTGCGCAAGAGAGTTTCCAGTGAAGAACTCCTTTACCGCTGCTGAAAATGGACGTGGATTTACAATTTGAAGTGGCTGTACCGTCTCAGCGTCTACCGTAGACATACGGTCTTGGATGTTTCGCTTGAGTCGTGACATACCAAGTCGGATTTGCTGCTGAAGCATTTCACCGACATAGCGAACACGGCGGAATCCAAGGTGGTCAATATCATCTTCCTGAGAACCAGGAGTAACGTTCAAGTGGATGATGTGACTGATGATGCGCACAAAGTCCTCAAGCGTGAGTACTTGCTGTGCGAGTGACTTTTCATCGACAGAAAGGTGGAATCGCTGATTAAACTGGTAGCGTCCGACTCGTGAAAGGTCGTATCGTTCTGGAGAAAAGAGGTTGCGCACAAACTCTTTCGCGTTGTCTGCGGTCGCCAAGTCACCATCTCGCATCGTACGATAGATTGCGATACATGCATCGTTGTATGACTTTGCTGGGTCTCGAGCAAGCATTCCCGCGATTGCCTTTTGCACTGACTCGTCTTCCTTTGCAAACAATTTCTTGATATCAGCATCCTCCTTTGCACCAAGTGCGCGAAGTACTGAAGTAACAAACATCTTCTTCTTTCGATCGATTTTGATACCGACAACATTCTCAGCTTCTTACTCAAGCTCAAGCCAGACACCGCGACTTGGGATTATTTTTGCACCGAAGTAGCGCTTGCCCTTTATTTCTGATGTGAGGAAAAATACACCGTATGAACGCGCAAGCTGTGGCACTACCACACGCTCAACACCATTGATGATGAATGTACCGTGCGCAGTCATGAGTGGAAACTCTGCAAGAAACATTTCCTGCTCCTTCTTCTCACCTGTTGTCTTGTTTGTGAGTTTCGCTACTGCCTTGAGTGGTGCTTGGTAGGTAAGCATACGGCGCTTTGCGTGATGCTCGTCATACGCTGGCGCACCGAGTGTAATCTTTGAAAGATCGAGGCTGAACTTTTTCTGTGAATAGTCTTCGATAGGACTAAACTCAGACATGACACGTTTAATATCCTCTTTTGCAAGTGGCTCAAATGACTTGAGCTGTTGCTCGACGAGGTCTGGGAGCTCCATGAGGGGCTCAGTGAATCGTCCAAAGCGCTTCTGGACGACAGTGTTCTTTTTCGACATGCGAAAATGAATTAAGAAAGTCCTAACCCCTGCTTCGTACGTACGCACAGGTTAACCCTTTCGGTGATTAAAGACAGAACCACCGTTTCATTTAATCGCGACTCAAGCAGGAAACGTTGAGGATTTATAGCACAGAGACGAGACGTCTGCAACACGCCTCCAAAGCGCCTATATAAAGCGCTTCATTTCCTTTTTTTCCTCTGGGAAGAGCATCTTGTCTTCAAAATCACGTTTCTTCTTAGTTTCCATCCAGCGCTGAGCTTCCTTCTCAGACTTTCCCTCTTTAAGGAGGTACTGATGCGCGAGTGTATAGTAATCAGTGGCGAGATGCGCCATTGCATCTGCAGTTGCGACAATTTTACCTTCAAGTGTATGTGGCACAACACCGTCTAGACAACTATGCTTCGCCATTGCATCATCAACAATTATTTTTATCTCCTTTTCTGAGAAACCACTCTCCCGCAAAAAATCTCGCGCAATGCGTGCACTTGCCTCCTTGTGTTCGGGATTAAAACGACTCATCACAGCATCAGCAATATCATGGAGCATTCCTGCGGCGCGCACTATATCTGCATGTGCTTTGTACTTTCGTGCAAGTCTGTGCGCATATTGAGCGACAACAAATACATGACGCTCGTACAACCAATCTGACCAATCAGCACGACTTGGACTGTGGAGCTCATAGAGAGCACGCACTTTTGCAGCGAGCATTTCGATTCGATTTGTATTACCAGTTCGTCTTCCGGTTCTCCATGCATCAATTTCTTTGTGGTTTCCTCCGAGCAACACCGCAGGTACTCTGTGCTTCTTTCCTTTCCAAACAAACACTTCCGGACGCGTATATACCTCTGGTGACGAAGGACGATTCTCTTCAAGTGAATCGTATTCACCCAACACTCCTGGGACATGCCGCGCGATGGCATCAATCATCATCGCTGCAGGAAGTTCACCGCCTGTTACCACATACGGACCAATAGACACTTTCTGTGCTTTGAGTATCTTCGGCACTCGCTCATCCATTCCTTCATATCTCCCACAGAGAAACACGATATGCTCCGCTCGGGAAAGTTTCTTCGCCACCTCTTGTGTAAATGGTTCTCCATCTGGCGAAAGGAAGATTGTTACTGCCCTCTTGGTTTTGTATTTCTTTTGTGCCGTGGTGACTGCTTTTTCAACAGCCTTCAGCACTGGCTCGGCTGAAATAACCATACCAGGACCTCCTGCAAACGGCTTTTGGTCTACACGCTTATGTTTGTCTTTTGTATACGCGCGAGGATTTTCATACTGAATCGCAATGACGGGCTTTCTTCCAGCCTTACTCCCCTTCGGCTTTATTGATTCTTGCGCACGCTTCAAAATAGAACTATTCAAATATGGGGCAACAGATTCTGGGAAAAGTGTTATGAGTGAATAGACTTTCATGGCTGTGTTTTAATTTCTTCAAAGGTCTTCTGTTCAATAAATAATCGAATTACATCTCGATGTCCGTAAAAAACGTTGGCTGGCAAATTGGTGAGTGGAAACCAGCTCCACTCAGAGCAATGCTCAGGCTCAGCTACGACTGGATCACCAGCAACACCTTCGAGCAAAAAGGCAAAATTGATATAGTTCTTGTCTGTTGGCTGCTTAGGATCGTTTACGACTGACACAAATCGAGCACCTGTCGCAGTCATGCCTGTTTCTTCAGTCAACTCTCGCAACGCACACTCATCGAGCCGCTCACCGTGTTCCACATGACCACTCGGCAACCCCCATTCGCCTTCACCTGCGCTTCCTTTTCTTTTGCCGAGCAACAATGCACCATCTCGTACTACGAGCCCGCATGAACCGACATAATGAGATGGGCGTTCCATACAATTGATACTATCAGAGGGTATTAAAAAAGAAACCCGCTCAGCGGGTTTCTTGTATGTGTGAATTAAAGGTCCGCAAGCACTTCGTCTACTGTTTTCATTCGCTCTGAGGGAGCTGGTGTTGGATTCGTATGCACGTAGGTCTCAGCTGGAGTCTCATTGAGTGAAGCCGCTGGTCGTTCTGCGCGAACATGGTCACTTCCCTCCGGTTCGTTAATCTTGAGGTTGACTCGTGCGTCATTCTTCATACCCGCAACGCGGAGCAATGTTCGAACCGCTTTTGCTGTTGCACCGTCACGCCCAATCACTTTACCCATATCATCTTTGTGCACGGTGAGCGTAAGGAGTACTCCCATCTGATCAACAGTTCGTGTGATGACTACAGCCTCAGGATGGTCTACAAGAGCCTTTATTACATAATCGAGGAACGCTTCGTCGTGCTGCATAATGGTTGTCTAGCTAATATAAATTATACCTGCTTTTTAAGTATAGCAATGATGCACCCCCACATTCAACTGTCTGTGGAAAACTATGCTGCTGGTGTCTCAGCTGGTGTTGCTGCAGCGGCTGGCGCAGCTGCCTCCTCCTTTTTAGGCTGAGTCTTTCGTGGAAGGACGTTTATCTTCTTTCCACTAATGATTCCCTTTGAAACAAGCATATTGTGCACAGTTCCTGTTGCCTTTGCCCCTACTGAAATCCAATATTTGACGCGATCAGCATCAATCTGAATTGCTTTTGTCTTTGGGTGATAATTACCGAGTCGCTCAACAAAGCTGTTACTCTTTGGGCCCTCTGTGTGCTCTGTAACTACCATACGAAACGATGGGTCGTTCTTTCGGCCAGTACGCTGTAATCGAATGCTTAACATGGCGGGTACTCTACCAGAATTGCACAGAAGAGTCAAAGGTCCCCTAGTCATTACCCTATTCATGGGGTAGAGTCGCAGTGATGAAGCACTCTGCCCGACAGAAAAAAAATAGCGAAAAGTATGGTGAGCGAACAGTGCCCCAAAAGAAAGAGCATGCATTTGTAATGCCCGCACCGTTTTCAAAGGACCTTATCAAAAGTGCTCGAGAAGGTGCAAAGCTCTTACATGCACGCCCTGATGGAAGGAGGGACATGCGCGCGATACCTACCTGCACTATCGACCCTGAAACCGCACAAGATTTTGATGATGCGCTTTCAATACGATCACTTCCCCATGGGCTTTTTGAGCTGGGAATTCATATTGCTGATGTATCTCACTATGTACCATTCAATTCGGTAATTGACCGCGAAGCACAAAAAAGAGGCACCTCGGTATATCTCGTTGACGAAACTATTCCCATGCTTCCCGAGGAGCTCTCAAATGATATTTGCTCACTGAAACCACATGAGGATAGATTGACTTTTTCTGTAATCGTCACGATTGATGCAAAAGGAACAGTACATAATGAATGGATTGGGAGTACTATAATTCATTCACGAAAGCGGTTCACCTACAAAGAAGCGCAGGAGACTCTCGACACAAAAAAGGGAGTCATGTACAAAGAGCTTTCTCATATTCGCACGATAGCACGCGCATTAAAGGCTGAACGACTCAAGCATGGCGCTATCGAGTTCGGCACCGAAGAAATCGGATTTACTTTGGGGAAAAATAAGGAACCGGTCAGTGCATTCGTCAAACCGTACTACGAAACAATGGGTGTCATAGAGGAATGTATGTTGCTCGCAAACAGGATTGTTGCCCACTATATGCATAAAACAGTGAAGCGACGACGCGATTTGATTGGTGTCTACCGTGTACACGATTCCCCAAATGGCGAAAAATTGCGCGTACTTGAGACACTGCTCCACGCTCTTGGATATACGTTACATAAACACAAAGGCCTTGTATCTTCGAAATCCATTGAGCATGTCCTTGAGGTCGCAAAAGGAACACCTGAGTACGATTGTATAAATCTCTCTCTTTTGCGTGCGATGCCAAAGGCGGTCTACGACTATAAAAACACTGGTCATTTTGGGCTTGGATTCACATACTACACACACTTTACCTCTCCGATACGAAGATACCCCGACATCATGGTGCATCGCATCCTGAAAGCACTCCTTAGCAACAAGCAACTCCCCGCTCGCGAAGTTGCACTGTATAAAACGTTGACGCAAAAAAACACACTCCAGGAAATTGGCGCGCAAGAGGCAGAGCGAGATTCTATAAAAGATATGCTCGTACGATACTGGAAGGACAGACTCAACGAACCGCGTGTCGGCACAATTTCTGGAGTCATGCCCTACGGTGTATTTGTACGTGATACCGAAACTCATGCAGAAGGTTTCGTGCATGTATCAAAGATGCGTGAGTATGGCTTTCTCTACTACAACGATAAAACACTCACTCTTGAAAATGATGACGCCCTTTTCAGACTTGGAGATACTGTCCGTTTTGCGTTCTCAGGCATTCGAGAGGACCGCAACCAACTTGAGGCATCATTACTCTAGACTAGAACTCCATTGAATCGAGTGGGTTAGAAAAATGCGTCGAGGTGTCGACAGTCGATTTTCGTTGAGGCGCTGCCCGCTGCTCACCATATCCCCATGCACGAGCATCAGTATCTATGACTGAACCTGAGATACTTGTTGGCCCATACCCATCTCGAGTTTTGGGAAGTGGGATACGCGATGATGCAGAAAGTGTATTTTTTGGTATTTCATATCCACTGTTACCGGTAAGTATTTTGTACAAACCTGGTGGTAAGCCCTGAATCGTTTTCTGTGACGCCGACGCAAATACCTCACAACTCTGTCCGCTGCACGGAGTAGGTACCGTGCCGTCAATTGCGCATATTCGTACATCAGAAGGAGCTCGCTTTACGGTAAGTACATCATGACCATCTGCCGGAGTGGTGCGTGTTGCCCTCGCTGCAACAATCCCTTCATTGGGGAGTCGATTGTATTGAAGTTCCCCATGACCAAAGACTCGCGCAGAAGGAATCCCGTAGGCAACTTGAAGCATGTGCCCAAGGCGCACCGCAGCAGCAAGTTGTGCCTCTGGTATTTTCATATGACCACACATGAGGGATATACCTATCGCCGAGCTATTGCTATATTGCATTTTTGTTCGGCGATATGAACCAGATACATGATTAGTTCGTTTTGAAAGTGGCGCTCCTTGGTAGACAGTGCCGTCACGCGCTATATAGAAGTGATACCCAAACATACCATCGCGCTTTTTATCGTAGGTCTGACCATACGTTAACATTGCAATAGGATCACATTGTGAACTCCCGGGGTCATGGAAAACAATCATTGAAAATGCACGCGGACGCGCATCAGAGTATGGGACTTTTGCATTCGCTTTATGGGTGATAGGTAATGCACCAAAACCATCCGGAGAGACTGAGCCGACTTCGCACATATCAACCGCAAACACAAAAAATGGAGTAAATGCGAAGAGAAGAAGTCCGAGTATATATTTCATGCTACTTTGCTACACGCTGAGCTTCCTCAAGCTGTACAGAGAGAAGTTTTGAAACTCCATCGCTTCCCATCGTAACTCCATACAAAACACCTGCGGAATTCATCGTCGCTCGGTTGTGTGTAATCACGATAAGCTGGCTATGCTCAGAGAGCAGACGAATCATGTCTGCATATCGTGCGCTATTTGCCTCATCGAGTGCCGCATCTGTTTCATCAAGAATGATAAATGGTGGCGGGTTTACTTGAGACATCGCAAAAATCAGTGCGATAGAAGTAAGTGCACGCTCACCGCCGGAAAGTATAGAAAGTGTTGAGACTTTTTTTCGTGGCAAATGTACACGAACATCGACACCGAGCTCGACTTCTCCTTCCTCTTCTTCACCGTCTTCGCCTCGTATCTTCTTCTGCTCTTTTGTCTCAACAAGCGAAGCTTCTCCGCCACCAAAAAGTACAGAGAAATAACGAGTGAACTGTTCGTTCACCTCCTTCACCCCGTGAGAAAACTTTTCTGTCATCTCAGCTTCAAGCTCATCAATGAGTGTCAGCAGCGATTGTTCTGCTTTTGTGAGGTCCTCTAATTCGCGTGCCAAAAACGCGTCACGTGCAGATGCATCAGCGTATTCCTTCGCAATCTCCTCCCCCACAGTTCCAATCTCTTCAATCTTAATTTTGAGACGTTCAAGTGATTGCCTCTCAGTCTCTTGTCGCACTCTATCTGCTCCCTCTATACGAAGCGCCTCTGAGTACTCAGGAAGTGAAAGCTGTGTATCAAGAAGAGTAACGAGTTCGCGCACATTTTCCTCAAAAAGTCTTTTATCCCGAGCAATCACTTCCGCCTTCATGTCAAACTCACGTACCTGCGAACGGAGCTCGCTTACCTCTGCAGTCAACACCAATACGGTCTTTTCACGATCACCGCCCCCAGACTGTGAACGCTGCTCGTCCGCAGTCACATACGTTAGTCGCTCGCTCACTATGCGAATTTCTTCACTCAATTGCTCTCTGCCTGACTCAATCTCAGATTTGCGAGTTTTGAGTGAAGCAATGAGATGTTCTGGGCTATGCTGACGCGTAGTTACTTTTGTACACGCATCAACAAAATGTGACGCGAGTGTACGCAATGAATAAAATGCGGATTTGTATTCTTGAGTCTGTTCAACTTCCTCTACGACTGATGTTATACCGTCACGCAACGCATGTACCTGTGTTCGAGATACCGTTATCGCATCTGGCTCAGACGCTTGGGGTTCAGAGAGCACACTGAGCTTTCCCTCGATACTCCCCAGCTCGCGCTCTCTTTCACTCTGCGCATGTCTAAGTTCACGCAATTTTTGTTCGAGCTGAATACGCTCTTCTGCAAGTGCTCGCCGCGCTTCTTCTTTCGAAGATCGCATTGAATCCTGCTGAAAAAGAAGTCGCTCACGCTGCAGTAATTCCTCTGAGCGATCAAGACGCTGCCGAGGCTCTTGGCTTTGTTGAAGCAACTCTTTTGCAGTAAAGGTTATATAACTCCCTTCGCGTGCAAGATAGAGCGCTCCTCGCTCTGCAAGATCCTTTTGGAGCCCATCAAGCTTTTGCTTTTTTTCAATTTGCTTTTCAAGCATGCGAAGTCGCGGTGCTGCTTCTCGCCTCAGTAAATCAACTTGGGTTCTATTATCTTTTGTTTTTTGAAGCTTCCGTATTGACTCCTCGCGTTTTAACTCTACCGCAGTAAGACCGAGCGCATCTTCAAGCATCTCTCGTCTATCTTTCGGTGACGCATTTAAAATCTTATCTGCCTGACCCTGAGAAATAATGTGGTGACCAGAGCTTCCAATATGAACCTTTGCGAGAAGCTCATGAATGTCTTTCAGTCGTACTTTTGAGCCATTGATACTATATTCGTTTTGCCCATCACGATATACTGCGCGTTGAATTGTCACTTCAGAAAAGTCGTACGGAAAAAGTCCTTGAGTGTTATCAAACACTACTTCAACTGATGCTTTGTTTGCACGAGCAACTGCACTGCTTCCGTTCCAGATAAGATCTTCACCCTTACTTCCACGCATTGCCTTCATCGATTGCTCGCCGAGCACAAAGCGAAACGCTTCAGCGACATTTGATTTACCAGAACCATTTGGCCCGACGATTGAAACTATTGGAGAAGAGAAGATGATATCGCCTTTCTTAGCAAAAGATTTGAAGCCTTGAATCCGAATCTCCTTCAGCATAGGGAGATAATACCATTATTTTGAGGACCTGAAAGAGCAACCGTACACAGAAAAACTACCAGCCCTTTGCTTCAAGTCCTGCACGTGCTGCTGCAGTCTCAGCTTCCTGCTTTGACTTTCCCGCCCCTTCAGCGATTTTGTCCTCTCCAATGTATACCGCTGAGACGAATTGCTTATCGTGGTCTGGACCTGTCTCACCTACAATTTTGTATGTTGGCGTAATGCTGTGAATTTCTTGCGCCATTTCCTGGAAACGGCTTTTTGCATCCTGCCACAGACGCTTAGAAACTACCTCATCAGTTTTTGCAAAAAGCGCACGCGCGATGAAATCCCTTACCACGATGTAGCCTTGGTCAATATAGAGCGCACCGATAAATGCTTCAAATGCATTCGCGAGAATTACATCTCGCGCACGTCCTGTGTCTCGAGCTTCGCCTTTTGAAAGCAGGAGGAAATCGTTCATCTGCAACTGCTTCGCTGCTTCACAAATACTAACCGTATTTACAAGTGCTGCTCGGATTGCGGTGAGCTCACCCTCTGGTCTATCAGGATATTTTGCAAAAAGAAACTCGGTTACAACAAGTTCGAGCACTGCGTCGCCGAGAAATTCTAGACGCTCGTTATGTTCGAGCAATGCGCCCGTCTCAGGGTCGCGCTTCATCTCATTCAAAAATGATCGGTGAGTGAACGCGGTGCGCAAAAGTGCATCATTTGCGAAGGACACTTGTGCGTGTGTAAGAAAACCGTGAACCTGTTTCATACGTTCAGTATATTACGTAATAGATGCAAGTGTAGTAACTGCACGAGTGATGACTGGGATAAGGTCATCATAGAATTTGAGTGCTCCGATTTCAGCAAGTCGAAACCATCGAGCATCATCGAGTCCTCCTCCTTGTTTTAGCTTGATATCAACAAATGGGGCTTCGACGAGGAAATAGGTTGCCTTTCGTCGGCGCCTTCCAGTTCCTGGTTCATGCGCGATATATTCATTCTCTCCGAGTGGCTCTCGTATACTTCCCTCTATGCCGATTTCCTCAAGCACTTTTCGAAGCGCACCAGCTTCAGGTTGCTCGTGTTCATTGAGCTTTCCTTTTGAAAGCGTCCAGTACCCGAAGACATCATGCACGAGCGCAACAAATAGCTCATGCTCTTTGTGACCTTTTGCATACACTACCGCCCCCACTAGTTCTTCGGTGGGAAGTTCTTTTTCATCAGCGGTTCTTTTTCCACCCTCTTCCTTTTGAGGCTCTCCGATATCTCGATAGACCGCGCCGAGCACTCCATTCACAAAACGTCCACTTGATTCACCCCCAAACTCTTTGCCGAGCTCAATCGCCTCATTGATAGCGACTTTTGGCGGAACATCATTTCTATCACCAAACAGGAGTTCGCAGAGTCCAAGTCGCAATACGTTTCTATCTATGACTGCGATTTTCTCGATTGGCCACTCTGGTGCCGCTTTAATGATGATCGCATCAATCTCTGACTGCTTTGCCACAATCGTCTTGATGAGCTGCTCCATGTATGAGCGGTGCGGTGAGTTAGGCGAATACTCCTCAAGAGTTGTATGAAGTATAGGCAATGGGTCGCCATTAAAGCCTTGTGAATCGTACTCAAAGAGCGCTTGGAGCACTATCGTACGCGCGAAATGTCTCGTGCGCATCGTCATGATTCATTATTCAGCCTTTTTTCCAGCTACTTTCTTCTTTGACTTAGGAGCCGCCTTCTTCTCTACCTTTGGAGCAGCAGTTTTCTGTGGCTTACCAAGTGTTCGTCCTCGGTACATGTACACACCATTAACGAGATATGCTCGGTGGCGGAGATGTACAACTCCTTCAGGAGATGTCGAAAGTCGTGGACCCTTGAGGGCGTGGTGACTGCGACGGTTATTTCTATGTGAGCGCGTTGCGCGCATGCGTACTACCATGGATGAGGAGTATACTTATTTTCTTCTTTTTTGCAACTTTTCTTTACTCTTCCGTTCCTCTTTTCGCTCCTTGTAGATATGTATTGCCTTGCCTCGCTCTATCGCGTAGAGCACTGCCCTCAGCCACTCTTCGCTCACGAGCCCCGGGATATGCTTCAATCGGTTATAGACTGAGTTTGAAATAATATGCGAAATGCCATTTCGTGTCGGGCTATGTACTTGTGAAATACGGTCAGTGACGCCCTTGAGTATCGCGTCTTTCGGTATTCCTGAGCTTTTTGATGCGTCTTCTAGGTACTGCTCGAATTGCCGCATTGGCACGGCACCTCGTTTGCGAGTGACCTCCGCAATCTTTCTCACCATCTGATAAATATGCCAGTTACGCATACCGTCATTATTTCTATTTCCTTTTGGTACAATCTGAATTTCAATATCCCTCACTCTCTGCTCACCCGTGCTTGGTACTTTGGTATGAATTGATCCCCTAATTTTAATTGCAGTATAACCTCCTGAATTTGTATTCATGTCGTTGTCCATAATCCGTGGCGCATTCATTGGACCAAATTCACTCCTTAGCGAGTAGCTCGCATGTGATGATTCCTCTCGCGAAAAAAATCCATCGTTCTCAATAATAATGCCTTTTGCATTAAGAGGAGCTGCGAACAACCGACTGACAAGTTGCAAGACGAGAGGGACTGCTTGTTCTCGTCTGCATTCGTAGATATCGCCAATTGCATCTTTACCAGCCTCAGATGCTCGCACCAGTGGATCACGAACAGTTTTTGAGTGTGCACTTTGAACCCGCTTCCCGCGGCCTTTAGTAAGCACATCGACAACACCTCTCATCGGAGCATGGTTGTAGGGCGTGAATGCTGGTTGGAGGTACACAACCGCTGGTTCGAGTGAATGATCCCTCAGGTCATCACGGCGTATTGGGTCAATCGTTCGTGGACCCCCCGCAAACTCACCTCGTGCGTAAAACACATCATGTACATAGTTTGATTCTTCTATCAAAGTTCCAAACTCTCGCTTCAAGATTTCATACCGAGCAACAACATCTGAAAGAAGTTGGCAATAGTTTGCACTGACCACGCGTTTTCGTGAATCTGTTCGATACAGAGAAGTCATCCTCATAAATGAGATAATGTCTTTGTGCGAGCGTATCGGTTTCTGAGGATTGTAATAGTCAGAAAAATCAAAATACAATTCTTCAAGGTTATACTCAACCGATTCTTTTGCTGCTTGGTTTATTTTTCTGAAAATTTCTTCGCGGAGCGCTTGCATTTCAGGTGATAGCTTTGCATCACTTGGCGCAAGAAATGCATCACGCTCTTGAGGAGTCAGCTGCAACATCGACGCACACTGTTCGATGAGCACTTTGTCTGGTGCAGGTGGAATAGAAATTATATCAAGCGCAGATGCGGTGTGTCTCTGTGAGCCGAGCTCAACGGTGATTGGATTACCACCAAGGAGTCGCTGGGCGAGTCGATCGTGCCCCTCAGGAAGCTTTTTGTAGATACGATTTGGCTGTATCTCAGGTGCTGGCATTTATATAGTATACACGTTCTTACAAAAACTCTTCCGATGAAGCGTGGACATACCGTTCCCTTTGATCAACGCTCGGTGCATAGCAGTCCCGTACCCCTTATGGATATCGAACTTGTAGCAGGGGTAGACGCGTGCCATTTTTTTCATATATGCATCACGAGTCACTTTTGCACAAATTGACGCGAGTGCAATAGCGGGAAACCGTTCATCACCCTTCACATACGCTCTCTGATTCCATCGCTTCTCTACAGCGAGACCATAATCGAGTTGGACAACGCACTCATGCGGAGCAACACCAATTTTTTTTAGTGCCTGTCTCGCGGCTCGATTCCCTGCCTGCGCAATACCTATCGCATCTATAGTCTTTGCAGAAACTGACGCGACTGAAATTCTTACGCCATCGTGCGTGCGGATTTTTTTAAACCACTCCTCACGCATTCTTTCTGTAAGTTTTTTTGAGTCCCGAAGCCCTCTATAGTGCCTCCATGTATGGTGCGCAGGAATACACACCACCCCAACAGTTATAGGCCCTGCAAGCGGTCCTCGCCCCACCTCATCAATACCCACGATGTATCGCATCAGAGGTAGTGTATCACTCGCGATTTCGAAAGGCTCACTGTTTTGCGATATACTGCTCACATGTTCACCCATCTGCATACCCATTCACACTACTCACTGCTTGAAGCCCTGCCGAAACTGAGCGATCTTATTGATTCAGCGAAGGCATCAGGACATACATCTCTAGCACTTACCGACTTCGGGAACATGTACGGCACCATTGAATTCTATAAGGAATGCAAGAAAGCAGGTATCAAACCAATCATTGGTGTTGAGCTGTACCTCGCTCCTCGCTCACGCACCGACACAGAGCACGGCACTGACACTCCAGTACAAAGAATCGTACTACTTGCACAAAACATCGCAGGCTACAAAAATCTTGTAAAACTTGTATCTCGAGCATCCCTTGAAGGCTTTTTCATCAAACCTCGTGTTGACGGTGCGCTTTTGCGTGAACACAGCGAAGGACTCATTGCATATATTCCTACGTATGGTGCAATCGTAACGCACACAGGCTCAGACATGCACCGAATTACTGAGCTCAAGTCAATATTTGGTGGTTCACTGTACATCGAGTATGCGTATCATCCGACTGTTCTTCATAATAGTGCCTTACTCGATGCCATACGCACTGTCAGCACCGAACAATCGATACCAATTTTCGCATCACGAGAAGTGTACTATCTTGACCCCTCAGACAGGGTCGCACGCGAACTACTCGTAAAAATTCAGACGAACACTGTGCTTACCCAAGAAGATGAGGAGAGCGCAGATGATTTTTCATACTTGCACAACGAAGACGCGAGTAAAGCATTCGCAAAATTTCCTGACTTTGTTGCACGCACAGAAGAAATTGCCTCACGATGCTCAGTTGAGATACCACTTGGTGCATGGGTATTTCCAGCATACCCTCTTTCAAAAGGGATGACCCATGATGAAATGCTCAGGACTGAGGCATACAAAGGTTTCGCACTCCGTGGGGTGAACGAAAATGAAGAAACTCGAACACGACTTGATTATGAGCTTTCTGTAATCTCAAAAAAAGGTTATTCGCCGTACTTTCTTGTGGTTGCTGATTTGATGCGCCATGCGAGAGAATCGAAAATACTCACCAATACTCGAGGATCTGCCGCTGGATCACTCACGTCGTACCTTATGGGTATCACGACAGTAAACCCACTTTTTTATAATCTTCCATTTGAACGATTCTTAAACCCTGATCGACCGTCCGCCCCGGATATTGATATGGACGTCGCCGATGATAAGCGGGATGAATTTATTGAATACGCTCGAAAGACCTACGGCGATGACCACGTCGCGCAAATTGGAACATTTGGAACAATGATGGCACGCGCTGCAGTTCGTGATGTCGCCCGCGCATTAGGACACTCATACTCAATAGGAGACAAGATTGCAAAACTCATTCCGTTTGGCGCACAAGGTTTCCCTGTCACCATAGCAGGAGCAATTGAAAGTGAGCCCGAACTGAAAGAGCTCCAAAAAAAAGATGCGGTAGTCAGACAAATACTCGAATATGCACAAAAAATAGAAGGTAACGCGCGGCATGTCGGAGTACACGCTGCTGGTGTAGTAATGGCACCGACACCGACAACTGACTTTACTCCTATCCAACTCGATCCAAAAGGTGGAAAGATAATTACTCAGTACGACATGTATTCAGTTGAAGATGCAGGACTTCTGAAATTCGACTTTCTCGGACTTAAAAACCTCGCGATTCTTGCAGATTCAATCAAACGAGTAAAACGTATACAAAACATTGATATCGATATTGATAATCTGCCGATGGACGATTCACTGACTTTTACGATGCTCTCTGAAGGACGAACGAAGGGAGTATTCCAGTTCGCTTCATCGGGAATGACACAGTATCTGAAGGAACTCCAACCCACTTCAGTGTTTGACCTCAACGCGATGGTCGCACTCTATCGTCCGGGACCTATGGAATTCATTCCTGAGTACATCGCTCGTAAGCGCGACTCTTCACGCATCAAATACCTTGACCCTCGCATGGAAGCAATCCTTGACCGAAGTTACGGGATTATCACCTATCAGGATGATGTGCTCATGATTGCGATACAGCTCGCTGGTTACAGCTGGCTTGATGCAGACAAATTCAGAAAAGCGATGGGTAAAAAAATCCCAGAGGAAATGGCTGCGCAAAAGGAAATTTTCATGAAAGGCTGCGCAGAACGCGGCATGAAACCCGATACTATCCAAAAGCTTTGGGAGCAAATAGAAACATTTGCTGCGTACGGATTCAACAAAGCGCATGCGGCAAGCTACGGAAACCTTGCGTACAAGACAGCATACATGAAGGCGAACTTCCCTCTTGAATACATGTCTGCCCTTCTGACTGCTGATGCGGGTGATGTCGAGGAAATTGCAGAAATCGTAAAGGAATGTGATGCAATGAAAATAACAGTTCTCCCACCAGATGTGAATGAAAGCTACCCCGTATTTTCTGTAGTTACCACACAAGAGCGCACTATCCGCTTTGGACTCAACTCTATTAAAAACTTTGGCGAAGGAATTGCAGAGGCGATTGTTGAAGAAAGAAAGCAAAACGGACCTTACACAAGCCTTGTCGACTTTTTGACTCGAGTTCCAGATAAGAACTTAAACAAACGAGCGCTTGAAGCTCTTATTAAATCTGGAGCACTTGATTCATACGGCACGCGAGGCATGCTCCTAAAAAACCTCGAAGAGCTTCTCTCATTCCGCAAGGAAATCACTGCAGACTCAAACCAAGATTCTCTCTTTGGCTCGTCCCAATCCTCAACACTCAATCTTATCGAAGCGCCTGATTCATCACTTACAGAGAAACTTGTATGGGAGAAAGACTTGTTGGGACTCTATGTCTCAGGTCACCCACTCGATGCATTCAAAACTCAACTACAGGGCAAGCCAGACATACACGCAACAAAACACGACATGCATGTCGGTGTCACTACCGTTATCGCAGGACTTATCGAAGACGTTCGAACCATCCTGACAAAAAAGGGTGACCGCATGGCCTTCGTACGTGTGAGTGATTACACAGATACTATCGAATGCGTTTGCTTCCCTGAAGTTTTTTTGAACTCACGGGCACACCTCAATGTGGGAACCTGCGCACTTTTGAAGGGTAAAATATCGAGTCGTAATGGTGAAAAAAGTATTCTCGTTGAGGCTGTAAAACCGCTTATTAGTTGACAGAACAGCTTCTCTATTTATTATGTAGGTACAGAGATTGCTTCGGCTACCAACCGAAGGTTATTACGGGAAACCCTAATCTGTACAAAAAGAGTAGCAATAGCTACTAAATCTAGGTGGAACCGCGACCACAGATCGCCCTGGAAATCACTCTCGTGTTTGAGAATGATTTCCAGGGCGCTTTGCATTTTTACAAGGGTAAAGAAAATTATATGAGTTCAATTGAAAACATTCGACACACACTCGCTCACCTCTTGAACGCTGCAGTACAGGAACTTTACCCGCACGCAAAACCAACGATTGGTCCCGCGATTGAAACTGGCTTCTATTTTGATTTTGACTTTTCAGGTGGTGCAACACCTGGCGATGCCGACCTCAAGGAAATTCAGAAGAAGATGCTCAAGACACTGAACAAATGGACCGAGTGGAAACATGAAGTTAAAACTCCTGACGAGGCACGTGCATTCTTCAAAGACAACCCTTACAAAATCGAACTCATCAACGAACTTGAGGCGAAAGGCGAAACGATTACGTTTTACACTTGCGGGACACTCACTGACCTCTGCCGCGGTGGACACGCTGAGAATCCTCAAAAAGAGATAGACACCGATGCGTTTAAACTCACGAGCATTGCAGGCGCATACTGGCGAGGAAGTGCAGAAAATCAGATGCTCACCCGTATCTATGGACTCGCATTTGCCACAAAAGAAGAACTTGAAAAGTATGTATGGCAGCAAGAGGAGGCAAAAAAGCGTGACCACCGCATCCTCGCAAAGCAACTCAAACTATTCACCATATCCGATCTTGTTGGCTCTGGACTACCACTCTTTCAAAAGAACGGAAACACGATGCGACGAGTCCTCACCGATTACCTCTGGGAACTCCATCGCCCACGTGGATACGAATGGGTATGGACACCACATCTTGCAAAAGAAGCGCTTTACGAGACATCGGGGCATGCAGGACAATACATGGAAGATATGTTCTCTGTCTGGGGCGGTACCTCAAAGGAAAAGTTTTATGTAAAACCGATGAACTGCCCGCACCACATGCAACTCTATGCAGATAACCAATTCTCGTATCGTGATATGCCTGTCAGATACTTTGAGCCCGCGACTGTGTACCGCGATGAAAAGACTGGGCAACTCTCAGGATTGACTCGTGTACGCTCTATCACACAAGATGATGGACACATCTATTGCAG
>CAZGUV010000001.1:0-2550 GCA_964528735.1 uncultured Candidatus Saccharibacteria bacterium | reverse complement strand
GAGTATCGCAAATCGAACAAGAAGCGGGCACCATGGTTGATATCATCAAGGAATTCTTTGGGATTATGGGGATGCTTGAAGGGTATCGCGTACGACTCTCGCTTCGAGACGATGATGCAAGTAAATGGCTTGGAGAAGAATCGAACTGGGAAAAGGCTCAGCAGGCGCTCGTCAATGTTTGTAAATCAAAAGAGCTTCCTTACTTTGAAGGACCCGGTGAAGCTGCTTTCTACGGACCGAAACTTGATTTTATGTTTAAGGACGCGATTGGACGTGAACACCAGCTCTCGACTATCCAGTGTGACTTCGTTCAACCCTCACGCTTCGAGTTGAGCTTTGTAAACGAGGAAGGTAAAAAAGAAACACCTGTGGTTATTCATCGTGCAATCTCTGGATCACTTGAGCGATTTCTTGGAGTTGCGATAGAGCACTTTGCTGGAGCATTTCCGCTCTGGCTCGCTCCCGAACAGGTTGTTGTTATCCCTGTCTCTGAAGAACAGCATACCTATGCAAATGAAGTTGCTCGCGTGCTTGCAGATGCACACATTAGAACAAGTGTTTCTGCGCCCGATGACACGCTCGGCAAGCGTATTCGTACCGCAAAGGGGATGCGAGTTCCCTACATTCTCGTCGTTGGTGACACCGAAAAAAACTCCGGAAGCGTATCTATTGAAAGCCGTGATGCTGGAACTAAGGGTGTAGTGGAGACGCTTGAAGCTTTTTCTGCACGTGTCACACAGGAGATTGCATCACGAGCACTCAAAACATCGTAACTTATACGCGCTTACGTGTAAGCACCAATCTCGGGACTGGACCTGATGTATCCAGCACGAGCTCATCTTTTGTCGCTGAAGTCTGTGTACTACGATCAACAATCTCATGGCTTTTGACGGGATGCGCAGGCTGTACTGGAGATACCACGTGCTCTGGTGCTGATTGTGTCTTTTCCACTACTTTCTGTGTCTGCTGTGGAGCAGGCTGAGGTGCATGCACATCTTTTTTAGGGACTGATGGTGCTACCGCTTGCACCCATACGTTCTCCTTTGGCACATCTTCTGTGGATGTAGGTATGAGTGGAGTATGCCCCTCTTGAGCATACGCGCCGACTTGAGGTAAGTCATGCTGGGCATTTTTCGCACGAATCAACGCACGATGAGCATCTGCGAGCACCTGTACTTTTTTTCGCGTATGGTGTGCATCGTCATGAGTCGATACTTGCTGCACAACTCCTTTTTTCGGTTGCTTCATCAACATTCGCTTCATGTTGTGCACTCTATCAGCAAGTGTTGTTGTACCTCGTATACGTTTCATCTGTCGCTGCGCAGCACTGATTGCCGAATCAGCATCCCTCTCAAGGATGCTCAAGGCATCTCGAGTCGCATGCCCTGCACTATGAACACCAGACTTTGCAGAAGAGAGAAATGTTTCTGCACGATGTGCAAGTGCGTCTACCACATGAGTTGTCTCTACATAGGGCCTATATTTCGGAGCAGACACAACAATCGCTCGCTTAGTATGTGGTGCAAATGCAAATTTAAGTATAGAAAATATTTTTCTTCCAAGCGATGCACGATGGGTATATATAAACCACGCGATAAGTGCACTCCACAGTGCGAGTCCGACCCAGAATAGACTATTCCCCACCATGCCAATATCAAATCCAGCGAGCGCATTGTATGGCTGGAGCACAAGTAGAAAAAGAAGACAAGCTCGTTGAGTCACCGACATCACCATAGTATAGCAAGCATCTTCAATGCTACGTTTTTTTATACACAAAACACCGCGTAAGCCTCTCGACTCACGCGGTGTTTTCGATGCTTATAATTAGAGTGCAATTCGCTTCTGTACTCGTGTTGCTGCGTAGAATGCAGTGATCATGAATGCCGCGATGAAGAGTGGGTAGACATAATCTTCAGCACCAGTGTATGGAACTCCTGTAAGAGGAACTCCGCCTCCTGATGTACCCCCGTTGCCGTAGCCGTAGTGACCATATCCGGTACCGTAGCCGTATCCATTTCCGTTTCCGTAGTAGACACCTCCGTATCCGCCACCGGTACCACTACCTGATGTACCTGTTGCGTATGCTGTTGCCTGGCATGTTCGCTCCAAACCATCATATCCTCGAACAGTCATGGTGTAGACAGTATTTTGCATAGGTGTGATTGCGTATGTTCCAGTCTTGCCAACATTTCCAATTCCTGAGATTGACGCGAGGATTGCATTTTGTGTGTACCACGCAAGTGTGTATCCGCCGACACCATCTGGCTGTACTGTAATCCCACAACTTGCTGATGATCCACCATTGTTTATTGGAGGAATATATCCAGTTGTGCCTTGTACTGTCACTGTAGTCTGGCAGGTACGTGTACCGCCATTTCCAACCGCAGTAAGTGTGTACGTGCGAGGTGAAGTGATGTTGCCGATAATATATGAACCACTTGCCTGCACAGCACCGACGCCATTATCTATGGTGACGCTGTGTGTATTTGATGTGTTCCAAGTGAGTGTCGCGGTACCACCGTAGTTTACGACTGGTGTGCTTGTTGAAAG